>NZ_JAVKPP010000002.1:0-342696 GCF_040980965.1 Kocuria sp. CPCC 205231 | reverse complement strand
GTGCTGATCAAGGACCGGCTGGCCCTGGAGCGGATGCGCACCATCGACGTGGTGCTCTTCGACAAGACCGGCACCCTCACCGAGGGCGCCCACGCGGTCACCGGCGCCGCCCCGGTCCCCGGCACCTCGAAGGGCGAGCTCCTGGCCCTCGCGGCGGCGGCCGAGGCCGACAGCGAGCACCCCGTGGCCCGCGCCATCGTCACCGCGGCCGCCCAGGACCCCGAGGCGCAGCGGCTGGGCCTGCGCGGCACCGACCTCCGGTCGGCCACCGGCCGCGGCGTCCGCGCCACGGTGGACGGCGCCGAGATCACGGTCGGCGGACCCAACATGCTGCGCGAGCTCGGCCTGTCCACGCCGGCGACGATCGCCGGTACCACCCGTGAGTGGGTGGCGCGCGGCGCCGGGGTGCTCCACGTCCTCCGGGACGGAGCGGTCATCGGTGCCCTGGCCCTGGAGGACAAGGTCCGCCCGGAGTCCCGCGCCGCCGTGGCCGCCCTGCAGGACAGGGGGGTGCGCGTGGCGATGATCACCGGCGACGCCCGCCAGGTCGCCGAGGCCGTGGGCGCCGAGCTGGGCATCGACGAGGTCTTCGCGGAGGTCCTCCCGCAGGACAAGGACACCAAGGTCGTCGAGCTCCAGTCCCGGGGGATGACCGTGGCGATGGTCGGCGACGGCGTCAACGACGCCCCCGCCCTGGCCCGGGCCGAGGTCGGCATCGCCATCGGCGCCGGCACCGACGTGGCCATGGAGTCGGCCGGGGTGGTCCTGGCCGGCAACGACCCCCGGTCCGTGCTGTCGATGATCGAGCTGTCGCGGGCCAGCTACCGGAAGATGATCCAGAACCTGGTCTGGGCCGCCGGCTACAACGTCGTCGCCGTGCCACTGGCCGCCGGGGTGCTCGCCCCGATCGGGATCGTGCTGTCCCCGGCCGTGGGCGCGGTGCTGATGTCGGCGTCCACCATCGTGGTGGCGCTCAACGCCCAGCTGCTGCGCCGCCTCGACCTCGCCCCGGCCCATCTGGCCTCCGTCGGCACCGAGGACCGCCGGGCCCCCGAGCAGGCCGGCACCGTCCCCGCCCGCTGAACCCCCCCCGACCCCCCGAGACCGAACCCCCGAACCCCCGAACCGAAGAGAAGGACACCCACCGTGAAGCGTTCCACCACCCTCACCACCCTCGCCCTGGCCTCGGCCCTCGCCCTGGCCGGCTGCGGCACCAGCGGCGCCCAGGAGGGCGCCGGCACGGCCGCGGAGACCGCTGCCCCCGCGGCCTCCGCCTCTGCGGCCACCAGCACCGGTGCGGCCTCCGGCGAGCCGATCGCCGCCGAGCACAACGACGCGGACGTGATGTTCGCCCAGATGATGCTCCCGCACCACGAGCAGGCCGTGGAGATGAGCGAGATGCTGCTGGCCAAGGACGACGTCCCGGCCGAGGTCGCCGAGTTCGCCCAGAGAGTCATCGACGCCCAGGGCCCGGAGATCGAGCGCATGAACGACATGCTCACCGCCTGGGAGGCCGAGCCCCTGGCCGACGCCGAGGACATGGACGGCATGGACCACGGCTCCGGGGCGGGCATGAGCGGGATGATGAGCGAGGAGGACATGTCCGCCCTCGAGGACGCCCAGGGCACCGGGGCCGCCCAGCTGTACCTGGAGCAGATGACCGTCCACCACGAGGGCGCGGTCGAGATGGCCCAGGAGCAGATCGAGCAGGGGCAGAACCCGCAGGCCGTCGAGCTCGCCCGCCAGGTGGTCGCAGACCAGGAGGCGGAGATCGCCGAGATGGAGCAGATGCTCCAGGAGCTGCCGGACGGTTCCTGACCGCCCCGGTGACCGGCGTCGTCGCCCACGGGCGGCCGCCGGCAAAAGCCGACCGACCGATCGAAGGAGGACCGCGATGATGTGGGGCGACGGCATGGGAGGGGGCATGGGCTGGATGTGGATCTTCTGGCTCCTGCTCGTCGTGGGCACGGTCGTACTGGTCGTCGTGCTCGTGAAGCTGCTCACCGGGAACTCGGGCGGCGGGACCCGGCAGGGCGGTTCCGCGCCGCCGACGGGTGCCGGCCCGCGCCGGTCCCGGGAGATCCTCGAGGAGCGCTACGCGCGCGGGGAGATCAGCACCGAGGAGTTCCGGGAGCGGCTGCGGACCCTGGAGGAGGGCGACCGGTGAGCCCGCTGACCCGCCGGCAGCTGCTGGCCCTGGGCGCGGCCGGCGCCGGCGCCGCGGCCGTGGGCGGGGCCGGGCTGTGGTGGACCGGCGGCGGGGGTGAGGCCATCGGCGGCGGCCGGGAGCTGCTGCAGCCCGAGGTGCTGTCCAGCCGGGACGGGGCCCTGGACCTGGCCCTGGCGGCGGCCCCCGCCCGGGTGCGGATCGGGGCGCGGACCGCGCACGTGCAGGCGTTCAACGGCTCCCTGCCCGGGCCCACCCTGCGGGTCCGCCCCGGCGACACGCTCCGGGTGGCGATGACCAACGGCCTGGACGACCCGACGAACCTGCACGTGCACGGTCTGCACGTCTCCCCGGAGGGCAACGGGGACAACCCCTTCGTGAGCATCGCCCCCGGGGACTCCTTCGACTACGAGTTCGCCCTCCCGGACGACCACCCGCCGGGCACCTACTGGTACCACCCGCACCACCACGGACACGTGGCCGACCAGCTCGCCGCCGGGCTCTACGGGGCCATCGTGGTCGAGGACCCCGACCCCGTCCCGGTGGCCCGGGAGCGGGTGCTGGTGATCTCCGACCTCACCCTGGACGCCTCCGGGGAGCCGGCCGAGGTGTCCCCGCCCGAGCGGATGATGGGCCGGGAGGGGCAGATCGTGCTGGTCAACGGTCAGGTCCGTCCCGGGGCCACCGCGGCACCGGGGGAGCGGGAGCTGTGGCGGGTCGTCAACGCCTGCCCGTCCCGGTTCCTGCGCCTGAGCCTGGACGGGCAGGGCCTGCGGCTCTCCGGCCGTGACGTCGGCCGGCTGCCCGAGGCGCTCGAGGTCACCGACGTGACCCTGGCGCCGGGCAACCGGGTGGAGCTGCTGGTGGACGCCCGGGCTGGCACCTCCGTCCTGGTGGCCACCCCGGTGGACCGCGGCAGCATGGACGGAATGATGGGCGGGGCCATGCCGGGGGACGGCCCCGGCAACGACGAGCCGATCGAGCTGCTCACCCTGGAGGTCACCGGGGACCCGGTCGAGCCGACCGGGCCCGTGCCCGCCGGGCCGGCGCTGCGGGACCTGCGCGAGGAGCCGGTCGAGGCCCGGCGCACCCTGGACTTCGCCATGGGCATGGGCATGGGCGGGATGATGGGCGGCATGCGCGGCCCCGGGCAGATGATGTCCTTCACGATCGACGGCCGGGAGTTCGACGCCGGGCGCACCGACCAGCGGGTCCGGGTGGGCACCGTGGAGGAGTGGACCCTGACCAACTCCAGCCCCATGGACCACCCGGTGCACCTGCACGTGTGGCCGATGCAGGTCGTGGCCGAGGCGGGCCGCGAGGTCTCCGGGCCGCAGTGGCAGGACGTGGTCAACGTCCCGGCCTTCGGGGAGGTGACGGTCCGGGTGGCCTTCGACGACTTCGCCGGCCGCAGCGTCTACCACTGCCACATCCTCGACCACGAGGACCTCGGCATGATGGGCACTCTCGAGGCCCGCTGAGGCCCGCTGAGGCCCGGCGAGAGTGGGGAAGCCCGGTGCGCGGATCCGCGCCGCGCCCGGACCGGCGCCCCGCCGGGCTCAGCCCATCGAGGTGAGGAGGTCGGCGCAGGCCTGCTCGCAGCGGCGGCAGGCCTCGGCGCAGACCTTGCAGTGCTCGTGCATCTCGGCGTGCTCGGCGCATTCGTCCCCGCAGGCCTTGCACGCGGTGCGGCACGCCTCGAGCAGGGCCCGGCCGACCTCGGCGTTGTTGCCGGTCTGACGGGAGAGTGCCTTGCCGGTGGCGGCGCAGACGTCGGCGCAGTCGAGGTTCTTGCGGATGCACTCGGTCAGCTCCGCGACCATGTCCTCGGCCAGGCAGGCGTCGGCGCAGGCGGTGCAGGTCTGGGCGCACTCGAAGCACGCCGCGATGCACTCGGCCAGCTTCTGCCGGTCGATGTTCCCCAGGTCCTTCGGGTAGGTCTCGAGCATCGAGGTCACGTGGGTCATGGTCTCGCTCCTTCGTCCGTCCTGCCGTGGTGCGGACCGGTCGGAACCGGACCGCCGTGCAACCGACAGTAAACTGCCGATCCGGCGTCGTGAAGTCCTGGGCGTTGAAGATTCCGTGAAGAAACCCCCGGCCACGGAGGGGGCGGACGAACCGGTCGGCGCCGGCCGCCGCTGCCGGTCACGCCGGGGCCGTCTCTCCGTCTCCGGCGCGTGCTCCGGCCTCGCCGAGCCGAGCGTCCCGCCTCCGCCGCGCTGA
This sequence comes from Kocuria sp. CPCC 205231, assembly GCF_040980965.1. Classification (NCBI taxonomy): domain Bacteria; kingdom Bacillati; phylum Actinomycetota; class Actinomycetes; order Micrococcales; family Micrococcaceae; genus Kocuria; species Kocuria sp. CPCC 205231. The sequence continues at coordinate 338,306 of NZ_JAVKPP010000002.1, read as the reverse complement.
CGGCTCAGCGGGTGCGGCGGGACACGGCGGGCGGGGGGCCGAAGCCGCTCACGGCGTCCCGCAAGGACGGCGGTGCGCCGTGCTCGGGCTGGTGGATCCGCTGCGGACCGCCGGAGGCGACCCAGCGGTTCAGCGCCTCCGCCCGCTGGACGTCCTCCAGCCCGCTCAGCCACACGGTGGGACCCACGTGCCCGCTGGGCCCGTCCCGCCGTGCGACGGCGACCAGCGCGGCCATCTCGCACCGGCCCAGGCACGGGGACGAGATCAGGACGGCCCCGGCCGTGCCCCTGACCACCTCCTGGAGGTCCTCCGCCTGCTCGGCGGTCCCGGTCATCCGGCGCAGGCCGGCGCACCGGTGACCCTGGCAGACCGCGACCAGGGGACCGCTGGCGTCGGTGCTGGTCCTGCGCGGGGCGCTCTTGCGGGTCATCGGGTGCCCTCCTGGGTCGGCGAACGAGGTGGCGGGCCGGCGGCTCCTAAACGCGCTGCCGCCGGTTTTGTTGTTGAGAATGAAACTCATTACCATAAGAACTCGTTGAGACCGGTTTTGGCAAGGGGGAAGCATGCGCGGTGCGACCGGAGTGGACGTGCGGGGGCTCGACGTGGCCCTGGCCGGACGGCCGCTGTTGCAGGGTGTGGGTTTCCAGGTGCCGCCCGGCCGGCGGGTGGCCCTGCTCGGCGCCTCGGGATCGGGGAAGTCCCTGACGGTGCTGGCCCTGCTGGGTCTGCTCGGGCACCGCTTCGGCGTGCAGGGCTCCCTGCGGGTCGCCGGCCGTGAGCTGCCGTGGCGGCAGGCTCCCGGGCGGCGTCCGGGAATGGCCGCGGTCTTCCAGGACTCCCAGGCCGCGCTGAACCCCGTGGTGCGCCTGGACCGGCAGCTGCTGCCCGCCGTGGCCCGCCGGCGCCGGCTCGGTGCGGCGGCCGCCGGCCGGGTCGTGGCGGACCTGCTCCACGAGGTCGGCTTCGAGGACCCGGCGCGGATCCTGCGGGCCCACCCCTCCCAGCTGTCGGGCGGGCAGCGGCAGCGGGTGTGCCTGGCGCTCGCCATGGCCGCCGCCCCGGACCTGCTGGTGGCCGACGAGCCGACCACGGCGCTGGACATGATCAGCCAGCGCCACGTGGTCGAGGCCCTGCGCCGGTGCACCGGCGCAGGCCGCGGCGGGCTGCTGTTCGTCACCCACGACCTGGCGGTCGCCGCCGATCTGTGCGACGACGTCGTGGTCCTGGACCGGGGACGGGTGGTCGAGTCCGGTCCGATCCGGCAGGTGGTCGGATCGCCGCAGGCGCCCTTCACGGCGGCCCTGGTCGAGGCCGCCCGCACCGGTCTCCGGTCCGCCGCGGCTCCGCCGGCTGCCGCCCCGCTGGGCGTGGCCTCGTGAGCCGGGCGGCGGAACCCGCCGCACTGCACGGTCTCGGGCTCACCAGGAGCTACGGCACGCGCTCCGGCGCCGTGGCCGCGGTGCGCGATGTCGACCTCGCGGTGCGCGAGGGGGAGTCGCTGGGCCTGGTCGGCCCCTCCGGATCGGGCAAGTCCACGCTGCTGTCCCTGCTGCTGGGCGTCGAGCGCCCGGACCGGGGCGAGATCCGCTTCGACGGCGTCCCCCTGACCGGCCGGCAGCAGATCCGGCGGGCCAGGCAGGCCGTGCAGTACGTCCCGCAGGACCCCGCGTCCAGCCTGGACCCGCGGCGCAGCGTCGAACGCCAGCTGCGGGAACCGCTGCGCCGCTTCCGCATCGCGGGCGACCACGCCCGCCTGGTCCGGGACGCCCTGGAGCGGGTCGGCCTCGGCGCCGAGCACCTGGGCCGGCGCGCCCACGAGCTCTCCGGCGGTCAGGCCCAGCGCGTGGCGATCGCCCGGGCCCTGGTGACCCGGCCGCGGATCCTCCTGGCCGACGAGGCGGTCAGCGGCCTCGACCTGCCGCTGCGCCACCAGGTGCTGGACCTGCTCCGGGAGCAGCACGTCCAAGAGGGACTGGGGCTGCTGTTCGTCTCCCACGACCTCACTGCGGTCCGCTTCCTCTGCCGCCGGGCGCTGGTGCTCGACCACGGGCAGGTGGTGGAGGGGGGCCCCGTCGACCGGCTGCTCGAGACGCCGCGCCACCCGACCACGCAGGAGCTGGTGGATGCGGTTCCGCACCTGGCCCCCTGAGCCGTCGGCCGCACCATCCCTGTCACCCACCACCGCTCACCCCCACCGAAAGGGCCTCCTGATGCCACCTCGCCCCTCTGCTCCCCGTCCCGCCCGGCGCCGCACCGGGCTCGGCCTCGCCGCGGTCAGCCTGCTGCTGCTCACCGGCTGCTTCTCCGAGGGCTCCGGCACCTCCTCCGCCGGGGGAGCCGGCGGCTCGACCGGCGCCCGGATCGAGCTCGCCATGCTGCAGCCGCCGCGCTCGGGGCTGTCCCCGCTGAGCGACGACGCCTTCAAGCTCTCCCGCTGGTCCACCGCCGAGACCCTGGTCCGGCTGGACGAGGCCGGGGACGCCCAGCCGATGCTGGCCACCGAGTGGGAGCAGCTCGACGACACCACCTGGTCCTTCACGATCCGGGACGGCGTCACCTTCCACGACGGCACCGCGCTCACCGCGGAGAACGCCGCCGCCTCACTCGCCCACGCGGTGGAGGCGGAGCCGGCCCCGCGCATCCTCGACGGGGTGGAGATGAGCGTGGCGGCCGAGGGCGACACCGTGCGGGTCACCACCGCCGAGACCGACCCGCTGGTCCCGCAGCGGCTGTCCAGCCCGCAGCTGTCGATCCTGGCCCCGGCCGCCTACGAGGGCGCCGCCGTGACCCCGGTGGGCCACGGCACGGGTCCGTTCGAGCTCACCGCCGTGGACGGCACCTCCGGGGCCACCCTGGAGCGCTACGACGACCACTGGGCCGGCGCCGCGGTCGCGGCCGGCATCGACGTGTCCTTCGCGCCCGACGGCACTGCCCGGGCCGCCGCGCTGCGCACCGGCGAGGCCGACGTCGTCGAGGCCGTGCCCGTGGGCCAGGCCGCCCAGGTCGAGGAGGACCTCCTCGAGGAGGTGCCGATGCCGCGCACCAACACGCTCTACCTCAACACCGAGGACGGACCGTTCGCCGACCCCGCCCTGCGCGCCGCCGCCCGGGAGGCCCTGGACCCGCGGCGCATCGTGGACGGGGTCTACGAGGGCCGGGCCGACGCGGCCGCGGGACTGCTGGGCCCGGCGATCCCCTACGCCGCGGAGGGCCGGGACACCGACGCCTACCGCGAGGCGCTGGCCGACCGCGCCGAGGCCGGGGACCCGGCCGGGCGGAAGATCACCATCGGCACCTTCACCGACCGGGCCGAGCTGCCCGAGGTCGCCGTCCAGCTCCAGCAGCAGCTCGAGGCCGCCGGCTTCGAGGTGGAGCTCGAGGTGCGCGAGTACCAGTACATCGAGGCCGACGCCCTGGACGGCGACTTCGACGCCTTCGTCCTCTCCCGCGCCACGGTGCTCGACTCGGGCGACCCAGTGGCCTACATGGTGAGCGACTTCGGCTGTGAGGGCTCGTTCAACCTCTCCCGGTTCTGCTCCGGGGCCGTCGACGACGCCCTGACCGCCGCGGAGCAGGCCGCTCCCGGCGAGGAGCGCCAGGAGGCGATCATGGCCGCCGAAGCGGCGATCCTGGCCGAGGACGCGGCGATCCCGATGCTCCACGAGCGCGTCATCCAGGGTGAGCAGGACGGCGTGGAGGGCGCGGTCCGCGATCCGCGCGAGCGCGAGCTGATCACGGCCGAGACCGCCGTCTCCGAGTGACGGGCCGAGTGACGGGCCGAGTGAGGGGACGGGGAGGGGCTGCGGCCCTGATCTCCCGCGCCGCGGCCTTCGCCGCCGTCGTCCTGCTGATCGGGGCCCTGCCGTGGCTCTCGGGCAGCAGCCCGGAGTACACGGTGCTGCGCGCCCGCTACGCGGACCGGCCGGCCACCCCGGAGGTGCTGGCCCAGATCCGGACCGAGCTGGGCCTGGACGGCGGCCCGGTGGCCGTCTTCGCCGACTGGGCGTCCGGCGTCCTCACCGGGGACCTCGGCACCTCCTGGATCAGCGGGCGCCCGGTCCTGCCCGGCGTCCTGGAGTCCATGGGGGTGTCCCTGACGCTGATGGGCGCGGCCCTGCTCGTCGCCCTGCTCGTGGCCGCCGTGACCTGTGTGCCCACCGTCCGCAGCGGGCTCGCCGGGCGCCCCGTCCGCGGGGCCGGGGCGGCGGCCGCCGCGCTGACCGCGCTGCCGGAGTTCCTGCTGGCGGCGGTGCTGCTGATCGTCGTGGCCGTCTGGGCGGGCTGGCTCCCGCCCTACGGATGGCAGGGGCCCGAGCACGTGGTGCTCCCGGCCCTGGCGCTCGGCCTGCCCGGGGGCGGGCTGATCGGCCGGCTGCTCTCGACCGCCCTGGCCGGCGCCTTCACCGAGCGCTGGGTGCACACCTGGGCCGTGGCCGGGCACTCCCGGCCGCGGATCGCGCTCGCGGCGCTGCACCGGGCCCTGCCCGGGGTGATCGGGCAGATCGCTCTCGTCGTCGTCGGGCTCACCGGCGGGGCGGTGCCGGTCGAGGAGGTCTTCGCGATCCCCGGCCTGGGCCGGACCCTGCTCGGGGCCGCGGCGGCCCAGGACATCCCCGCCCTGCAGGCGGGGATCCTGCTCCTGCTCGTGCTCGCCGCGCTGTGCGGTGCCCTGGCCGCCCTGGCCCGCCGGGCGCTGCTGGGGCCGGCCGCCCGCTCCGGGGACCTGCCCGTCCCCGGGCCGCCCCCGGGGCGGCGCCGGGCGTGGTGGACGGTGCCGGTCGTCTCGGGGGCCCTGCTGCTGTGGCTCGTCGTCGCCGGACTGCTCCGGGACCCCTACGCCTCCGCCCACTGGCGGCTCGAAGCGCCCTCCTGGGCGCTCCCGCTGGGGGCCGACGCGTCCGGCCGCGACGTGCTGGCGCGCGTGGGCCACGGCGCCCTGGACACCCTGGGCCTGGCCCTGGTCGTGGTCGCCGCCTGCCTGGTCATCGGTCTGGCCGTCGGGATGACCGGGACGTGGTCCACCGGGCCGGTCGAGGTCACCAACGCGGCACCGCCGATCATCGCCGGCATCCTCGTCGTGGCGGTGGCCGGCCCCTCCGCGGCCGGAGCCGCCCTGGCCGTCACCCTGGTGAGCTGGGCACCGCTGGCCGCCCACACCGCCGCCCTCGTGGCCGAGATCTCGGCCCGGCCCTACGTCCGGGTGCTGCCCCTGCTCGGGGTGGGCCGGACCCGCATCCTGGCCGGGACCGTCCTGCCCACCCTGCTGCCGGAGGTGACCCGGCACGCGGTCCTGCGCCTGCCCGGCACCGCCCTGGCCATTGCCGGCCTCGGCTTCCTGGGCCTGGGGCAGCAGCCGCCGGCCCCGGAGTGGGGGCTGCTGCTGGCCGAGGGCATCGGCTACGTCGAGCGCGCCCCCTGGACCGTGCTCGGGCCCGCGGGTGCCCTGGTGCTCGCCTCCGTCCTGGCAGTCTCACTCTCCAGCGCCGACGTCGCGAGGCGGACGGCCCGTCCTGGGCGGGGGCCTGCCGAGGCGGGACCTGCCGAGACGGGACCTGCCGCCACGGCGTCTCCTGCCGCGCTGTCCGTTCCGCGCCGGGGGGAGGGCGCCGTGCGGTCCGCCGTGCAGCCGGCGCGGCGCTGATCCCGGCGGCACCGGTCCGCCGCGGAACCGGTGCCGAATTGACCATCGTTCTCATTTTCTTGAGAATGGCTCTCATGAAACTTCGATCCACGCCGGAGGCACCGGCCCCCGCGGACCGCTCGGCGATCCGCACGGAGGACCTCACCGTGGTCCTCGGCGCCACTCCGGTGCTGCGCGGGGTCGACCTCGCTGTGGCCGAGGGCGAGGCCGTGGCCCTGATGGGCGGCAACGGCTCCGGGAAGTCGACCCTCATCAAGTCCCTGCTCGGGATCGTGCCCGTCGACTCCGGCGAGGCCCGGCTGTTCGGCGCCGACGTCACCGGCGCGCGCCGGGCCGTGCCGTGGTCGCGCATCGGCTACGTCCCCCAGCGCGTCGGCGTCGGCGCCGGGGTGCCGGCCACCGCGCTCGAGGTCGTGGCCTCGGGGCTGACGGGACGCCGGCGCCTCCGCCCCGGCCCCGGGGCCCGGCGCGCGTGCCTCGACGCCCTGGAGCAGGTGGGACTGGCCGACCGGGCGGGCGAGAGCGTGGCGATCTTCTCCGGCGGCCAGCAGCAGCGGGTGCTGATCGCCCGGGCGCTGGTGCGGCGGCCCCGGCTGCTGCTGCTGGACGAGCCCCTGTCCGGGGTGGACCAGGTCTCCAAGGAGGCCATGGCCCGCATCCTGGCGCAGCTGCAGGCCGACGGCACCACGCTCCTGGTGGTGCTCCACGAGCTGGGCGAGCTGGCCCCCCTGCTGGACCGCGCCGTGGTGCTGCGCCACGGGCGCATCGTCCACGACGGCAGCCCTCCGCTGCCGGCCCCCGGGCACGACGCCCCCGATCACGAGCACCTGCACCCCCACGGGGACGAGCACTCCGCCGTCCCGACCGCCCCCGATCTCCACGGAAAGCCCCAGTGACCATGATCGAGACCCTCGCCGCCATGCTGGCCAGTCCGCTGATGCAGCGCGGCCTGCTGATCGCCGCCCTCGTGGGCGTCTCCGCGCCGGTGATCGGCACCTACCTGGTCCAGCGGCGCCTGGCGCTGCTCGGCGACGGCATCGGCCACGTCGCCCTGACCGGGGTTGCTATGGGCTGGCTGGCCGGCTCGGCGGCCGGACTCACCCCGCACGACGCCCTCGCCGTGCCCGGGGCGGTGGTCGCCGCGGTCATCGGCGCGGTGCTCATCGAGGTGATGCGCACCAAGGGGCGCACCAGCGGCGACGTGGCGCTGGCCCTGCTGTTCTACGGCGGCATCGCCGGTGGCGTGCTGCTGATCGGGCTGGCCGGCGGCACGTCGGCGAACCTCACCGGCTACCTCTTCGGGTCCATCGCCACCGTCACCCCCCTGGACGTCTGGCTCACCGCCGGGCTGGCCGCGGTGGTCCTCGGCCTCGGGCTCGGACTGCGCCCGGCGCTGTTCTCCCTGTGCCACGACGAGGAGTTCGCCCTCGCCACCGGTCTGCCGGTGCGGGCGCTGAACATCATGGTGGCCGTCATGGCCGCCCTGACCGTCTCCGTGTCGATGCGCGTGGTCGGCGTCCTCCTGGTCTCCGCCGTGATGATCGTCCCGGTGGCCGTGGCCCAGCTGGTCACCCGCTCCTTCGCCGGGACCATGGGGACGGCCATGGCCGTCGGGGTCGGGGTCTGCGTCACCGGCCTGTCCATCACCTACTTCCACCCGCTGTCCCCCGGGGCCACGATCGTGGTGCTGGCCATCGCCTGCTACGTGCTGGCGCTGCTCCTCCGCCCCCTCCTGGGGCGCGCCCGGCGCCACGGCGCGCCGGATCGCCTCCACGACGTCGAGGACGACCTCCAGCTGCGAGGGGCGTGACCGTGTCCCGGACCACCCGGCAGCGCTCCGCCCTGGCCGAGCTGCTCGAACGGACCCCGGAGTTCCGCTCCGCCCAGCAGCTCCACGCCCTGCTGGGGGAGCAGGGGGAGTCCGTCTCCCTCGCCACCGTCTACCGCAACCTCGGCGCCCTGGCCGAGGCCGGGGAGGTCGACGCCCTCGCCGCCCCCGGCGGGGAGACCCGGTACCGCCGGTGCCGGCGCACCGAGCACCACCACCACCTGGTGTGCCGCCGCTGCGGCCGCACCGTGGAGGTGGCCGAGACCGCCGTCGAGCGGTGGGCCGCCCAGACCGCCCGCCGGCACGGGTTCACCGAGGTCTCCCACGCCATCGAGCTCCACGGGACCTGCGAGGCGTGCCGGCACGACGTCTGAGGGTCGGCCCATCGCGGCCGTTTTGACAATGATTCTCAGATTGACTGAGAATTGTTCTCATGACCCTGTCGCGTGCCCTCGCCGTCCCGCTGTCCCTGACCGCCGCTCTCGCCCTGTCCTCCTGCGCCTCCGGCTCGGGCGACCCGTCGGCCGCCGGCGGGGGATCGAGCGGGACCCTGAGCGTGCAGGCCTCCTTCTACCCGCTGCAGTACGTCACCGAGCGCGTCGGCGGGGACCTCGTGCAGGTGGACTCGTTGACCCCCGCCGGGGCCGAGCCGCACGACCTGGAGCTGTCCCCGGCCGCCGTCGACGGACTGCGCACCGCGGACGCCGTGGTGTACCTCTCCGGTTTCCAGCCGGCGGTCGACGACGCCGTAGCCCAGGCCGCCCCCGAGCACGCCCTCGACGCGGTGCACGCCGGGGTGGAGGGCGAGGAGGCCCACTCCGCCGAGGAGCACGGGGCCGCGGAGGAGTCCCACGGCGGAGAGGCGCACAGCGAGGAGGCGCCCGCCGGTGACGACGGCCACGGCCACGGCGGGGAGGACCCGCACTTCTGGTTGGACCCGGACCGGCTGGCCGCGGTGGCCGCGGAGGTCTCGCACGAGCTGGCCGAGGTCGACCCGGACAACGCCGCGGCCTACGAGTCCAACGCCGAGGAGCTGGCCGAGGAGCTGGCCGCCCTGGACGAGGAGTTCACCGAGGGGCTGGCCACCTGTGAGCGGGACACCATCGTGGTCTCCCACGACGCCTACGGGTACCTGGCGGACAAGTACGACCTCGAGCAGGTGGCCATCTCCGGGCTCGACCCCGACACCGAGCCCTCCCCGGCCCGGCTGGCCGAGATCGGCAAGGTGGTCGAGGCCGAGGGCGTCACCACCGTGTTCTCGGAGTCCCTGGTCAACCCGAAGGTCGCCGAGACCCTGGCGGCCGAGCACGGGATCGAGACGGCGGTCCTGGACCCGGTGGAGAACCAGTCCGACGAGAACGCCGACTACCAGCAGGTCATGCGCAACAACCTCGAGGCACTGCGCACCGCCCTGGACTGCGCCTAGGGCTGCACAGCCGCCTCCGCGGGGCCCGGGGACGCCCGCGAGGTGATGGACCGTCCCGAGACGGATCCGGCGGTCCCCCACCGCGCACGGGCGCGGTGGGGGAGAATGGGAACCGTGAACAGGACGACGGGGACCGCCGTGGGCGCAGCCTCTCCGCACCGTGCGGCGGACCCGGGCCCCGCCCGGTCCTGAGCGGGCGCCGCCGACGAAGGAGCCACGATGTCCTCACCTCCCGCGGGTCGTGTGCTGGTGGTCGACGACGAGGCCGACCTGGCGCAGCTCGTCGCGGGATATCTGCGCAAGGCTGGACTCGACGTCGCGGTGCGGCACGACGGCACCGACGCGGTGGCCGCGGTGCGGGACTTCGCGCCGCAGGTCCTCGTGCTGGATCTGGGGCTGCCGGGGATCGACGGGGTCGAGGTGTGCCGTCAGGTGCGGACCTTCTCCGACTGCCACGTGCTGATGCTCACCGCCCGCGACGACGAGATCGACAAGATCGTGGGCCTGTCGGTGGGAGCCGACGACTACGTGACCAAGCCGTTCAGCCCGCGCGAGCTCGTGGCCCGGGTCCAGGCCATGCTGCGCCGGGCCCGCACCGGCCCCGCACCCGCCCCGGCGGGGCCGGACCGGGAGCTCGTGGTCGGGGACCTGGTGGTGGACGAGGCCGCCCGGGAGGTCCGCGTGGGCGGGGAGCCGGTGGCGCTGACCCGGATCGAGTTCGACCTGCTGGCCGCCCTGGCGGCCCACCCGCAGGTGGTGCTCTCGCGCCGGCAGCTGGTGGAGATGGTCTGGGACGCCGCTTGGACCGGTGACGCACACCTGGTGGACGTGCACATCGGGCGGATCCGCAAGAAGCTCGGCGACGAGGCCGCCGGCCCGAAGTTCATCCAGACCATCCGCGGCGTCGGCTACCGGATGGGGGCCGGACGGTGAGCACCAGTGCCCCGTCCCGGACCCGGTCATGGAGATCGCTGACCGTGCGGTTGATGCTGGCACAGACCTCGGTGCTGCTCAGCGGGCTGGTGATCGTGATGATCACCGCGGTCCTGGTCGGGCCGGACATGTTCCACGAAGAGCTCATCGACGCCGGTCACTACGACGAGGCCGACGGACTGGATCACCTGGAGGACGCCTTCCGCTCGGTGAGTCTGATGGCCCTGGCCATCGGCGGGCTCACGGCCCTCTGCATCGCCGGGCTGCTCAGCTTCTACCTCTACCGCACCATCGGGCGGTCCCTGGCGTCCTTCAGCACCGCGGCCGAAGAGGTGGCCGCGGGCAACTACGGCGTGCGCGTGACCTCCGCCGCGCTGGGGCCGGAGTTCGACGCCCTGGCCGGCTCCTTCAACGGGATGGCCGCCAAGCTCAGTGCGGTGGACACCACGCGGCGCCAGATGCTCGCCGACCTGGCCCACGAGATGCGCACCCCGCTGGCCAGCCTCAAGGGCCATCTGGAAGGAGTCGAGGACGGGGTGGTCGCCCTCGACGAGCACACCACCGGGATCCTCAACGCCCAGATCACCCGCCTGGAGCGCCTGGCCCGCGACATCCGCCAGCTCACGGCCGCCGAAGAGGGCATGACCCGGCCGCAGCTCACGCTCCAGGACCCTCAGCACCTGGCGGACCTGGCGGTCGCGGCCATCGAGCCCGACGCCGCCGGCAAGGGCGTGTCCATCACCGCGCTGAGCACCGGCCCGGAGGCCGCCCCGGTGCCGCTGGACCCGGAGCGGATGGGCCAGGTGCTGAGCAACCTGCTGGAGAACGCCCTGCGCCACACCCCGGCCGGGGGCACCGTCGTCCTGAGCACCGACCACACCCCGGAGGCGGTCACCTACACCGTCACCGACACCGGGGAGGGCATCGGCGCGGAGAGCCTCCCGCACGTCTTCGAGCGCTTCTACCGCGCGAACACCGGCCGGGAGGCCCACCGCGGAGGCTCGGGGCTGGGCCTGGCGATCAGCAGGGCCCTGGTCGAGGCCCAGGGCGGAACGCTGGAGGCCACCAGCGACGGTCCCGGCCGCGGCGCCAGCTTCCGGATCCACCTGCCCCGCCGTCGCCCCGCCGGCTGAGCCCGCCGGACGCCGGCGACCTCCGGGTCCGCCGCCGGCCTCTCGGGGACCGCGCGTGGGGCTGGTGCCTCCGCCCGCAGGCTCAGACGGTCCTGAGCGTGCGGCTGTCGTCGCGGATCTGCCCGACGAGCTCCTCGAGCATGTCCTCCAGGGTGACGATGCCCTCGGTCCTGCCGCGCCCGTCGAGCACGAGGCCGAGGTGGGCCCCGGAGTTCTGCATCAGGGCCAGGGCCCGGCGCAGGGGCATGTCCCGGTCGATCGTGGGCAGCGCGCGGATCAGGGACGGGTCGATCGGGGTGTCCCGGGCGTCCTCGTCGATCTCGATCAGGTCCTTGATGTGCACGTACCCGGCGAGCTCCCCGAAGACGTCGAAGATGGGGAACCGGGAGAACCCGCCGGAGGCCACCGTCTCGGCCTGGGCGGGGGTGACCCCGGCGGGCAGGGTGGTGACCCCGTCCAGCGGGATCACGATCCCGGTCACGCTGCGCTGCTCGAAGGTCAGGGCCCCGAGCAGCAGCCGCTCGTCGTTGGCCTCCAGCAGACCGCCGTGGCGGGACTCCTCGACCAGGGCCGCGACCTCGTCACGGGTGAACACCGAGGTGACCTCGTCCTTGGGCTCCACCTTCAGCAGCCGCAGGATCACGTTGGCGACGCCGTTGAGCAGCCACAGCAGCGGGCGCAGGGCGGTGACGATGCCCACCAGGACGGGGGCCAGGACCATCGCCATGCGCTCCGGCCCGGCCAGGGCGATGTTCTTGGGCACCATCTCCCCGAACACCACGTGCAGGTAGGTCACCAGGGACAGGGCGATCGCGAAGGCGATCGGGTGCACGAAGGCCTCCGGGACGCCGATCGCGGCGAAGGGCACCTCCAGCAGGTGGGCGATGGCCGGTTCGCTGATGTAGCCCAGGGCCAGGGAGCAGATGGTGATGCCCAGCTGTGCGCCGGCCATCATCAGCGAGACGTTCTCCATGGCCCCCAGGGTCACCTTCGCGGCCCAGGACCCGGACAGCGCCCTGGGCTCGATGATGGTGCGGCGGGCGGAGATCAGGGCGAACTCCGCGCCGACGAAGAACGCGTTGGCGCCCAGGAGCACCACGGTCAGGATCAGGCCGGTGACCTCGCTCATCGGACGGACTCCTTCTGGTGGGCGGGCACTTCCACGGCGCGGTCCTCCGCGCCGTCCTCGGGTGCCGTCCCGTCACCGGGGCGGTGGACGCGGGCGTGCACCGCGGTGATGCGGTGGACGTCCAGCGCGGTGACCTCGAAGGTGATCGTGGCCTCCGGTTCACCGGGCGCGGGGGCGGCCGCCACCGTGACCCGGTCCCCGACCTCGGCCAGTCGGCCCAGGTGCAGGGTCACGAGCCCGGCGAGGGTCTCGTAGTCCTCGTGCTCGGGGACCGCCGCGCCGAGGTGCTCGGCCGCCTCGTCCGGGCGCAGCGCCGCGGAGAGGTCCCAGGACCCGTCCGGCTCCACCGTGACGGGCTCCGGCTCGGGGTCGTGCTCGTCGCGCACCTCTCCGACGAGCTCCTCGACCAGGTCCTCCAGGGTGACCAGCCCGGCGGTGTCGCCGAACTCGTCGATCAGCACCGCCATCTGCAGGCCCCCGGCGCGCAGGGTGTCCATCAGCTCGTCCAGCTCCACCGTGTCCGGGACGAAGGTCACCTCGTCCATGACCGCTCCCACGGTGACGGCGTTCCGCTCGCGGTAGGGCACGGCCAGGCCGTGGCGCACGTGCACCTGGCCCAGGACCGCGCCCTCGTCCGCGTCGAGGACGGGGAAGCGGGAGTGCCCCGAGGCCTTGGCCGCGGCCAGCAGCTCGTGCACGGACGCGTCCGGGGCCAGGGTGGTCATCTGACCCCGGGGGGTCATCACGTCGTGGGCACGGCGGTCGCCGAAGGCGAAGGAGCGCTCGACCAGCTCGGCGGTGGCCGCGGCCAGCGCCCCCCGCTCGGCGGAGTGGCGCACCAGCCCGGCGAGCTCCTCGGGGGAGCGGGTCGAGGCCAGCTCCTCCTGCGGCTCCACCCCGAGGGCGCGCACGATGCGGTTGGCGTTGCCGTTGAACAGCCGGATCGGCCAGGCCAGGGCTCTGGTGAAACCGCGCTGGAAGCCGCTCACGGCGCGGGCGGTGGCCAGCGGCTTGGAGATGGCCAGGTTCTTGGGCACCAGCTCCCCGAAGATCATGGTCAGGCCGGTCGCCAGCACCAGCGCCAGCACGACGGAGGTGGAGCGGGCCGCCACCGGGGACAGCCCGGCGTCGGTGAGCGGGCCCACGATCAGGGCGGCGATGGCCGGCTCGGCCAGGAAGCCGATGCCCAGGTTCGTCACGGTGATGCCCAGCTGCGCTCCGGAGAGCTGCGTGGACAGGGTCTTCATCGCCCGCAGCACCCCGCCCGAACGGCGGTCACCCGTGGCCGCTGCGGCCTCGACGTCGTTGCGGTTGACGGTGATCAGCGAGAACTCGGCGGCCACGAAGGCCCCGCAGGCGGCGATCAGGGCCACCCCGAGGAGGATCGACAGGACTTCCATCAGCCCCACCACCTCGTCACATCTGCACGGCCCGAAGGCCGGGGTCTGTCACAGGGCGCGTCGCAGTGGGCGCTCATGATCTCCGTATCTCACTCGTGCACAGGGCGGTCCAGCAACAGGGCCGCAGGAACCAGGAAATCTAGCAATCCCAGCCGGGAGAAGGCTGGGAAAGATGAAAGGCGGATGAGAACCGGCGCAGCCCGCCAGTAGGCTCGGGCCGTGACCGGACTCAGTGGAGCGGCCCTGCTCGAGGTGCTCAGCGCCGCCGCGACCAACGCCGGTCTGGCCCTGGTGGCGGCGGCCGTGATCATCCGCTGCCTGCACGTCCGGTGGCACCGGACCGAGGCGATCCACGTCCTCCGGGACGGGGCGCACTGCCTGCGCTGGCACACCACGCGCTACGAGATCCACGAGGAGCCCTGGCACCACCCGCCGGTGCCCGCTCCCGACTCCGGGGCCGAGGTCGTCGTCTGGTTCCACTCCCGGCACCCCGAGCAGTGGAGACTGAGCACCCCGCACCGCCCGGTCTGGGCGCTGGCGGTCTGCGGGGCGGGCCTGGTGCTCCTGGGACTGCTGATGCCGGTGTTCCAGTAGGCCCCGGCCCGATGCCCCGGTGCACCGCCGAACCTGTGCGTCAGCCCGGAATGTGGGGCGTCGTCACGTGGGGGCGTCCGACGGCAAATAGACTGTGAGGCGTTCCAGACCCCCGATCATGGAGAGCGTGAACCAGCCCGATGGGCCCATCGCCTGCGAGACCCGGGTCGTCCGACGACCCGGGCGACAGTTGTCCTTTTCCCGCAACAGCTGACCCCCGCCGCAGGCTCCGGCCCGGCTCTCCCGATCCAGGAGTGAGCCCCCGATGATCGGAGCGATTCTCACCCTGCTCCTCGGCATCGTCGTGATCCTGGCGATCATCGCCGCCAACGGGTACTTCGTGGCCCAGGAGTTCGCCTACATGTCGGTCGACCGCGTCAAGCTCGGCGCGCGCGCCGAGGCCGGCGACAAGGCCGCCCAGCGCGCCCTGAGGGTCACGCGCCGCACCTCCTTCATGCTCTCGGGCGCCCAGCTGGGCATCACCGTCACCGGTCTGCTCATCGGCTACGTGGCCGAGCCCATGGTGGGGGAGTCCGTGGGCGTGCTGCTCGGCGCCGCCGGGGTGCCGGCCGCGCTGAGCATCTCGGTGGGGACGGTGGGCGCGCTGGTCGTGGCCGCCGTCGTGCAGATGATCTTCGGGGAGCTGTACCCGAAGAACCTGGCGATCGCCAACGCCGAACCGCTCGCCCGCGGACTGGCCCGCTCCACCACGATCTACCTCGGCCTCTTCGGGTGGCTGATCACCGTGTTCGACCACGCCGCCAACGCGCTGCTCCGGCTGTTCCGGATCGAGCCGGTGCACGACGTCGACACGACCGCGACCGTGGAGGACCTCGAGCGCATCGTCGCCGACTCCCGCGAGAGCGGGGACCTGCCCGAGGAGCTGTCGGTGCTCATCGACCGCATCATCGACTTCCCCGACCAGGACGTGGAGCACGCCATGATCCCGCGGTCGCAGGTCGGCACGGTCTCCCCGGACACCACCGTGGGCGAGCTGCGCGTCCTCATGGCGCAGGAGCACACCCGCTACCCGGTGATCTCCGCGACCGAGGAGCCCCTCGGCGTCGTCCAGCTCGCCGATCTGCTGCGCGGCGGCGTGCCCGATGACGCCGCGGTCTCGACCATGATGGCGCCCCCGCTGGTGCTGCCCACGCTCATGTCGCTGCCGGACGCACTGGCGCAGCTGACGGAGTCGCGCAACGAGCTCGCCTGCGTGATCGACGAGTACGGCGGCTTCGCCGGCATCCTGACCGTCGAGGACCTGGCCGAGGAGCTGGTCGGGGAGATCACCGACGAGCACGACGACGAGCCGCCCGCCACCATCACGCCCGAGCACGGGGACACCTGGCGGATGACCGGCGACATCCACGTCGACGAGGTCGAGCGCGCGGTCGGCCACGAGCTGCCCGAGGGCGACTACGAGACCATCTCGGGCCTGCTCATCGCCCAGCGCGGTGAGCTCCCGGTCTCCGGGGAGGTGGTGCGGGTCGAGCTGCCCGACGACCCCCGCGATCTCGTCCTCGACCGGCCCGTCCACCGGGTGCTCGACGTCGAGGTGCTCGAGCTCTCCCGGCACGTGCCCAGCGAGCTGCTCGTGCGGCTCGTCGAGACCACCGCCGAGGGCGCCGACCCCGCGGAGAACACCACCGCCCGGACCGGCGCCGAGAAGGAGGAGGACCGATGAGCGATCCCCTGGTCGTCACCGCCGTGACCGTGCTGCTCATCGTGCTCAGCGCGTTCTTCGTCATCGTCGAGTTCGCCCTGCTGGGCGCGCGCCGCCACCGGCTCGAGGCCGAGGCGGCGACCAACCGCGCCGCCCGCGCCGCCCTGCGCGGCATCAACGAGCTGACCATCATGCTCGCCGGCGCCCAGCTGGGCATCACCGCGTGCACGTTCGCCCTCGGCGCCGTCACCAAGCCGGCGGTCGACGCGTGGCTCAGCCCCGTGTTCGTTTCCTGGGGCGCGCCCGAGGGGCTGGCCGACGGCGCCGCCTTCGGTCTCTCCCTGCTGTTCGTGACGTTCCTCCACCTCGTGGTGGGGGAGATGGCGCCCAAGTCGTGGGCGATCGCGTACCCGGAGACCTCGGCCAAGCTCATCGGCGTGCCCTCGCGCGGCTTCATCTGGGTCGTGCGGCCGCTGCTGGTGTGGGTCAACGCGATCGCCAACCGGCTGGTCGCGGCCAGCGGCGTCACCCCGGTGGACCGGGCGGCCGTCGGCGGCCAGGACGTCGACACGATCCGGCACCTCGTCGAGCACTCGGCCTCCGTGGGCGCGCTCGACCCGTCCTTCCGCACCCAGCTCTCCGGCGTGCTCGAGCTCGAGCAGCTCACCGTCGAAGCGCTGGTCGCACCGGGCGCGACGCCGACCACCGTGCCGGTCCGGGCCACCGCGGCCGACGTGCAGGCGGCCGCCGCCCGCTCGGGGCACCTGCGGATCCTCGTGGAGGACCCCGGCGCCGGCACGCCCGGAGTGGTCCACGTGCGCGACACGCTGCTCGAGCCCCCGGACCGGCCCGTCCGGGACCTGGCCCGCCCCGCGTTCGTGCTCGACGCCGACACCCCGGTCTACGAGGCCCTGGCCCGGATCCGCGCGGCCGGGGAGCAGTTCGCGGCTGTCGTGCACGAGGGCCGCTTCGTGGGAGTGATCACCCTCTCCGACGTCCTGCGGCGGGTCCTGCCCCGGGAACTCGCCGCCGACAGGCCCACGGGCCGGTGAGGAGGACGGGACCGTCCCACGACCGGGCGGCGGCGGCGTAGCGTAGAGCGTCCGGGCGCGACCGCCCCGTCGTCGTCCCACCGCCCCGCCGCCCCGCTAGGAGACATCACCCGTGGAACCCCTGCTGCTGGAGCCCCTCACCCGCTTCCTGACCGTGGAGCACGCCGCGGACCTCACCGGGCTGGCCGCGCGCATCCCGGGCTCGGGGTTCCTCTGCTTCTACCCCAACGACGAGGAGTACACGGGCTTCGTCGACGGCACGGGCCGGCTGTGGTTGCGCGGCGACGACGCCACGCCCGCCCGGGAGCTGCTGGAGGTCCTCGAGCCGCCGTTCCGCATCGCCTATCCGGTGGCCCCGGCCGTCACCGGCGACGAGGAGGCGGTCGTCTCCGCCGGGGTGCTCCAGACCCCCGAGGAGCTGGAGGCCTACCGGGCCCGCTTCGCCGACGTCGAGGGCGAGGCGGACCTCGACCACCAGGCCCACGCCGTGGACGCGGTCGGCCAGCACTGGACCCTCATGGCCGGCACCGAGCCGGGGGAGGTGCTCGCCCTGTGCTTCGGCCGGGACGAGGCGGGGGTCCCCTTCTCCGAACAGACCACCTTCACCGCCGAGTCCCTGCCCCTGCCGGTCACCGTGGTGGAGCTCGACTGACTCTCCCCTCGACCGGCCCTCTACCGGCCTCCTCGGAGGCGCCCTCGGACCCCGCGTGCCGGGCTCCGGGAAGGTCGCCCCTAGCGGAGGCGGCGGGTCTCCGCGACGGCCAGAAGCCCTCCGACCAGGAACACCACGGTGGCGGCGAGGACGACCAGCAGCGGGACGGTCCACCCCCCGGTGCCGGCGTTGAGGGCCCCGATCAGCGGCGGGCCGGCCGTCGCGGCGAGGTAGCCGCTGCCCTGGATGCGGGCGGAGGTCGCCGCGGCCTCGGCGTCCGTGCGCACGATGCGCGCGACGATCGAGAAGATCGTGGTGAAGCCCCCGCCCTGGGCGACGCCGCCGACGGCGGACCACACGAGGTAGCCCTCGGGGGCGATCAGCAGCCCGACCGGGAGGGTGATCCACAGTGCCCCGATGACGGCCACCGGCACCCACGCCGGGGCGCGGGCGGCCAGCAGCGGCACCCCGAGGGCGCCGGCGATGGCGGCGACCTGGAACAGGGAGGCCCCGGCCCCGGAGGCCGCCAGGCTCAGTCCGCGGGTGTCGGCCAGCAGGGTGGGCAGCCATGCGGTGACGGAGTAGTAGGAGATGGCCTGCCCGCAGAAGGCCAGCGTCAGCCACCAGCCGATGCGCCGGATCTGGGTGGTGCCCCGGGCCTGGCGCAGCGCCCCGGTGGCGGTGTCTGGCTCGGCGGGGGCGGGGGGCGTGTGCGGTGTGCCGGCCCGGCGGCGGGCCACGACCAGCCAGAACACCAGGGCCACCAGTGTCAGCGCGCCCCAGGAGGTCAGTGCTGCCCGCCAGCCGATCAGCGCGGCGAGCGGGGCGGTGCCCAGGGCGGTGATCATCGACCCGAGGTTGAGGGCGGCGGTGTAGGCGGCGGTCACCACGGGGATCCGGCGCCAGGGGACGTCGCGGCGGATGATCACCGGGACCACGATGTTGCCGACGGCGATCGCGGCGCCGATGACCACGGTGCCGGCCAGGACCACCGGGGCGGGTCCGGCCGAGCGGAGCACGGTCCCGGCCAGCACGCCGCTCAGGCACACCAGGACGGCCGCCTCGGGCCCGAAGCGTCCGATCAGCTTCGAGGCCAGCGGGGTGACCAGTGCGAAGAGCAGCACCGGCAGACCGGTGAGCAGGCCCGCGGTCGCCGCCGACAGGCCGAGGTCGGACTGGATCTGGGTGATCACCGGCGTCGGGGCGATGATCGGCCCGCGCAGGCTCAGTGCGACGAGCACGATGCCGACGACCACCCACGGCAGGGCGTGCGCGGGCACGGAACGCTGGCTCATCTCGGTCCTCCCCGACGGTGCAGTGATCTCCTGCCGGCGGGGCAGGTGCTCCTGCCAGCCTGCCAGATCCGCGCCCGGCCCCGGGACGGGCCGTCCCGTTCCCGGCCGGATCGGCCTAAATGAATGTGATGTGGATCACATGAGCGAGCCGAAATGAGATACCATGTCAGGTATGTCTCACCTCAGCCGGCTGCTGGACCTCGGATCGATCTGCCTGGACGAACCGGCGGAGGACTGGCGGGCCGCCATCGCGCTCGCCGGTGAGCTGCTCGAGCGCCAGGGCGCCATCAGCAGCGAGTACACGCAGGCCATGATCACCAGCGTCGAGGAGAACGGCCCGTACATCGTGGTGGCGCCGGGCTTCGCCTTCGCCCACGCCCGGCCCTCGGAGGCGGTCCACCGCACCGCGATGTCCTGGGTCCGGCTGGCCCGGCCGGTGGAGTTCGGGCACGCGGCGAACGACCCCGTGACCCTCGTCGTCGCCCTCTCCGCGAAGGACCAGAAGGAGCACCTCCAGGCCATGCGGACGCTGGCCACGCTGCTGGGCTCGCCGAGGACCCGGACCGCCCTGGACGAGGCGAGGACCCCGGAGGAGGTGCTCGCCGTGCTGACGGAGGAGGCGCCGTCCCGGCGACCGTCGACGACGGACGAGGCGCCGGCCGCGGAACCGGCGGCGGAACCGGCGGCGACCAGAGCGGCGGAGGCGGCCGCGGACAGCCGCAACAAGATCCTCACCGTCTGCGGCAACGGGCTCGGCACCAGCCTGTTCCTCAAGAACACCCTGGAGCAGGTGCTCGACCACTGGGGGTGGGGCAAGTACCTCACGGTCGAGGCGACCGACACCATCTCGGCCCGCGGCAAGGCCAAGGAGGCCGACCTGATCCTCACCTCCGGGGAGATCGCCCGCACCCTCGGGGACGTCGGCGTCCCCGTGAAGGTGATCGAGAACTTCACCAGCACCACCGAGCTCGACGCCGCCCTGCGTGAGCTCTACGACGTCTAGAAGCAGGTGTTCCCGTGAACTGGCTCGTCAGCATCCCCGAGTTCCTGGTCAGCGAGATCCTCGCCGTCCCGGCGTTCCTCATCGGCATCATCACCGCCGTGGGCCTGGCCGCTCTGCGCAAGAGCACCGGCCAGATCATCGGCGGCGCCATCAAGGCGACCCTCGGCTTCCTGCTGATCGGCGCCGGGGCCACCCTCGTCGTCGCCTCCCTGGAACCCCTGGGCGCCATGATCCTGGGCGCCACCGGTGCCCAGGGCGTGATCCCCACCAACGAGGCCATCGCCGGGATCGCCCAGGCCGAGTACGGGGCCCAGGTCGCGTGGCTGATGATCCTCGGCTTCGCCGTGAGCCTGCTGCTCGCCCGCTTCACCCCGCTGCGCTACGTCTTCCTCACGGGTCACCACGTGCTGTTCATGGCCACGATGCTGACCATCATCCTCGCCACCGCCGGGTACGGCAGCTGGGTGACCGTGCTGCTCGGCGCCGTGCTCCTCGGCATCCTCATGGTCTCCCTCCCGGCGCTCGCCCACCCGTGGACCCGCAGGATCACCGGCGACGACAGCGTCGCCATCGGCCACTTCGGCACCGCCGGCTACATCGCCGCCGGCGCCGTGGGCCAGGTCGTGGGGAAGAAGAGCCGGTCCACCGAGGACACGAAGCTGCCGGAGGGACTGCGCTTCCTCCGCGACTCCATGGTGGCCACCGCCCTGTCCATGGCCCTGATGTACGTGGTCCTCGCCGTGCTCTTCCTCGCCCGGGCCGGGACCGAGGAGGCCTTCACCGCGTTCGAGGGCGGCGCCACCGGGGTGGGCAACTACATCATGATGTCGATCACCCAGGGCCTGCAGTTCGGCGTGGCCGTGGCGGTCATCCTCTTCGGCGTGCGCACCATCCTGGGCGAACTCGTCCCGGCCTTCCAGGGCATCGCCGCCAAGGTCGTCCCCGGCGCCATCCCGGCCCTCGACGCCCCGATCGTCTTCCCCTACGCGCAGAACGCCGTGCTGCTGGGCTTCATCTCCAGCTTCGTGGGAGGCCTGATCGGGCTGCTCGTCCTCTCCGTCTGGCTCAACCCCGCCATCGGCCTCGCCCTGATCCTGCCGGGCCTGGTGCCCCACTTCTTCACCGGCGGCGCGGCCGGCGTCTACGGCAACGCGACCGGAGGGCGCCGCGGGGCCCTCGCCGGCGGCTTCGTCAACGGCCTGATCATCACGTTCCTGCCCGCCTTCCTGCTCTCCGTCCTGGGCGCCTTCGGGGAGGAGAACACCACCTTCGGCGACGCCGACTTCGGCTGGTTCGGGATCGCCGTGGGCTCCGCCGCCAAAATCGGGTCCGTCGGCGGCATCGTGGTCATCTCCCTGATCGGGATCGGGGTGCTGGTGCTGGCGATCGTGGTGCAGCGCAAGGTGGTCGACACCCACTGGGACCCGGCCGCCGGCCGTGCCTGGCCCGGGACCGCGGGCGCCCCGGAGACCGAGGACGCGGCGGCTCCGGGCGCCGCCCGCTCGTTCCCCAAGATCGCGCCGCCGAAGGGTGCGCCCGCTCCGCCGCCGCCCCCGAGCTGAGCCGCCGGGCCGGCTCCGCCGCAGCCTCGCGCCGATCCGCCGTGCCCGGGATCGTTCGGCGGTCGCCCGGCGGGCCGCGGGGTCAGGAGTTGCGGCCCCGCGCGGCCACGGTCCAGCGCTCCAGCAGGGCGCCCTCGCGCACCACGGCCACGTCGTCGACGAGGTTCATGGTCAGGCACACGTGGTTGGGGATGACGCGCAGGCGCTCGCCGAGGGCGGGCAGCGGGGCGTCCTCGGGCCAGACGACGGTGGCGTGGTGCTCGGACAGGGCCGTGATCCGGGCGTCCGGGTGGTCCATCAACCGCCCGCAGCCGGTGGCCCAGGCGGGCCGGTCGCTGCCGAGGACCTTGCTGCCGGCGTCCAGGACGGTCCGCCGCGGCACCCCGTTCCCGCCCTCGTGCCGGCTGACCACGGTCGCGGCCACGGTGAGGGCGATGTCCTCGAGGGCGCACCGGCCGAGCTCCAGCTGCTGGGCGTCGCCGAAGACGTAGACCCCCGGCCGCACCTCCGTGGCTGTGGCGCTGTCGGTCAGCAGCGCACTGGGCGTGGAGCCGCCGCTGCGGCGCAGCACCTCGAAGCCTGCGGCCGCCAGCTGCCCGGCCGCCCGGTCCAGGGCCTGCTGCTCCTGCGCGGCCGCCTCGACCGGCATGCCCGGGGCGTAGCTGTGGCCCGGGAAGGTGAAGACGCCCTCGACGCGCAGCCCGGCCCGGGCCGCGGCCCGGGCGACGTCCGCGGCGGCCTCCGGGCGGACCCCGCTGCGGTGGTGGCCGCTGTCGATCTCCACGACCACGGCCACGTCCCCCGCCGCGTCCCCCAGCTGCTCGCCCATGACGGCGGCGGCCTCGGCGGAGTCCACCCCCACGCTGATCCGGGCCGCGGCGCTCAGCCGGCGCAGGCGCTCCGCCTGGCGCGGGCCGACCCACAGCGGGTACGCGACGAAGAGGTCCTCGGCCCCGTGCGCGGCGAAGACCTCGGCCTCCCCGAGCGTGGCCACGGTCAGCCCGGCCGCGCCGGCGGCGAGCTGCAGCGCCGCGATCTCCGGGACCTTGTGCGTCTTGGCGTGCGGGCGCAGCAGCAGGCCCCGCTCGCGCACGGCCGCGGCCATCCGCGCGATGTTGCGCTCGAGCACGTCCCGGTCGATCAGGACGTCCGGGGTGTCGACCTCGTCGGGGATGCGGTGCATGAGTGTCCTTGCGCGGGGTCGGCCGTCTGCTGGGCTCCGCCCATCCTAGGACCCCTCCGCGTCGCCGCTCAGGCGAGCAGCCGCCCGAGGCCCGGTCCCAGGAGCAGGAGGGTGGGCACGATGACCAGGGCGACGGCCGCCGCGATCACGGCGGCGGTCCGCCCGGGCGGGAGCGGGGGAGAGCCCAGGCGCAGGATGCGGTCCCGGGCCTCGTCGACCAGGGCCCGTCCCTCCCCGGCGGCGGGGAGCCCCGGCCGGGAAGGGGCCGCGGCGTGGAACGCCAGGCCCGGCCCGCCGGCGCTGACCAGGGCGATCGCCCGGGCCAGCACGCCGTCCTCGACCGCGCGCCGCGCCCGGTCGTCGGCGAGCATCTCCACGAGCAGCCCGACCTCGCGCTGGGCGCGGCGGGCGATCGGGAACCAGGGCAGGGAGGCCTTCCACGCCCGGAAGAGCACGAGCACGATGTCGTGGCGCTGGTCGGCGTGGGCCCGTTCGTGCTCGACGACGGCGGACAGCTCGTCCTCCTCCAGCATCGAGACCAGTCCCACGGAGAGCACGGTCAGCGTGGTGAACGCCCCCGGCAGGCAGTAGGCCACCGGGGCCGGGTCGTCGAGCAGCCGGGTGCCCGGCGCGTCGGCCAGGGGCGTGCTCAGCAGCAGCACCAGCTGCGCGTGGCGCCGGCGCTCCCGCTCGGCCCGGACCACCGTGACGAGCAGGTTCAGCAGCAGGTGCCCGCCGAGCAGCAGCGCGCCCGAGAGCGCGAGGACCTGCAGCGGACCGAAGGCCCGCCCCAGGTCGTTGCCCTGGAACTGCGCGGAGAAGCTGATCCCGCTGCTCACCAGGTCCGGGCCGAAGGGGGCCAGGCCGAAGGTGACGAGGGCTCCGAGCATCGACAGCCCGCCGGCCAGGGCCACGGCCTGCCACAGGATCAGGGCCGTGGCGGGCGCCCGGGCGGGCCACCGCGCCCGGGCCAGGAGCACGGGGACCGGCCAGGCCAGGGCGACCGCGAGCGCCGCGAGCACCAGCGAGGTGGCGACCACGTGCTCAGGGGCCGCCGAGCAGCCGGCGGAGGGTCTGGGCCTCCTCGGCGCTGACCTGGCCGACGAAGCGCGCCAGGACGGCGGCGCGGTCGTCCGCGGCGCCGAGCACGTCGTGCATGAGGTTGGCCATGTGCTCCTCGCGCGTGGCGGCGGCGCGGTAGCGGTGCGGGCGGAAGGCGCGGTCGCGGTGGACGAAGCCCTTGCGCTCGAGCCGGGAGAGGACGGTGAGCACGGTGGTGGCGGCGCGCGGGCGGGCGCCGTCGCCGGAGTCCGGGAGCCGGTCCAGGAGGTCGTAGGCGGACAGCGGGGTGCCGGCCTGCCAGAGGAGCTCCATGACGGATCGCTCCAGTTCGCCGAGGGGGGCCGCGCGGTTCGGGTCGTTGTGTGGCACTGCCCGATTGTAGCCCGGCCCGGGCGATGTTCTACAGTGCGTAGAAATACTTCTACGCCGTGTAGAAGACGCGTGCCGAAAACCGGCGCGGAGGAGTTGGGGGAGGCAGCCGATGGATCCTCTGGAGATCGCCCGCTGGCAGTTCGGTATCACCACCGTCTACCACTTCGTGATGGTCCCGCTCACGCTCGGGCTCGGGTTGCTCGTGGCGCTGATGCAGACGCTGTGGGTGCGCACCGGCAACGAGCGCTGGCTGCGGATGACGAAGTTCTGGGGCAAGCTCTACCTGATCAACTTCATCATGGGCGTGGCCACCGGTCTGGTGCAGGAGTTCCAGTTCGGCATGGCCTGGAGCGAGTACTCCCGGTTCGTGGGCGACGTCTTCGGCGCCCCGCTGGCCATGGAGGGCCTGCTGGCGTTCTTCTTCGAGTCCACCTTCCTGGGCCTGTGGATCTTCGGCTGGGACCGGCTGCCGAAGAAGCTGCACCTCGCCTCCCTGTGGACGGCCGTGCTCGGCTCCGTGGTCTCGGCGTTCTTCATCATCGTCGCGAACTCCTGGATGCAGCACCCGGTGGGCGTCGAGATGGTCGACGGCCGCCCGGTGATGAACGACGTGTGGGCGGTCCTGACCAACAGCACGGCCCTGGTCGCCTACGCGCACACCCTGGCCGGCGCGGTGGCCGTGGGCGCCGCCTTCCTCGTGGGCATCGCCTGGTACCAGCTGTGGCAGCGCCGCCGGGACGGCATCGACACCGTGGACGGGCGGGGCCGCGTCGTCGTCGGGGAACGCCCCGACATCCCCGGCCGGGACCGCACCGACCACGGCGTGTGGCTGTCGAGCCTGCGCATCGGGGCGGTCGTGGCCGTGCTGGGCTTCGGGGCCGTCGCCGCGAGCGGTGACATCCAGGGCAAGCTGATGTTCGAGCAGCAGCCGCTGAAGATGGCGGCGGCCGAGGCGGCCTGCCACGACGGCACGGGCTTCTCCGTCCTGTCGGTCGGACCTCTCGGCGGGCAGGACTGCGACCAGGTGGTCGACGTCATCGAGATCCCCGGCCTCCTCTCCTTCCTGGCCCACGGCGACTTCGACACCGAGGTCAAGGGCGTGAACACCCTGATCCCGGAGTACGAGGCCGCCTACGGCACCCACCTGCCGGACGACCCGATGTACGGCGAGCGCGCCGGGCAGAGGATCGACTACCTGCCGCTGATGGAGGTCACCTACTGGGGCTTCCGCCTCATGATCGGCTTCGGGATGCTGGCCGCCGGCTTCGCCGCTCTCACGCTGTGGGTCGCCCGGAAGGGCACCGTCCCGGCCTCGAAGCCGCTGATGTGGGCCGCCGTGGCGTCCATCCTGGCCCCGTTCGGGGCGAACATCGCCGGCTGGGTGTTCACGGAGATGGGCCGACAGCCCTTCGTGGTGGCGCCCAACCCCAACCCGAGCGGCGTGGACGGCGTGTACATGTACACCGCCGCGGCCGTCTCCCCGGGCATCAGCGGGCAGGAGGTGATCTTCTCCCTGGCCGTGCTGGGACTGATCTACGCCGTGCTGCTCGTCGTGGAGGTCGTGCTGCTGACCCGGTACGTGCGGGGCGGGGTCGCCGCCGCGATGCCGGAGCTGGCGCACGGCTCCGGCCACGACGACGACCACGGCGACGGCCCCGGCGACGGCCCCGGCGGCGGCCACGGCGGCGCCTCCGGCCGGGGCGACGACGTGCTCGCCTTCGCCTACTGATGCCGGCGCTGCGACCCGCCGCCCCGAGCCCCACGACCGCCCGCCCGACGCAGAGAGCCCGCTGACATGGACTTCCTTCCCACCCTCTGGTTCATCGCCATCGCCGTGCTCTGGGGCGGTTTCCTGCTCCTCGACGGCTTCGACCTCGGCGTGGGCATGCTCATGCTCACCAGCACCCGGGACGAGCGCGAGCGCCGCCAGATGCTCAACACGATCGGCCCGGTCTGGGACGGCAACGAGGTGTGGCTGATCACCGCGGCGGCCGGGCTCTTCGCGGCCTTCCCGTTCTGGTACGCCTCGCTCTTCTCCGCCCTGTACGTCCCGCTGGTCTTCGTGCTCGTGGGACTGATCTTCCGGGCGGTCTCGATCGAGTACCGCGGCAAGGGCTCGAGCGACCGGTGGCGGCGGTGGGCCGACCGCGGCATCGGCATCGGCTCCTTCCTGGCCGCCTTCGGCCTCGGCGCCGCCCTGGCCCTGACCACCACGGGCCTGCCGATCGACGCCAACGGCGACCGGGTGGGCGGCGCCTTCGCCTGGTTCACCCCCTACGCGCTGCTCGGCGGGCTCGCCGTGGTGGGCTTCTGCCTCGCCCACGCCGCGGCCTTCCTGGGGCTGAAGACAGAGGGGGCGGTGCGCCTGCGCGCCCGCCGCCTGCTGGTGCGCCTCGGCCCGGCCGCGCTGCTCCCGTTCGCCGGCTGGGTGGTCGCGGTGCAGCTGCGCGACGGCACGTCCTGGACCTGGCTGCTCGTGGGGGGCGCCGCCACGGCGGCGCTCTTCGGCTGGGCCAGTGCACGCCTCGGCCGCGAAGGACGGGCCTTCGCCGGCTCCGCCGCCGTGCTCGCCCTCGGCCTGGGGTCGATCTTCGCCAACGTCTTCCCGGTGGTGCTGCCCTCCACGCTGGACCCGGCCTGGGACCTGACGGTCGCCAACGCCTCCAACAGCGACTACACGCTGGGGGTGCTGACGGTCGTGGCCGGCCTGGGGCTGCCCCTCGTGCTGCTCTACCAGGGCTGGAGCTACTGGGTGTTCCGCCGCCGCCTGACCACCGACCACCTGCCCGCCGCCCACGCCGTGCGGGCGGCCGTGGCCCCCCGCCCCGGCGCGACCCCCGGCGGCTCCCCGGCCACCGCCCCGTCCGGGGGCGACCGGCCGGCATGAGACGACCTCCCCTGGGCCCCGGCGGAGCCGGGGCCGTGCTCGCCCTCGGCGTCCTGGCGGCCCTCCAGGCGCTGGCGCTGGTCCTCATGGCCGAGGCGGTGGCCCGGGGCGTCGTCGGGGTGCTCGACGGCGCCCCCGAGGCCTGGCAGCGGGCCCTCGTGCTCGGCGTCGGCGCCGGGGCGCTGCGGGCCGCGACCACGTGGGCCGCCCAGTACGTGGCCGCCCGTGCCGCGGGGGACGCCAAGCGCGGCCTGCGCCGGGAGCTCGCCCGCCGGGTCCTCGCCGGCGGCGGCCACGACGTCGGGGCCACCACCGTGGTCGGCACGGTCGGCCTCGACGCCCTGGACGACTACTACGCGCGCGTGCTGCCCTCGGTGGTCACCGCCGCCGCCGTGCCGCTGCTGGTGGGGGCGCGCATCCTGTCCGCCGACTGGGTGAGCGCCCTGATCGTGGTGCTCACCGTGCCCCTGGTGCCCCTGTTCATGGTCCTGGTCGGCCTGCACACCCAGGACCAGGTCGAGGAGTCCTCCGCCGCGCTGCAGCGGCTCTCCCACCACCTCGTGGAGCTGGCCCGCGGGCTGCCCGTGCTCGTGGGCCTGGGCCGGGTCCACGAGCAGGCCGCGGCCCTGCGCGAGGTCTCCGAGCGGCACCGGGAGACCACCCTGGTCACCCTGCGCACCGCCTTCCTCTCCTCGCTCGTGCTCGAGCTGATCGCCACCCTCTCGGTCGCCGTGGTCGCCGTCTTCGTCGGCGTGCGCCTCGTCCACGGCGACCTCGACCTGCTGACCGGGCTCGTCGCCCTCCTGCTCGCCCCCGAGTGCTTCGCGCCCTTCCGGGACCTGGGCGCCGCCTTCCACGCCTCGCAGGACGGGCGGGCCGCCCTGCGCCGCTCCGACGAGATCGTCGGGGAGCCGGTGCCCGCAGACGTCCGCCGCGCCGGCCCGGACTCCTCCCGCGAGGGCCCGCCGTCCGTCCGGGTGCGCGGGCTGGGCGTGCACTTCACCGGCCGGAGCGGCCCGGTCCTGTCCGGGGTCGACGCCGTCGTCCCCGGCGGGTCGGTGCTCAGCGTGGAGGGCCCCAGCGGCAGCGGCAAGACCACCCTGCTCGGCGTGCTCGCCGGGACCGTGCCGGCCCAGGAGGGGAGCGTCGAGGGCATCGACCCGGCGACCGTGGCCTGGGTCCCGCAGCACGTGTCCACCGTGGGGGAGAACGTCCTCGACGAGGTGCTGCTCCACGCCGAGGACGAGGCCGCCGCCCGGGCCGTCCTCGCCCGGGTGGGGCTCTCCCGGCTCGCCGGCGCGGACCCGGACCGGCTCAGCCCCGGCGAGCTGCGCCGGCTGGGCCTCGCCCGCGGTCTCGCCCGCGTGGACGCCGGGGCCCGGCTGCTGCTGCTGGACGAGCCCACCGCCCACCTCGACCCCGCCAACGCCCGCCGCGTCGAGGCCCTCCTCGAGGACCTGCGCGGCCGGGTCACCGTGGTCCTGGCCTCCCACGAGACGGAGGTGACCGCGCTCGCGGACCAGCAGCTCCTGCTGGGGGCCGCGGCCGCCCCCCGCACCGGCAGCGGCCCCGACGCGCCCTCGACGCCGGGGGCCGACGCCCCGCCCGCTCCCGGCGGCCCGCTCCCGGAGCCGGGAGATCCCGCCCCGGACGCGGCGCACCCCGTCCCCCCGCGCGGCGCCCTGCGCGAGCTCGCGGCGTTCCTGGCGCCGGCCCCGTGGCGGACCGCCGGCGCGGTGGCCCTGGGCACCGCCGCGGCCCTGTTCGCCGCCGGGCTCACGACGCTCTCGGGCTGGCTGATCGTGCGCGCGAGCGAGCAGCCCGGGATCATGTACCTGATGGTCGCCGTCGTCGGCGTCCGCTTCTTCGGCATCGGGCGGGCCGTGCTGCGCTACGCCGAGCGGCTGCTCGGCCACGACGCCGTCCTCGCCTGCACCACCGAGCTGAGGGCGCGGCTCTGGGCGGGACTGGCCGTGCGCGGCGTGGCCTCCCGCAGCCTCGCGACCGGCGGCGCGGCCCTGGACCACCTCGTGGCCACCGCGGACCGGGTCCGGGACCTCGTGCCCCGGGTGGTGCTGCCGCCGCTGGTCGGGGCCGGGACCGCGGCCGGCGCCGCCGTCACGGTCGCGGCCCTGCACCCCGGCGGGCTGCCCGCCCTGGCCGTCGCGCTCGCCGGCGGACTGCTCGCCGGACCGGTCGTGGCGCTGCTGGCCGACCGCTCCGCCGCCCGCGGCGCCACCGTGGTGCGCTCCGGGGTGCTCCGCCGGTTCGCCGCGATGGTCGCCGCCGCCGACGAGCTGCGGGCCAACGGGCGCTCCGCGGCGATGCTCGCGCGGCTCGAGGCCCTGGAGGAGGAGGCCGAGGCCGCCGCCCGCCGCAGCGCCTGGGCGCTGGGCCTGGGCAGCGGCACGGCGGTGCTGGCCTGCTCGGTCTCGTCCGTGCTCATGCTCGCCGCGACCGCCGGCCCGGTGGGCGAGGGCACTCTCGCCGCGCCCGTGGTCGCCGCCCTCGTGCTGCTCCCGCTGGGGCTGCTGGAGCCGATGCTCGGCACGGTGGACGCGGTGCAGCAGTGGCCCGCGCTCTCGGCCTCGCTGCGCAAGCTCCGGCCGATCACCGCGGCGGCCCGCGAGGCCGCCGACACCCCGGCGGAGCCCGGCGGTGCGCCGCTGCCCGTGCGCGAGCTCGCCCTGCACGGGCTCACGGTGACGTGGCCGGGGGCGCCCGCCCCGGCGTTCCGGGGGCTCGAGGCGTCGGTGCGGCGCGGGCAGTGGCTCGTGGTGGAGGGGCCCTCCGGGGCCGGGAAGTCGACCCTGCTGGCCGCGCTGCTCGGCCACCTCCCGGCGGCCGGGGGGTGGTGGTCCGTGGACGGCGTCGACAGCCGGGCGCTCGACGCCGGGCGGCTGCGGCGCAGCGTCGCCTGGTGCCCCCAGGAGGCCCACCTGTTCGACTCCACGATCCGCGGCAACCTCCTGCTCGCCCGCGGCCGGGAGGACCCGCCGTCCGACGCCGAGATCCGCGCCGCCCTGGACCGGGTGGGCCTGGGGCCCTTCCTGGCCGAGCTGCCCGAGGGCCTCGGCACCCGGGTCGGCCCCGGCGGGGCGCACCTGTCCGGGGGCCAGCGCCAGCGCGTCGCCGTGGCCCGGGCCCTGCTCACCCGGGCCGACGTTGTCCTGCTCGACGAGCCCACGGCCCACCTGGACGCCCCCGCGGCGCGGTCGCTGCTCGCCGACCTGCGGCAGGGGCTCGCCGACCGCGTCGTCGTCCTCGTCACCCACCACCTCGCCGACGGATCCGCCGGGACGGACGCCCGGCTGCGGCTGCCGGGCCACGAGCCGGACCTCCGGCAGGACGCACGGCCGGTGCACGCCGTCCCGGCCGCCGGCTGATCCGTCCGGCGGGGGTGTTCGGCGGGGGCGTGCGGCTCAGGCGGCGGGCAGCAGCTCCGACCGGTCGACGACGTCCAGGCCGTGGGCCTCTCCGACCGAGCGGTGCGTCACGTGGCCGGCCATCGTGTTGAGCCCGGCGGCGAGCGCGGGGTCGGCGGCCAGCGCCGCCGTCGCGCCGCGGTCGGCGAGGGCGGTCACGTAGCGCAGCGTCACGTTGGTCAGGGCGTAGGTGGAGGTGTTGGGCACCGCGCCGGGCATGTTGGCCACGCAGTAGAACAGGGTGTCGTGCACCGGGAAGACCGGGTCCTGGTGGGTGGTGGGACGGCTGTCCTCGAAGCACCCGCCCTGGTCCACGGCGATGTCCACCAGGACGCTGCCCGGCTTCATCCGCCCGACCATCTCGTGGGTGACCAGCTTCGGGGCCCGGGCGCCGGGCACCAGCACCGAGCCGACGACCAGGTCCGCCTCGGTCACCGCGCGCTCCACCTCGTAGGCGTTGGAGGCGACGGTGCGCAGCCGCCCGGCGTACCGGTCGTCCAGGGCGCGCAGCCGGTCCACGTCGATGTCCAGGATCGTGACCTCGGCGCCCAGGCCCACGGCCATGGCGGCCGCGTTGGTGCCGGCCACGCCCGCGCCGATCACGGTCACCTGCGCGGGGCGGACCCCGGGCACGCCGCCGAGCAGGACGCCCTTGCCGCCGCCGGTGGCGGTCAGGGCCGAGGCCCCGGCCTGCACCGACAGCCGGCCGGCCACCTCGCTCATCGGCGCCAGCAGCGGCAGCCGGCGGTCCGCGGTCTGCACGGTCTCGTAGGCGACGGCCGTGACCCCGGCGGCCAGCAGGGCGCGGGTGAGCTCCGGCTCCGCGGCCAGGTGCAGATAGGTGAACAGGACCAGGCCCTCCCGGAACCGGTGGTACTCGGAGGCGATCGGCTCCTTGACCTTCAGCACCAGGTCCGCCCGGGCCCACAGCTCGTCCGGGTCCACCACGACCTCCGCGCCCGCGGCGGCGAAGTCCTCGTCGGAGAAGCCCGAGCCGAGGCCGGCACCGGCCTCCACGAGCACCCGGTGGCCGCGGCGGCGCAGCTCGTGCACACCGGAGACCGTGATGGCCACCCGGTGCTCGTCGGTCTTCACTTCGGTGGGGACGGAGATGATCATCGAGGGCCTTCCGCAGAAAACGTAGAATGGGTCTCCCAAAACTACGATCCGACACCGTTGCCGGGGCAGAAGTCGACGATCCTTCGGCAATCGGTGCAGAACTGGACGAACCATGGAGAAGGTGACCCCGCCCACGCGGGCCGCTCCGCAGGATCGGCGGCCCCGGGACGAGCTGGACGAGCTCGACCGGCGCCTGCTCGCGCTGCTGCGGGAGAACTCCCGGGCGACCAACCAGGCGCTCAGCGAGGCCCTCGGCGTGGCCCCGTCCACCTGTCTGGCGCGGATGAAGGGTCTGCAGCGCTCGGGCGTGATCCGCCGCTTCACGGTCGAGGTGGACCCCCGGGCGCTCGGGAGCACCATCGAGGCCCTCATCAGCGTGCGCCTGCGGCCGGGGGCCCGGCACCTGATGTCCGCGTTCGGCGAGGGACTGAAGTCGGTGCCGGAGGTGTCCCAGTTCTTCTTCCTGGCGGGCTCGGACGACTTCCTGATCCACGTCACGGCGCGGGACACCGACCACATCCGCCAGTTCGTCCGCGAGCACCTGTCCTCCAACCAGGCGGTGGCGGCCACGCAGACCAGCCTGGTGTTCGAGCACGTCCAGGGGTCCGTGGAGCCCTGACCGCCCCCGAAACCCTCAGCCGCGGCGGGGCGTCCCGGTTGCGGCGCCCTGCGCACGGGCCCGCACGGCGGCGGCCGCCTCCTCGGCCACGAGGTCCGCGTTGATCGCGGCGGCCGCGCCGACCCCCGCCCCCGCCGCGGAGGAGACCATGGCCGAGAGGTCGCCGGCGTTGCCGGCCGCCCACACGCCGGGGACCTCGGTGCTGCCCATCGGGCCCGTGGCGATGAGCGCCCCCGCGGGGTGGTCGGTCAGGGTGCCGCCGAGCTGCTCGTACAGCTCGGCCCGGGCCGCGAACCGGGGCGCCACGACCAGGGCGTCCACCGGGACCTCCTGCCCGTCGTCGAGGACCACGGCGCGCAGCGCGTCCCCGTCGGTGCGCAGCCGCTGCACGGGCCCCTCGACCACCCGGACCCCGAGGGCGGAGAGCTGCTCCCAGGCGTCGGGGCCGGGATCGGGCATCCGGTGCGGGAAGAAGGTGACGTCCTCGCTGAGCTGCCGGAACAGCAGCGTCTGGTGGATGCTCATGGGTCCCGCGCCGAGCACGCCGATGCGCCGTCCGCGGACCTCCCACCCGTGGCAGTAGGGGCAGTGCAGCACGCTCCGCCCCCACAGCTCGGCCACGCCGGGCACGTCGGGCAGCTCGTCGACCAGTCCGGTGGCGAGCAGCAGCCGCCGCGCGCGCAGCACGCCGCCGCCGGCGAGACCGACCGTGAACCCCTCCTCCTCCGCCCGGGCGGTGACGGCGCGGTCCCGGAGGATCTCCGCCCCGTACTGCTCCGCCTCCCGCCGGCCGGCGGCCAGCAGCTCGAGCGGCGGGATCCCCTCCCGGCCGAGGAGGTTGTGCGCGCCGCCGGCCGGGGCGTTGCGGGGTTCGCCCGCGTCCACCACGACCACCGATCGCAGGGATCGCGCCAGGGCGACGGCGGCGCTCAGGCCGGCCGCACCGCCTCCGACGACGACGACGTCGTACGCGGAAATGCTGTTCATGGTCTGCTTCCTCTCGTGCTGGTGGTTCATGGCCGGTGCGCCGCCCAGACGAGGCGTCCGGCGCGCAGCACCAGGTCCTCCCGGTGCAGGACCGCGCCGGGGGAGTCCTCGGTGAGCAGGTGCTCGAGGGCGAGCAGGTCGTCGGCGTCCAGCCGGCCGGCGAGGACCGGGAGGGCGCGGCGGAACGAGTGGTCCGCCCAGCGCCCCGTGCCGGGCGGGGCCGGCCGCGCCTCGACGCCGAACCGGCGCTGCCCCGCCGGCCGGAAGCCGGCCTCCTCCAGGCGGGGTCCCCAGTCGGGCACGGCGTTCCAGCGCGCCCGGGCGAGGACCTCGTGGCAGCGGCGCTCCAGGCCCGGGCGGCCGATCCCGATGTCCTCGGGCAGGAACCGCGGCAGCGCGTCCATCTCCACGACCGCCAGGAGACCGCCGGGGCGCATCCCGGCATGGAGCTCGCGCAGCAGCCGGTCCGGCGCGGCGAGCTCGTGCAGCGAGGAGGCCGCCCAGGCGAGGTCGACCGCCCCGACCCCGGGCCAGGCGGTGTCCAGATCGGCCTGCACCGTGCGGATCCGGTCGGACGGGCCCGGTGCGCCGGCCGCGGCGCGGAGCCGCTCGAGCCTCGGTGCCGACCGGTCGATCGCGACGATCTGCGCCGACGGGAAGCGGCGGGCCAGGAGCCGGCTGCCGGCGCCGGTCCCCGCGCCGATGTCCGCGACCGTGTCCGGCGTGCCGCGGACGTGCTGGCCGACCCAGTCGAGCACCTCCTCCAGCAGCGGGTCCAGGATCTCGGCGTCCAGCTCGAGCAGCTCGGCCAGTCCGTCGTCGTCGTGCTGCTCGGGGTGGGTGTGGTGCCCCGCCGTCGGGTGCGGGGAGTCGTGCGGTGTCATGCCTCCACGGTAGGCGGAGAATGCCTTTGAGGCATACACTCTTGCTCATGACGCAAGAACTCGACCTGGACGCCGTGATCCGTCGCCGCATCCGCGGTCTCCGGCTGGCGCGCGGCTGGTCCCTGGACGCGCTCGCGGCCCGGTGCCACCTCAGCCCGTCCACGCTGAGCCGGCTCGAGACCGGGCACCGCAGAATCGCTCTCGACCAGCTGGTGCCCATCGCCCGGGCCCTCGACACCTCGCTCGACCAGCTGGTCGAGTCCCCCGAGGACGAGGACGTGGTGATTCGCCCGCAGCCCAGCAGCACGCCGGGGCTGACCATGTGGCTGCTGTCCTCCGAGCGGGCCCTGCACGGGATGACCGTGGCCAAGATGCGCATCCTGCCGGGCCCGCCCCCCGCACCGGACCGGCTGGCGGTGCACCCGGGCCGGGACTGGTTCACCGTGCTCTCCGGGACCGCCCGCCTGCACCTGGGCGAGCGGGTCGTGGTGGTCGAGGCCGGTCAGGCGGCGCAGTTCTCCACGATGGTCCCGCACGCCATCATGGCGCAGGGCGGGCCGGTGGAGATCCTCACCGTGCTCGACCACGACGGCGAGCGCGCCCACCTGCACGCGGACGAGCCTGCCGAGGATCGGAGG
Source organism: Kocuria sp. CPCC 205231 (assembly GCF_040980965.1). NCBI lineage: Bacteria > Bacillati > Actinomycetota > Actinomycetes > Micrococcales > Micrococcaceae > Kocuria > Kocuria sp. CPCC 205231. The sequence continues at coordinate 303,819 of NZ_JAVKPP010000002.1, read as the reverse complement.
GTGCGGGCGCCGGCCGACCGCCCGGCACCCGGCCGGGACGGACCCGACCCGGCCGGGTGAGGTGCGGCCGGGGCCGGGGCCGGGGTGCCCGGGCGGCGGGCCGCTCGGCTCAGGCGCCCGGTGCCGCCGGCGCCGTCTCGGCGCGCCCCGACCGCCCGCGCCGCGCGGCCGGACCGGCCGGGCCCGGGAACTGCGGGATCAGCGCCACGGACCCGGCGGCGACCAGGGCCACGGCGGCGAAGACGATGAAGTTCCACTGGAACGGCAGGGCCATCGAGCCGATCCAGCCGCCGATGAGCGGGCCCGAGATCGCGCCGATGCGGGCGAAGGACAGGGCCCATCCGGTGGCGGTGGCGCGGGAGTGGGCGGGGTAGTACTCGGCCACCCAGCCGGTGAGCACCAGCGAGGTGGAGATCGAGCCGATGCCGGCCAGGGCCACGAACACGTAGTTGACCACGATGCTGTTGGGGAACATCAGCAGCAGGATCCCCGCCCCGCCCAGCAGGTAGAAGACCACCAGGATCAGCTTCTTGCCGTAGGCGTCCGCGGCGCGGCCCAGGGCGATGCCGCCGGCGGCGGAGGCGAGGCTGAAGACCACCAGGAACGTCAGGGCCGGGCCGAGCTCGTAGCCGGCCGAGCGCATGATCGAGGGCAGCCACGTGTTGAGGCCGTAGACCAGGACCATGCCGCAGAACAGGGAGACCCAGAAGAACACCGTGGCGGTCAGGTAGCCGCCGGAGAACATCGCCGCCAAGGACTGCTTCCAGCCCACGGACCGCGCCTTCGCCTCCTCGGAGCGCACCGGCGTCCAGTCGCCCTCGACGAACGGGGCCACGTGCAGCCGCTCCGCCAGGCGGGCGGCCTCCTCGCGGCGGCCCTTGCCCATGAGGTACTCGAGGGACTCGGGCAGCAGCCTGGCCACCAGCGGCAGCAGGACCACGGGCAGGAACCCGACGCCGACCACCCAGCGCCAGCCCAGCGTGGGCAGCAGGACGATCGCCACGAGCGCCGCGGCCAGGATGCCGAGGGAGTAGCCGGAGTACATCACGCCGTAGTTGAAGGACCGGCGCCGCGGCGCCGAGTACTCGATGGTCAGGGCCGCGGCCACCGGGATGATCCCGCCCATGCCCAGGCCGCCGAGCAGCCGGAAGAGCCCGAAGACCTCCGGGGTCGGGGCCAGTGCGGCGCCCAGCTGCATGGTGGTGAAGATGGCCATCGAGACCAGCAGCATCCTCCGCCGGCCGATCCGGTCCGAGAGCGTGCCGATGACCATGGCCCCGATGAGCATGCCGACGAGGGCGTAGGAACCGAGGCCGCCGAGCTCCAGCGGGGTGAGGTTCCACTCCCGGTGCTCCGCGAGGGCGGGCAGCACGGCGCCGAGCACGCCGACGTCGTACCCCTCGGCCAGGATCGCGAGCCAGCAGGCGAGCAGCACCCGGTTGGTGGTCTTCGGCGGGACGGGCCACGCGGCGGTGGTGGGACTGGTCATGCGGGGAAGCCCTTCGAAAGGCGGCGGGACGCCGGGGCGCCGGGCGGGGCGCGGGCGCTCGCCGGAGTGACCGGGACCCCTCGATTCTAGGGAACGCCCGGGGCGGGGCGGTGGCGCCGGACGGGTGGCGGGGCCGGCGCGAATAATTGCCGTCCCCGCCCGGTTGTACAGTCGAACAGGCGCCGCCCGCCCGAGGGCGCGCCGTCCCCGCCTCGATCCAGGACCGTGAGATGACCTGTGCCCTGCCGTCCGTCCGGACGCCCCCGACCGTCCCGCCCGTCTCCGCCGGGGGCGACGACGACGCCCGCTGCCTCGGGGTGGACATCGGCGGAACGACCATCAAGTACGCGGTGGTGGACCCGGTCCGCGGCACCACCGTGGGCCCGGTGCGCCGGGTGCCCACGCCCGCGCCGGCCACCCCGGCCGCGGTGGTGGCCGTCCTGCGCGGGGTCCTGGAGAAGCTGGAGCGCGAGCCCGGGCCGGGCGGGCCCCTGGCCGGGGTCGGTGTGGGCGTCCCAGCCATCATCGACCACGGCATCGCCCGCTCCGCCGCCCACCTCGACGACTCCTGGATCGGCACGGACGCACGGGAGCTGCTCGCCGCCGGACTGGGGCGCGAGGTCGCGGTGCTCAACGACGCCGACGCCGCCGGGCTGGCCGAGGTGCGCTTCGGCGCCGCCCGGGGCGCGACCGGGACGGTGCTGGTGATCACCCTGGGCACCGGGATCGGCTCGGCGCTGTTCCTGGACGGGGAGCTGATCCCCAACAGCGAGTTCGGCCACGTGTGGCTGGACGGCCGGGACGTGGACGGCTGGGCCGGCGCCTCCGCCCGGATGGAGGAGGCCCTGGACTGGCCGACCTACACGGACCGGCTCCAGCGCTACCTGTCCCACCTCGAGCGCCTGATCTCCCCGGATCTCATCGTCCTCGGCGGAGGCATCAGCGAACGGCACCAGGAGTTCCTGCCGCACCTGCGGCTGCGCGCCCGCGTGGCCCCCGCGCAGCTGCGCAACGCCGCCGGCATCGTCGGCGCCGGCCGCCAGGCCCACCTCGGCGCCCTGCGGGCGTCCGGCCTCGTCGGCAGCCACTGAGCCGGACCGGGGGCATCAGCCCCTGGTGTGCTCCGGCATCGGAGGCGCCGCCTCGGGCCGCAGGGTGGTCTCCCGGACGGTTTTCCGGGCGTCCAGCGGGCCGGTGCCCGCGGCGGTGGACCGCCGGTCCGGCAGCGCGCCGGGCCGCCCCCGGTCCTGCTGCTCCAGCCGGCAGAGCGCGGCGTTGTTCATGTTGATCGTGATCACGGCATCGACCCCTCGTAGCTCATGTCAGTGAATGTAGGCGCGCGGCAGGGCCGCGGCGCAGACCTCGGGGCGTTCCGTGCGTCACACTCGGCTGTGTCGCCTGTCCGCCCAAGTCAGAAAGGGGTCACGTGCTCGGGAACTGTGACTCTGTGACGCCCGGCGACGGCTGGGACGCCGGCGTCTGCAAGTTCGTGCACCGCGGCCGGCGGCCCGTGGACCGATGCGAAGGACTCTTCCTCTGTGTGACGTGGCTCTCTATCATGGGAAGGGACAGCGTGGTCGAGCACACCCGCCCGGCACCGGGACCTTCTGCAGCTCCCGATGCGCTCGCACGACTGGAGATCCCCGCCATGAGTCTTTCCGAACTGACCCCTGTTCCCGACGACACGGGACCCCTCGACGTCCTCCCCGGCATCGGCGTGGGTCCGGTCGTCGACCCGATCTCCTCCATCACCGTCTCCCACGTGGCGCGCTACCGGATGCGCACCGACCGCGCAGGGCTGAACCTGCGGGCGGGCGAGAAGGTGCTGTGCGCACCCTACGACCCGGTCGAGCTGGGCATGGTCGTCCTGGTGCGCTGCGAGGCCGACGGGTACAGCCCAGGCGCCCTGGTCCCGGCGTCCGACGTCGAGTACCTCGAACCGGCCGGCCCGTCCTTCGGCCCGTTCGTCTGGGGCACTCCCGGCGTCCGCGGCTGAACGCCGCGTCCCGCCCGCCTGCCGCCGCGCCCGTCCTCGGGCCCGCGGCGGGGCCGGTCTCCGGCTAGGCCTCGGTGAGGGCGTCCGCCTTGTGGGTCGCGCGGGCCCCGGAGCTGTCGGACTCCACGATGTAGTGCGGATCGTCCGTGCTCGCGCGGTACGTGCGTCCGTCGAGCTCGAAGTCCTCGGTCTTCTTCTCGACGACCTTCCCCTCGGTCCTGCCCTGCGGGGTGTTCCACGTGACCCTGGTGCCCTTGCTCAGACCCATCCGCTGCTCCTCTGCTCGTCGATTCCGGCGCTCGTCCGGTCCGGTGCGCGTGCGCCCCGTGACCATCGCCCGTGCGCGGTCCTCAGCCTACGGAGCGCTCCGCGCCCCGGCCAGCGCGCCGCGGGCGTTCCGCGCGTCGTCGTCGTCGTCGGCGTCCCGCTCCCCGTCGGCGGCGCGCGGGGCGGCGGGCTCGTCGGCGGTGACCATAAGGCGGCCCTCGGCGAGCGCCTCCGGCTCGACGTCCTGCTCGATCGTGGTGGCCAGCGGCTTCTCGGCGACGAAGCACAGCACGGCGGCCGCCAGCAGGCCCAGGGGCATGATCCACAGGTAGATGGGCGTCAGGGCGTCGTTGTAGGAGGTCACGATCGGGTCCTGCAGCGCCTGCGGCAGGGACGCGACCACGGCGGGGGTGAGCGAGTTGGCACCCCCGGCGCCGCCCTCGAGCGCGGCCGCCGGGACGCGCTCGGCCATCAGCTCGGCCAGCCGGCTCGCGAAGACGCTGCCGACCACTCCCGAGCCGAGGGTGGCGCCGATCTGGCGGAAGAAGTTGTTCGCCGCGGTGGCCGTGCCGACCTGGCGCAGGGGGAAGGTGTTCTGCACGATCAGCACGAGCACCTGCATGGACAGGCCGAGACCCAGGCCGAGGACTGCGATGTAGAGGCAGACGTGCCACACCCCCTGCTCGGAGGTCAGGGTGGCGAGCAGCCCCATGGCCGCGGCCACGATCACGCTGCCGGCCACCGGCAGCCACTTGTAGCGCCCGGTCCGGCTCACGGCCTGACCGGCGAGCACCGAGGTCACGAGCATCGTGCCCATCATCGGCACCATCAGCAGCCCGGACCGGGTGGCGTCGACGCCGAAGACCATCTGCAGGTAGGTGGGCAGGTAGCCGAGGGCCCCGAACATCGCCACGCCGGTGAGCAGCCCGGCGAGGGTGGTGAGGACGAAGTTGCGCTCGCGGAACAGGTGCATCGGGATGATGGGCTCGGCGGTGCGCCGCTCCACGGCCACGAACGCCGCGGCGGTCACGAGCGTCCCGGCGATCAGGCCGAGGAGCACGGGGTCGGTCCAGGCGTACTTGCCGCCGCCCCAGGTGGCGAACAGGACCAGGCAGGTTGTGGCCACGGCCAGCAGCACCATGCCGCCGATGTCCAGGCGCGGCCGGCCGCTGTGCCGGGGCAGCTTGAGGAACAGGACGGCCCCGGCCAGCGCGAGCAGCCCGAGCGGGATGTTGATCCAGAAGACCCAGCGCCAGCCGGGCCCCTCGGTGAAGAAGCCGCCGAGCAGCGGGCCGGCCACCGAGGACACCGCGAACACCCCGCCCATGACGCCCATGTACCTGCCGCGCTCCCGGGCCGGGACCACGTCGGCGATCGCGGCCTGGGAGAGGATGATCAGCCCGCCGCCGCCGAGACCCTGGATCGCGCGAGCCGCGATGAGGACCTCGATGGTGCCGGCGAGCGCGCCGACCACGGAGCCGGCCATGAACACCAGGATCGCGCCCAGGAGCAGGGGCTTGCGGCCCATCAGGTCCCCGAGCTTGCCGTACACGGGCATCATGATCGTCGAGGCCAGGATGTAGGCCGTGATCACCCACAGCATCTCGTCGACCCCGTTGAGCTCGCCCACGATCGTGGGCAGCGCCGTGCTGAGGACGGTCTGGTTCAGCGCGGCCAGCAGCATGGAGAGCATCAGGCCGACGAAGAGCAGCGCGAGGTGCCGGGAGCCGGAGCCCGGTGCGGCGCGGTGGGCGGGGGCGCGGGTCATGCGAGCTTCTCCTGGAGACGGTGGAGGAGGGTGAGCGCCGACTCGTGGTCCTCGGTCGGCAGGCCGTGCGCCGGGGAGTAGCCCTCGGCGGTGATGGCGAAGCGCAGCGGGACGCCGCCGAGCAGGACCAGCATCCGGGCGACCTCGTCCACGCGGTGCTCACCGATCCCGGCCGACCACGCGGGGTCCCGGGCCAGCAGCTCCGCGAGGGTGTGGCGCACCAGGGCCTCGGCCTCGAGCATCAGCTCGTGCCGGCGGCGGCCCAGGCTCGGGTGGTCCTGCAGCAGCCTGCGGCGCCGCTCGGCGTCCCGTCCCGCGTAGGCGCTGCGGGAGACGGCCAGCAGCAGGCGCGAGACCTGACCCAGCAGGTCGTGCTCGAGGGCGAAGCCATCCAGCAGCTCCGGGTCCAGCGAAGGGGCCCGCATGCCCAGGACCGCGTCCTCCTTGGCGGGGAAGTAGTTGAAGAAGGTCCGCGGGGAGACGCCGGCCGCCGCGGCCACGGCCTCCACCGTGGTGCCCTCGACCCCGTGCTGCACCGCGAGGGCGGCGGCCGCCTCGTGGATCGCGGACCAGGTCTCGGCCTTCTTGCGGGCGCGCAGGGTGGGAGGGAGGTCGGCATTCATGCCCAAATTTTTGCACTTCTGCAAGTTTTGCACAACTGCAATATCTGCCCGGCCCGCCCGGCGGCGCCGGGCGGGCCCTCCGGCTCAGTCCTTCAGCGGGTCGTGGCCCCAGTTCATCAGGGAGTAGCGCCACCGGGTCTCGCGCACGTCCCCGTCGGGGCGCTGGGCCAGGTGGCGGTGGACGTAGCCGACCACCTTGCGCATGTGCTCGTGGTCGGCCTCGGTGCGCTCGCCCTTCGGCTTCTGCAGGATCTCCACGATCCGCCGCCCGGAGCGGTGGCCCACCGACTCCCCGCCGTCGCCCTGGCCCACCGAGGTGGACTCGTCGGTGTCCAGCCACGTCGACAGCTGCTTTGCGGTCATGTTGACGGCCTCGTCGAAGTCCTTGCCGGTGGTGTCGTCCTGCTCGCCCATGCCCTGCTCCTCGCTCTCGGACCGGGCGGCCGCCGTGTCGCCGCGCGCCCTCGGCGCCCGGGCACCCCGGGCACGAGGCCCAACCTACCGGCGGACCGGGGTGCCGGCGAGCAGTCGCCGGTGTCGAGCGCGGTGCCGCCGGCGGGCGGGTGCGGACGCCGCACCGGGCCGGGGCTACGCCGCGACGCCCACCTGGATCAGGGTGTTCCAGGGGTCCTCGAAGCGCAGCACGGCGCCGTCGTGCCGGGTGGGGATCCTGTGGTCCGCGAGCCGGGACGCCAGGGCCGCGACGTCGTCGGCGTCCGGCAGGTCGATGTTGACCTGGCCCAGCCCCAGCGAGGCCGCCCGCGGGCCGGCCCCGGCGCTCTGCCAGGTGTTGAGCGCGATGTGGTGGTGGTAGCCGCCGGCGGCGATGAACAGGGCGGAGCCGATGTCGCTCATGACCTCGAAGCCCAGGACGTCCACGTAGAACTGCCGGCCCAGCGGGATGTCGCCCACCTGCAGGTGCACGTGTCCCAGGGTGGCCGGCGGCGCCGGGGGTCGCCCGCTCTGCTCGGCCAGGTGCTCCTGGAGGAACCCGTTCGGGTCCAGGGGGTTGGAGGCCAGGGTCAGCAGGCCGGTGGGCTCCCGCCGCCACGTGTCGCGGGGGCGGTCCGTGTAGAGCTCCACCCCGTTGCCCTCGGGGTCGTCGAAGTAGAAGGCCTGACTGTAGAGGTGGTCGGCGCTGCCGGTGAAGGAGCGGGGCGCCACGGTCGCCACGGACGCGAGCGCCGCGGCCAGGGCCGGCTCGTCGTCGAAGACCACCGCGGTGTGGAACAGGCCGGCCTGCCCGCGGCGGGCCGGCGGGAGCTCCTTGACCTGGCGCAGCCGCACGACCGTCCGGCCGTCCCGGCCCAGGACCGCGGTGTCCCCGGCGTGGGCGAGCACGTCGAGGGTGACGGCGTCCGAGTAGTAGGCGACCATCGTGTCCAGGTCGGAGACCAGCAGCTCCACCGCGCCCATCCGGGTGTCCGCGGACAGCAGGTCCTCGGCGGGGCGCTTCGTCAGGCTCTGGGGAGCGGGGTTCTGGGGAAAGATCGGCATCGCGGGGTTCTCCGTCGGCAGGGGCGGCGCATTGGTTGATATGTCCCCAAGAATAGCCTCAGAAGCTTTCCGGTGCAAGTAAATGGTGGTGCTGTGGGCTCAGAGGATGAAGATCAGGGCGGCGATCACCGCCAGGATGCCCAGGAAGACGAATCCCCACGCCTTGAGGTTGTCGGAGTCGTCCTCCTCGGGCTCTGCCGGGCGCGGCGGCCACCCGCCGGGGCCGGGCCCGAACACCGGCCCGGAGGCGCCTTGGGTGCCGGCACCAGTACCGCCCGGGCCGGGTGCCCCGGGTTCGGGGTGCTGGCCCGGGAACTGCCCGGGCGGCGGCGGGGCCGGGCTCGCGGGGCTCACCCCCCACTGGGGGTTCCCCGGTGAGCCCGCCGGAGGGGCGCCGGGCGGGGGTGTTCCCGGGCGGATGTCACCGTCCGCGGCCGGGCCGGCCGCGGAGGAGGATCCCGCGGTCGGACCCGGCGCCGGGGGAGCCGCCGGCGGCAGGGTCTCGCCCGAGAGCACGGGGCCGTCCTCGCGGTGGCCCCGCTCCGCCTCGTTCAGCAGGGTCACGAACTGCTCGAGCGGCTCGGACCCGTCGTGCTCCCGCGCCAGGAAGCGCTCGGCGCGGCGGCGCACCACCTTGTAGACGCGCCCGTCGTCGGGGATGCCCAGGTCCCGGGCGGCCCGGGCCACGGCCAGCGGGGGCTGCTCCGGCAGGGGGTTGGTGCCCCACTCCAGGAGCCCGGTCAGCAGCGGGCGCTCGAGCACGGCAGCCAGGGCCGCCCGGGCGCCCGGCACCCGGGTCAGCTCCAGCAGCCCGCTCGGCGGCGCGGACGGGCACCCCGGCACGTCGCTGGGCAGCCGGGCGGCGCGCTCCAGCCAGAAGGTGTCGCCGAAGAGGGTGGCGAGCAGCACGGCGGCGGCGAGCCGGTCGTCGCTCGGGGCGGCGTCCTCCGGGAGGCCCTGCTCCCAGTGCGTGCCGAGGGCGCGGCGGGCGGGCTCACCGGCCAGCCGGACGCGCAGCTGCGCGTCCTCCGGGCCGCGGGCGGTCTCCGCGGGGCGCTCCACCGCGTGCCGCACCTGGGGGTCGAGCTCGGGGTCCATGGGCCACCTCTCCGTCGTCGTCCTGCGTCCATGCTCTCAGAACGTGCTGGACGGCGGCGGGGAGCCGACGGTGAGGCGGGCGGGGGGCCGCCCCGGGCTCAGGCGGGGAGCAGACCGCGCAGCTGCCCGGCGGCGGTGCGGGGATCGGGGGCCTCGGTGACGGCGCGGACGACGACGACGCCGCGCGCCCCGGCCTCCAGCACCTGCGGGAGCCGCGTCTCGTCGATGCCGCCGATGGCGAACCACGGCACGGGCAGGACCTCCGGGTCCGCGTCCAGCCGGGCCTCCGTCAGCTCGGCGACCGCGCGGACGAACTCCAGCCCGGTGGCCGGGCGCCCCGGCTTGGTGGGCGTGGCCCAGACGGGGCCGGTGCAGAAGTAGTCGACGTCCGAATCCTCCAGCGCCGCCGTGGCCTGTCCGAGGTCGTGGGTGGAGCGCCCGATCAGCACGTCGGGGCCCAGGAGCCGCCGGGCCTGGGCGGGGCTGAGGTCGTGCTGGCCCACGTGGAAGACGTCGGCGCCCACGAGCGTGGCGATGTCGGCGCGGTCGTTGACCGCGAACAGGGTGTCGTACTCGGCGGCCACCCGGCCCAGCAGCTCCAGCGCGGCGATCTCCTCGTCCGCGTCGATGCTCTTGTCCCGCAGCTGGACGACGTCAGCGCCGCCGGCACAGACGGCGTGCAGGAAGTCCTCGAGGTCGCCCCGGTCCCGGCGGGCGTCCGTGCACACGTACAGCCGGGCGGCGAGGAGTCTGGCCGTCCGGGTCTCTCGCAGGGAGGACTCGGCGGGGGCGGAGGCATCACGGGTAGGCTGGGTCACACGCTGATGATAGGTCAGCGGTTCTGCGGGAGCCCCACCGGGGGCTGAGAGGGCGTCCAGCGCCGACCGCCACACCTGATGCGGGTCATGCCGCCGGAGGAAAGGACGTTCCCTGTGACTGCCGCGCACCCCGCCCCCACGACCGCGCCCCACCCGCTGGTCGACCGGCCCGAGCACGTCCGCGCCGACGTCGCCGTCGTCGGCGCCGGGGTGATCGGCCTGGCCACCGCCTGGGAGCTGCGCCGCCGCGGCCGCTCGGTGGTCGTGGTGGACCCCGAGCCGGGCTCCGGCGCCAGCCGCGCCGCGGCCGGGATGCTCGCCCCGGTGAGCGAGGTCCAGTACCAGCAGGAGCCCCTGTACCCCCTCATGACCGCCTCGGCCGCCGAGTACCCGGCGTTCGTGGCCGCCCTCGAGCAGGCCGCCGGCGGGACGGTGGGCCACCGGGCCACCGAGACCCTCGTGTGCGGCGTGGACGCCGCCGACCGGCAGGCCCTGACGGACCTCCGCGAGCTGCAGGGGCGCCACGGCATGACCGTGGAGCAGCTGACCCTGCGCGCCGCCCGCACCCTCGAGCCGGCCCTGAGCCCGCGGCTGTCCGCCGCGCTGCGGATCCCCGACGACCACCAGGTGGACCCGCGCCGCCTCGTGGCGGGGCTGCTCGCGGCCCTCGTCGCCCCGGAGCTCCCGGAGCTCCCGGAGCCCGCCGGGCCCTCGCAGGCCCCCGGGGTCCCGCCCGTGCGCGACGGCGGACCGGCCCGCCTCGTCCACGGGCTCGCCACGGGGCTGCGCCGCCACGCCGAGGGCGCGGCGACGGGCGTCCGCCTGGCCGGCGGCGGGATGGTCTCCGCGACCTGGACGGTCCTCGCCCCGGGCGCCGGGCTCGGCGAGCTCGAGGGGCTGCCGGAGGACTGGCACCCGCCGCTGCGGCCGGTGCACGGGGACATCCTGCGCGCCCGGGTCCCCGCCGGGGCGCCGGAGCTGCTCGAGCGCACCGTCCGCGGCCTGGTGCACGGGGTGCCCGTCTACCTGGTGCCCCGCGCCGACGGGACCGTGGTGATCGGGGCGACCTCCCGCGAGGACGACCTGAGCGGCCCCAGCGCCGGCGGCGTGTTCCGGCTGCTGCGCGACGCCCAGGCGCTCGTGCCCGGCGTCGCCGACCTCGAGCTGATCGAGGTGCTGGCCCGCGCCCGGCCCGGCACCCCGGACGACATCCCGTACCTCGGCCGGGTCCGCGACCCGGACGGCTCGCCGGTGCCGGGGCTCGTGGTCTCCACCGGCTACTTCCGCCACGGCGTCCTGCTCGCCCCGCTGGCCGCCCGGCTCGCCGCGCAGCTGGTGGCCGGCGGGTCCGGAGCCGATCCGGCCGCCGACGCCGAGCACCTCGCCACCACCGACCCGCACCGCTTCGACCGCCCCGTCGAGGCCCGTCCAGGGGATCCCGCGCCGGCCGCCGCCGGGCCCGGGCCCCGGAGCAGGAGCACCCGATGACCGCCATCACCCTCAACGGCCGCCCGCACCGCGTGGCGGCGGAGGCGACCGTCGTCGACCTCGTCGCCGAGACCGTCGGCCGGGCCCTGGGGCCCGACGGCGCCCCGCTGGACGGCGGGCGCCTCGGCGTGGCCGTCGCCGTGGACGCCGCGGTCGTGCCCCGCAGCCGCTGGCGGCGGACCCCCGTGGCGGAGGGCCAGTCGATCGAGATCATCACCGCCGTCCAGGGAGGCTGACGTGACCGTCCCGCACCCCGACCCGCACCGCGACCCGCTCGTGCTCGACGGCACGGAGCTGGGCTCCCGGCTGATCATGGGCACCGGCGGCCTGAGCTCGCTGCACACCCTCGAGCAGGCGCTGCTGGCCTCCGGCACCGAGCTGACCACCGTGGCCCTGCGCCGCTACGCCCCCGGCCAGGGCGACTCCCTCTTCGCGCTGCTCGAGCGCAACGACATCCGGATCCTGCCCAACACCGCCGGGTGCTACACCGCCCGGGACGCGCTGCTGACCGCCGAGCTCGGCCGGGAGGCCCTCGAGACCGACTGGGTCAAGCTCGAGGTGATCGCGGACGAGGACACCCTGCTGCCCGACGTCGTGGAGCTCCTCGACGCCACCGAGCAGCTCGTGGCCCGCGGCTTCAAGGTCTTCGCCTACACCTCCGACGACCCGGCCGTCGCCCGCCGCCTCGAGGACCTCGGCGCGGCCGCGGTGATGCCCCTGGGGGCTCCCATCGGCACCGGGCTGGGCATCCTCAACCCGCACAACATCGAGCTCATCGCCTCCCGGGCCTCCGTGCCCGTGGTGCTCGACGCCGGGATCGGCACCGCCTCCGAGGCCGCCCTGGCCATGGAGCTGGGCTGCGACGCCGTGCTGCTGGCCAGCGCCGTCACCCGCGCCCAGGACCCGGTGGCGATGGCCACCGCGATGCGCCACGCCGTGCTCGCCGGCCGGCTCGCCGCCGGCGCCGGGCGCATCCCGGCCCGCCGCCACGCCCAGGCGTCCTCGCCGATGGCCGGGCGGATCGACGCGGACGCCGCCGGGGCCGGACCGGCTGACGGGCCGGCCGCCCGCCCGGCGGACGTGCCGCGCGGGGACTGGGCGCCCGTGGGGGAGCGGCCGTGAGCCCGCTGCCCCCGCTCGTGGAGCCCGGCCCCGGGCTGACCCGCGAGGAGCTCGAGCGATACGCCCGGCACCTGACCCTGCCCGGGATCGGGCCCCTCGGCCAGCGGCGGCTGCGGAACGCCCGCGTGCTCGTCATCGGTGCCGGGGGACTCGGGTCCCCCGCCCTGCAGTACCTCGCCGCGGCCGGGGTGGGGACCCTCGGGATCGTCGACGACGACGTCGTGGCGGTCTCCAACCTGCAGCGCCAGGTGGTGCACACCACCGCCGACGTCGGCCGCCCCAAGGCCGTCTCCGCCGCCGAGGCCGTCACCGCGCTCAACCCGCTGGTGGAGGTCCGCACCCACCCCGTCCGGCTGGACGCGGACAACGCCGTGGACATCGTCGGCCGGTACGACCTGGTCCTGGACGGCGCCGACAACTTCGCGACCCGGTACGTGGTCAGCGACGCCGCCGCCCTGACCGGCACGCCCTGCGTCTGGGGCTCCATCCTGCGCTTCGAGGGCCAGGTCAGCGTGTTCTGGGCCGGGCACGGACCCACCTACCGGGACCTCTACCCCGAGGCCCCGCCGGACGGGGAGGTGCCCAGCTGCGCCGAGGGCGGGGTCTTCGGCATGCTCCCCGCGACCGTCGGCGCGGTCATGGTCACCGAGGCCGTCAAGCTCGTCACCGGCACCGGGGAGCCCCTGCTCGGGCGGGTGCTGCTGCACGACGCGCTCGCGATGACCTGGCGCGAGATGCGCCTGGACCCGGATCCCGGCGCCGCCCCGGTCACCGCGGTCGCCGCGCCCGAGGCCGTGTGCGCGCTGCCCGGGGCGGGTCCCTCCGAGACCGTCGCGGCGGCTGAGCTGGCCCGGCTGCTGGAGCACCGGGAGCGCGGGGAGGCGACCTTCGCCCTGGTGGACGTGCGCGAGGACTGGGAGCGGGAGCTCGTGGCCATCGACGGCGCCGTGCCCGTGCCGCTGCAGGAGATCCTGGACCGCGGCGCGGACGCACTGCCCCGGGAGGCCCGCGGCGCGGACCTCGTGCTGCACTGCAAGGCCGGGGCCCGCTCCGCGACGGCGCTCGCCGCGCTGCGGCCGTTCTTCGCCGGGCGGGAGGAACGGGTCCGGCACCTCGAGGGCGGGGTGCTGGCCTGGGTGGCGCAGGTGGAGCCGGACAAGCCGGTCTACTGAGCCGGTCGGCGCCCCGGCCCCGTTCTCCCCCGCCCCTCTTCCGTCCGGGGCGGAGGGCGTGCCGCGCCGGAGCCGTACACCACGCGGGCCGAGGTGACGGTCTGTGACGTCGTCGTGACCTCCGATGACGTCCGGACGTCATCCGGTGGCACCGGACCTCGGTGGTCTGGTGCCATGTCAGACGTCACCATTCAGAGCGGCCGAGAGATCTGGCTCGACGACGCCGCAGCAACCCGTCCTTCCCAGGGGTCAGGGTGCTAACGCCAGAACCGATGGAGATCCCGGATCTGCAGTCGGTCCGTGACGTCAGCGTCCGGCGCTGCCGTCACCGGACCAGCCACTGGCGCGAGTGGGCGGCCGGCAATCCTCGGTGCGACCGAGAGGACCACCGCATGACCCCGAGCACGGTCGAGGAGACCACCGCCCATCCCCGCGCCGGCACGAATCCCGCCGCCGGCCTGCCCGCGGACTACGCCGGGCTGCGGGAGCACTTCCGGCCGCTGTTCGCGGAGATCGCCGCCGGCTCCCTGGACCGGGACCTCCGGCGCGCGCTGCCCTACGCGGAGGTCCGCCGGCTGGACCGGGCCGGGTTCGGCGTCCTGCGCGTGCCGGCGGCCCACGGCGGTCCCGGGGTCAGCCTCGAGGACTTCACCCGGCTGCTGGTCGACCTGGCCGAGGCGGACTCCAACATCGCCCACCTGTACCGCTCCCACCACGGCTTCGTGGAGTCCCTGCGCTTCCTGCCCCGGGAGCTCCAGGAGGTCTGGTACCCGCGGGTGCTGGCCGGGGCCACCGTCGGCAACGCCTCCACGGAGAAGGGCGGCAACGCGCTCGGCACCCTGAACACCGTGCTGAGCCGGACCGCCGAGGGCTGGGAGCTCACCGGCCGGAAGTTCTACGCCACCGGCTCCGTCTTCTGCGACTACACCCGCGTCTCGGCCGCGCTGGACGGCCGGGACGGGCGCCGCTTCGCCGTCGTCGCCACGGACGCCGAGGGCGTGACGCTCGAGGACGACTGGGACGGCTTCGGGCAGAAGCTCACCGGCACCGGCACCGCGGTCTTCGACCGGGTGCGCGTCCCGGACGACGCCGTGCTGGACCGCACCGCCGGCAGCGCGGAGGCCGTCCACGAGGCCGCCTTCTTCCAGCTCGTGCTGCTGGCCGTGCTGGCCGGCATCGCCCGGGCGGCCCGGCGGGACGCGGTGGAGACCATCGCCGGACGCCGGCGGACCTTCAACACCGGGCTCGGCCTGCCGTTCCGCGACGACCCGCTGATCCAGGAGGCCACCGGCCGGATCTCCGCCAAGGCCTTCGCCGCCGAGGCCACCGTGCTGCACGCCGCCCGCGCCCTGGACGACGGGATCGCCGCCGCCGCAGCGGCCGGCGCCGACCGGCCGGAGTTCACCGGGAGCCTCCCGGCGGCGCTGCACGAGTCCGAGATCGCCGTGGAGCACGCCCAGGTCACCGTGCCGGAGCTGGCGCTCGGCGCGGCCCAGGACCTGTTCCTCACCGTGGGCGCCTCCGCCACGTCCACGGCCAAGGGCCTGGACCGGCACTGGCGCAACGCCCAGACCGTGGCCACCCACAACCCGATCGCCTTCCGCGCCCGCGCCCTCGGCGACTACCTCATCAACGGGACCCTGCCGGAGGGCCTGAACGCCATCGGCGACGCCAGGACCGACGCCACGCCCGGTGCGACGACCGATGCCACGCCCGACGCCACGCCCGGTGCGACGACCGATGCCACGCCCGACGCCACGACCGTCGCCGACCGAACCCCAGGAGCCTGACGCATGAGCACCCCGACCCCGACCACGGCCGCGGCCGCCGCGGGACGCACCAGCGTCGTCCACGGCAAGAAGCGCGTCCTGGCCTCGGCCTTCGCCGGCACCACCATCGAGTGGTACGACTTCTACCTCTACGGCACCGCCGCCGCGCTGGTCTTCAACGTCCAGTTCTTCCCCATGGCCACCGAGCTCGGCGGCATCGTCGCGTCCTTCGCCACCCTCGCGGTCGGGGTGATCGCCCGGCCCCTGGGCGGGATCATCGCCGGGCACCTGGGGGACCGGATCGGCCGCAAGGCGCTGCTGGTGGCCTCCCTGCTGCTCATGGGCGTGGCCTCCACCCTGATCGGCCTGCTGCCCACCTACGACGTGATCGGCTGGTGGGCCGTCGTCGGGCTCGTGCTCCTGCGCATCCTCCAGGGCCTGTCCGCCGGCGCGGAGTGGGGCGGCTCCGCGCTGCTGAGCGTGGAGCACTCACCGGCCCGGCACCGCGGGTTCTTCGGCTCCTTCACCCAGATCGGCTCCTCCGCCGGCATGCTGCTGGCCACCGGCGCGTTCTTCATCGTGCAGAACGTCATGAGCGAGGAGCAGTTCGCCGCCTACGGCTGGCGCATCCCCTTCCTGCTCTCGGCCCTGCTCGTGGCGGTGGGTCTGTGGATCCGACTCGGCGTGGCCGACGCCCCGGAGTTCCTGGAGCACCGCGCCTCGGGCAACGTGGCCAAGGCCCCCCTGCGGGAGCTGCTCACCCACCACCGCCGCCCGGTGCTGGTCACGATCGGCCTGCGCCTGGCCCAGAACGCCGTCTACTACCTGGTGACGGTCTACATGCTGACCTACCTGCGGGACGTGCGCGGGGACAGCGCCGCGGGCGTGACCGCGGTGATGATCGCCTCGGCCATCGGCCTGTTCTCCACCCCGTTCTGGGCCTGGCTGTCCGACCGGGTGGGCCGGAAGGTCGTCTCGGTGAGCGCCTACGCGGCGATCGGCGTCTTCGGCTGGGTGCTGTTCGCCTTCCTCGAGACCGGCCCGCTCGCCCTGCTGCCGCTCGTGGTGATCCTCGGCATCAACCTCGTCCACGACGCGATCTACGGCCCGCAGGCGGCCTGGTTCGCCGAGCAGTTCCCCGTGCACGTGCGGTACTCGGGGGTGAGCTTCGGCTACCAGGTCGGCACCGTCCTGGGCGGCGGGCTGATGCCGATGATCGCCGCCCTGCTCTTCGCCGCCGGCGGGGACACCCCGTGGCTGATCGCCGGCTACCTCTCCGTGCTGGCCGTGCTCTCCGTCGTCGCCGCCCTGGCCGCGAAGGACCCCGCCCGCGACCAGCGCGGCACCGAGCTCACCGACCTGCACTCCGGCCGGACCGCGGCCGCCCCGGCCGCCGCGACCCCCGCCGCCGCGAGCGCCACCCGGACCACCCCCGAGAGGACCACCGTATGAGCCGCCCCCTGCTGCTGAACGCCTTCGACATGATGGTGCCCGTGCACCAGTCACCGGGACTGTGGCGCCACCCGGAGGCCGGGGTCACCGGCTTCGACACGCTCGAGTACTGGACGTCCCTGGCCCGCACCCTCGAGGAGGGCGGCTTCACCGCGCTGTTCCTGGCCGACGTCCCCGGCGTCTACGACGTGTACGGCGGCGGGACCGGGGCCACGGCCCGCGGGGGAGTGCAGTACCCGGTGCTCGACCCGCTCGTCGCGGTGCCGGCGATGGCCGCGGCGACCGAACGGCTCGGCTTCGGCGTGACCGCCTCGGTCACCTACGAGGCCCCCTACCTGCTGGCCCGCACCTTCGCGACCCTCGACCACTTCACCCGCGGCCGGGTGGCCTGGAACGTGGTGACCTCCTACCAGGACTCCGCCGCCCGGAACCTGGGCATGGACCGGCAGATCCCGCACGACGAGCGCTACGACCGCGCCGACGAGTACATGGAGGTCATGTACAAGCTCCTCGAGGGCTCCTTCGGCCCCGGGGCCGTGAAGGCCGACGCCGAGGCCGGGGTCTTCGTGGACCCGGACCTCGTGCACCCCGTCGGCCACGAGGGCACCTGGTTCTCCGTGCCCGGCCAGGCGCTGGCCCACCCCGGACCCCAGGGCACCCCGTTCCTGTTCCAGGCCGGCGCCTCGAAGCGCGGACAGCAGTTCGCCGTGGACCACGCCGAGGCCATCTTCTTCATCGGCAACACTCCCCAGCTCGTGCGCCGGTGGACCGACGGCGTCCGGGCCGAACTGGCCGCACAGGGACGGGCCGAGGACTCCGTGAAGACCTTCGCCATGGCCACCGTGGTGGTCGCCGAGACCGACGACGAGGCCCAGGCCAGGCTCGACGGATATCGCCGGCACGTGGACATCGAGGGTGCGCTGTCCCTGTTCGGCGGCTGGACCGGTGTCGACCTGGCCGGGGCGGACCCCGACGCGCCGCTCGAGTACGTGGCCACCGACGCCAACCAGTCCGCGCTCGCGGCGTTCACCTCGCTGTCCCCGGACCGGACCTGGACGGTGCGGGACCTGGCCGAGTTCGTGGCCATCGGCGGCCGCGGGCCCGTCATCGCCGGGGCCCCCGGCACCGTGGCGGACGAGCTCGAGCGCTGGCGCGAGGAGGCCGGCGTGGACGGCTTCAACATCTCGGCGGCCGTGCGGCCGGCGGACCTGGAGCGGTTCACCACGATGGTGTCGCCCGAGCTGCGGCGCCGCGGCCTGCTGCCGGAGCCCGGGTCCGTGCCCGCCGGCACGACGCTGCGCGAGGCCCTGACCGGCGCCGGCCCGAGGCTGGCCGACGACCACCGTGGGGCCTCCTACCGCCGCTGACCGCCGAGCCGTCGGGGCGCACCGCTCGACGGGTCCCGGGGTCGTCCGTCGTCCCGGTTCCTCGGGACGAAGCGCTCCTGCCCGGGAGAGGGCAGGAGCGCTTCACCGCGCCGAGGCGCAGGAGGTGACCCCCGGCCGCCGGGGAACGGCTCGCAGGGGTCGCTGCACCGGTGTGGGGGCCGGTGCCACCCGAAAACTACCAGACGGTAATATGGTGGCGCACCATCCTGTGCAGATGCATGAATTCAAGCGTCTCGGGGCCTCCCGACGTCCTAGCCTCCTTCCCCGTGTCTCGTGCCGCGACGACCGGGGTCGCGGGCAGTCATGTGCCATCGGAGAGGGGAACGAGACGCCACAGAAGTGTGCACGCCTGGTCTGCTAGAAGCCTCGGAGGATCACGTTCCAGTAGTCCCGGGGGAGGACCTCGAGGTCGAAGAACCAGGAGGCGCGGTTCGGGGCCAGCAGCGGCACGCCGGGGATGCTGGGCGCCAGTTCGTTGTCCCGGTCGAACTCGGCCAGCACGGCCCGGCCCCGCCGCACCGTCACGGGGGTCACGGTGTACCCGTCGTAGGAGGCCGTGGGCTCCCGGCCGTCCCGGGCGGCCAGGAGGTTCTCGGTGAGGATCTTCGTCTGGTGGCGCAGTGCCCCGCCGGACGAGGCGGTTCCCAGCGCGGCCGCGTCCCCGCAGGCCCACACGGTGGGCACGCGGCGGTGGCGCAGGGTCTGTGCGTCCACGTCCGCGTAGCCGCCCCAAGCGGTGCCCGGGCCCGGCGCGACGCCCAGCCCCGCGTCGGCGATCCAGGCCGGGGCCCGGTGGACGGGGCAGTGGTGCAGCAGGTCGTAGGACAGGTCCCGCGGCGCCCCGCCGACCGTGGCCCGCAGCCGGCGGGAGCCGGCGTCGATCGACTGCACGTGGGCGCTCGTCAGGACCGTGATGCCGTAGCGCCGGACCCAGGGCTGCAGCACCCGGTCCACGTCCGGCTGGCCGAACACGGTGGCGGTGGGCGTCAGCAGGGTCACCTCGATGTCCTGCAGAACACCCTGGCGCTGCCAGTAGTCGCAGGCCAGGTAGAGGATCTTCTGCCCGATCTGCGGCGTGGGCGCCGGGCCGTCCGGGATCGTGAACAGCGCCCGGCCGCGGCGCAGCCCGCGGATCGGCTCCCAGGTCCTGGGGGCCAGCTCCACGGTGTAGTTGGTCGAGGCGTGCGGGCCGGCCATCGCCTCGGCACTGCCGGGGACACGGTCCCAGTCCGGGGTGGAGCCCGCGCAGATCACGACGTCCCGGTAGCCGATGTGCTCGCCGGAGGACAGCGTGGCCGTCCGTGCCGCCGGATCCAGTGCCTGGACACGGTCCTGGATCCATCGCACGCCGCGAGGCATGACGCGGTGCTGGGCGCGGGACATCTGGGGCACGGTCTTCAGTCCGGCGCCCACGTAGGAGAGCAGCGGCCGGTAGTGGTGCGTGGACTTCGGCTCTGCGATCACGATGTCCGTGATGCCCTTGCGGCGCAGTCGTGCGGCCAGGGAGATCCCGGCATTGCCGCCGCCGATCACGAGGACGTCAGCGGCGTGATCCGAGGGTGCAGTGGTCATCGTGACTCCGTGGGACGAGGATGGCTCCACGGCCCCGATCGGGGCTGCCCGACCATTCGACCACGAGCCGCGGCGCCCACGCCCGGGCGGTGGGCATCCGAGGATTGAGAGGTTCCCTGGATGTCGATGTCGAGGAACTTGCCGGTCAGGGCGGCTGATCGCCGGAGCGAGGTCGGTGCCTGTTCCGCCAAGCGTCCGGATGAAGCGGCGTCCTTCTGCCGAATATGAATGGCGGCGCACCCTGTCCGGTGGGGAGGCATTCTGCGCATAGATTCTCGGACCATCGCTCACTGACAAAGTTGGGCAGCACTCGGGCCGTCTCATCGTCACTGAGCTGCTCCGGACGGTGCCCCGCGGGTTCGTCATTCCGGTTGGGGTGGCCGAAGAACTCACCGCACCGCCACGCAGCGGTCTCAGCGTGCCCCTTCAACTGAAAGCACCCTCCCTGAAGGCTGTGCGGTCCCTCGCCGTGCACGGCCACCGGCCACCGGAGACGCCCGGCTTCACCGAGCAGCGTGGCCGGCTTCCCAGGGCTGGCGACTGTTGAACCTGTACTGCGGTTGAGCTCGCCTCGGGAGTCCTATTCGTAGTACTCGAAGTGCGGCTCACCCTGGACGCCTGCGCGTTGCATCGCCTCCTGCAGTTCCGGCAGTGCCGTGAAGGCGCGGGCCTCGTCGACTGAATCGAAGTAGTGGAGCACGAGCACGTTGTCCGGATCATCGACCATGCGGTGCACTGACTCGCCGGTGATGTTGCTGAATGCCGGTACGTCCGAGACGGAGTCGTAGACCTTTCGCCAGGCGTCGTAGTCGGCCACGCGGTGCCGGATCAGGAGCAGTGCCATAGTGGTCTCCCCGAGGACTGGATTGACGGGCGCGCCCGACCCAATGGTGGGAGGGCGCTGGTGACTACGTGCCACGCTACGCCCCGCTCGGTCGCCCCGGAAGGGGCGACCGAGCCGGGTCCGGGGCAGGACGCGGATGACGCGTCGACACCTGCCGATTCATCAGTCTCTTATGAGCGATTCTCGGTCAGTGGTGCCGCTCGACGCCGCCAAGTGTCGCTTTCAGGAGCCGACCGCACTCTCGGGCCAGTTATCACGTGGATAGTGCGGTCGACCTGTGCTACTGAGACGAAGGATTTTGCTACAAACTCGCCGACCGGCCCAAACCGTCCATTCGGGTGTGAGCCGCGGCGACAAGTGGTGGTGTTGTGACAGAGCTATACGGCGGCATCGAGGTCTTGCCTCTCGATCGGAGTCGTCGGACCGGCCGAGCTCGAGGTAATCAACGGGTTGACCGGCCGCGGGCGACCGTCCCACTTCCTAGGTACTGGGACGCTCGGCGTCGAGATCTATGTTCGGGGACTATGGATATCGATTTGAGTGCCAGAAGTTAGGCCTAGAACTAAGTGCCAGCTAGGCCGTACGGAACCGACTTCCGGTACGCTGAGCGCATGGAATTGGGCTATGCGCGGGTCTCGACGGCCAAACAGGACCTCGACCGGCAGATCGATGCCCTCCGGCAGGTCGGGATAGCGCCCGAGCGGATCTATGTGGACAAGAAGTCCGGGGCCACCACGGAGCGTCCCGGACTGACCGCGGCCCTGGCCTACGCCCGGGAGGGCGATGTGATCGTGGTGCACACCCTGGACCGACTCGGACGCACCGTGCGCGACACCCTCAACCTCATCCACGACCTCGCCGAGCGAGGGGTGGGGGTGCGCAACCTGGCGGATCCAATCAAGGTGGACTCCACCAACCCGAACGACCCGATGGCCCAGCTGGCGGTGGTGCTCCTGGCACTGTTCGGACAGATGGAACGCACCTACACCCTCGAGCGCGCCGCCCACGCCCGTTCGGTGGCCACCGCCAAGGGCCGGCGGATCGGGCGGCCCTCGGTGGTGGACCCGGACAAGCTGGCCTACGCCGCACACCTGCGCGAGTCCGGGCACACGATGGCCGAGATCGTGGCCAAGACCGGGATCACCCGCACCACCCTCTACCGCCACCTCCCGCCCCGGCCCCCGGAGCCGGTGACCGCCGGACCGGTCACCGCCGCCGATCCCGAGTCCGGTCCGGCGGACTGACCCCCGTGGGGTGATGATGGTGGTGCAACTGAGTCCGCAGGAGAAAGCGGCACTGTTGCGCCAGCACCTCGATGACGGGGTGCCGCTGACCCGGCTCGCCGCCCACGCCCAGGTCTCGGTCCGCACCCTGCAGCGCTGGGCCGCCGAGTATCGGGCGGACTCCTCCGCGGCCGGGCTGCAACGCCAGGTCCGCAGCGATCGCGGTCACCGCCGGCTACCTGCGGAGCTGATCGCGGTGATCGAGGCCCTGGCGCTGCGCCGCCCGGCACCGACGACCACGTTCATCCACCGCCGGGTGTGCGACCTGGCCCCGGAGCGCGGCTGGGCGCCCCCGAGCTATTCGAGCGTGCGCAGCGTGATCGCCGCCATCGACCCCGGGCTGCGCACCCTGGCCCTGGAAGGAGACACCGCCTACCGGGACCGGTTCGAGCTGGTGCACCGGCGGTCGGCGGTGAGGCCCAATGAGCAGTGGCAGGCCGATCACACCCTGCTCGACGTCGAGATCCTCGACCACCGGGGGCGCCCGGTGCGGCCGTGGCTGAGCGTGATCCTCGACGACTACTCCCGCGCGGTCGCCGGCTACACCGTCTTCACCGGCGCCCCGAATGCCGAGCAGACCGCCCTGGCCCTGCACCAGGCCGTGCGGGCCAAACCCGACCCGCGGTGGCCGGTCCAGGGGCTGCCCGAGGTGCTCTACAGCGACCACGGGGCCGACTTCACCAGCACCCGACTGGAGCGGGCCTGCCTGGACACCCACATCCGGCTCATCCACTCCCGCGTCGGGGTGCCGCAGGGCCGGGGGAAGATCGAACGCTTCTACGGCACGATCACCACCGAGGTGCTCCCGCACCTGCCCGGCCACATCCCGCACGGCACCGGCGGCACCCCCACCTCACCACCCGCCCTGAGCCTGGAGCAGCTCGACGCGGTGGTCCAGCGCTACCTGATCGAGGACTACCACGCCCGGGTGCACTCCGAGACCGGACAGGCCCCGGCCACCCGCTGGATCGGGGCCGGGTGGATCCCGCGCACCCCGGCACGGGGCGAGGACCTCGACCTGCTGCTGCTCACCGCTGCGACCACCCGCATCGTCCAGCGCGACGGCATCCGCTTCCACGGCACCCGCTATATCTGTCCAGTGCTGGCCGCCTACGTCTCCGAGACCGTGACCATCCGCTACGACCCCCGCGACGCCGGTGAGGTGCGCGTCTACCACCAGGACACCTACCTGTGCCGGGCGATCGCCCCCGAACTGGCCGCCGAGACCATCACCCTCCAGCAGCTCCAGCAGGCCCGGAGCGCACGCCGCAAGGAGCTCAAGCAGCAGCTGCGCGCCCGGCGCAGCCTCGCCGACGCCCTGCCCGCCGACGACCGCTGGGCACCACCACCCGCCCCGGTTCCGGGCCCACCGGCTGACCCGCCGGTGGATCGGGCGCCCCGACACCGGTTGCGGACCTATGCCACCGACTGATCCCGACTCCTCCCGCAGCCTGTTGGGCAAGGGCGACGACGGCCGGCGCTTCCTCTCCGGCACGTTCGGGGAGATCAACGGGCTCACCTCACCCCCGCCCCCGGGCTCACCGCCGTTCCTGCCCACCCGCGAGCACCGCCGCTTCACCGAGTTCGCCGACACCGTCCGCACCCACCGCTACATCGGCCTGTGCTGGGGCCCACCTGGGGTCGGCAAGACACTCTCGGCCCGCCACTACGCCGGGGCCTCGCAATGGGAGCAGTGGCAACGAGACCTGGGCGAGGACCGCGACCCCGGCCCCATCCCCGAGCGGGTCCTCCAGGCCCGCACCGCGCTGTGGACCCCGACCGTCACCGCCAGCCCCCGACAGGTCGACCAAGCCCTGCCGCGGGCCTGCCAGCAGATCTCCTACGCCATCGACTACCACCGCCACGGCCGCGTCGACCCTTTTGTGCACCCCGACTCGCGCTCCTCCGGGCTCACCGAGCTGCTCATCATCGACGAGGCCGACCGGCTCAAGACCACCGGACTGGAACAGGTCCGCGACTACTACGACCGCCATACCATCGGGGTGATCCTCATCGGGATGCCCGGCATCGACAAGCGCCTGGGACGCTACCCCCAGCTCTACAGCCGTGTGGGCTTCGCCCACGAATACCGCCAGCTCACCCCCGAAGAGCTCACCGCCGTCCTGGCCCGTCGCTGGCACACCGATGGACTGGCCGACGGCGACGAGTTCACCCGCACGGTCGCGATCGCCACCATCGCCCGGATCACCGGCGGCAACTTCCGCCTCGTCGACCGCCTCCTCACCCAGATCAAACGCATCCTGGACATCAACCAGCTCGAGACCGTCACCCCAGAAGTCGTCGAAGCCGCCCGCGACGCACTCCTCATCGGCCACTGAGCAGCGGAGTGGGCCACCAAGGCAGCCCGCCATCCCAGAGTCCCTGCTGCCCACTGCGCACCATTCGTCTCGGGCACGTCCCGTCGGTACGGCTCCGACGTTGCAGTGGAAGTTTCCTATCGCCAAGTCCTTTGACGTTCTACCCTGAAGGCACGCGATGACGAAGGAGTCCGCCATGTTGCCCCTGCTTCCCTCCGCCACGACTACCACCGCTTCCTCCAGCTGGGTCTTTCTGACGGTGATCGCAGTCCTCGCCCTGTTGTGCATTGCCCTGCTGGTCATCGACCGACGCCGTCGCCGAAACTCTGGTGCCGACAACTCGGGGCCCCGTGATCGCAGTGTTGCCCCGGAAACCCACTCGGTCGGACTGTGGGGCGCCGGCGGAGGAGCCGGCACCGGAGACATGGGCTGAAGCCCGGCGCAGCAAGCCATCCCCCCCGACATGAAGAACGTGGAACGGCGACCGAGACAGGCCAGACCATCAATCACTTCGAACCAGGCTGACCAGCTGGCCCGCTACTGACTACCCCGCCCCGAAGCGGTCATTTAGCTCTGTCAGAACACCGCCACTTATCACTGCGGTTCACACCCCGCATGTTCCCGCGGTTTCGCCTGTCTCGCATCCTTGTGCTTTATCGATGCCCCTAGAATCGGATACTCAACGTTAGTTGCGAGACAGATGGGGTTGCTTTGGGGAAGCTGATCGGGTACGCCCGAGTGTCGACACGGCAGCAGGACGCTGACCGTCAAGTGTCTGACTTGCTGGCTGCCGGCGTGCGGCGCGATGACGTCTATGTGGACAGTGGAGTGTCTGGAGGGCGTGCGTCCCGTCCGGCATTCGACCGGGCGGTGGCTGCGCTCGAGGAGGGCGACACGTTGGTCATCACCACGCTGGACCGGTTGGGGCGGTCGACGCAGAACATGCTGGCCTTCGCCGAAGCGCTACGAGGGAGACGCGCCGGGCTGCGGGTGCTGAACCTTGGTGGGGGAGACGTGGACACGGCCACCCCGATGGGCTCGATGGTCTTTACCGTCATGGCCGCCCTGGCGCAGATGGAGCTGGAGATCAAACGGGAACGCATCACCGACTCGGTGGCCAAGCGCCGGGCTGCCGGCAAGGACCTCGGCGGGCGCCGCCAGACCTTCACCGACTCCCAGATCCGCAGCGCGCTGCGGCTCATCGAATCGGGGGAGCCGGCCACCCAAGTGGCTCGGGACCTCGGGATGTCCCGGGCGACCCTTTACCGGCGGATCCGGGAGCTGCCGCAAGCGACGACCATCTGAGGCCGTCATTGCCTGTGGACACCGAGATGCGCATGAGGCACCTGAGCTGGCATTTCATGGCGCGGGGTAAACGGGCATGGCAACCGCCTCTGGTTGCCTGTGCTCCGCATGGGCGCATCCGGGCCCGCTTGAGGCCCTCTTGCGTGCACAGTGACCGCCACGCAGGGTCGTGCGGGGGTCCTCGGCGTGCCAGGAGCTATGTTCGTATTCCCGAGGGCTCGGGCAGCAGAGTCCCTGCTCGAGAGGACATGATGAGCGAGCCACCCATCACCGTCGAGGCTCCCCTGCACGGGCCGTGGGGGCAGATCCAGGCCTGGTTGCAGGCCGGCCCTCCCGAGGCCCAGCGGCTGCTGGAGCAGGTGGCGTTCTCGCCGGTGTTCACCGACCAGTCCTTCGCCCCCGGCGACGAGGAGCTGCGCGAGCTCTGGGGCACCGGTGGGTGGGTCAGCTGGCTGGGAGGTCCCGCCGCAGCACCTCTGGACAGGTGGCCGCGCACGGTCGACGGCACCGCCCTGGCCCACGTGCTCACCCTGGATCTGGCCGACCTGTCCGGGGTGGTCGATGACCAGGGCAAGGCCGTGTGGCCCGGGCTGCGTGAAGGCCTGCCCACCGATGGGGTGCTGGAGGTTTTCCATGACCTACGCACCTTCGGTTACGACGCCGCCGACCGGGACACCGGTGCCTGGATGGTGCGCTGGGTGGTCGACCCTGCGCGCACCGAGCTGGTGGAGCCACCACCGGAGGCGGACACGCCCTCGGCGGCGTGCCAGGTGGTACTGGCCCTGCCCGGGTTCACCCTGCCACCGGCCGCCGATGCCGCCGGCGGGCCGGCAGAGGACTTTGAGACCGCCCAGGCTCTGGAGAAATCTCTGCAACGGGCTTGGCTGGCCCAGCGCACCGGCTCCACGCAGGGCCATTCGATCCCGGTCAGCCACGTCTACGGGCACAGCCAGTACGGGGAAATCCATGCCCGTGCCCTGCTGGATAAGGTGCTGCCGCTGAGTGTGCCCGGTGATGAGCACCGCCTGGTCCTGGACCTGGAAAGCTGGACAGCCCTGAAGGGGTGGTTCGGCGACGCCGGCAACCTGGAGGTGTGGATGCGCGGATCCGATCTGGAGTCCCGTCGCTTCGACCACGCGTGGTGCTTGATCCGCACCGACTGAACCGCATCCACGACCAAGGTGCTGAGCGACTCATGGATAGATTGACCCCATGCACAAACTGGTTCCCTCCCTAGCGCTAATTTTGCTGGGGCTCACCGTGACCGCCGCTCTGATGGCCAGCATCGCTACCCGGGCGATTCTGGTGGATGAGACCGGTTCACACGGGCACATTCTTATCGTCGAGTTCCTCGGCCTGGCCGCTGGTGTGGCACTGACCCTCTGGGGCCTGATGGGCGCATTCGTCACCGCAACGCGCCAGCCTCAGGTCTAGGGGGCCGCAAGATTAAAAGCCCAAAAAGGTCTGCTCCACGCCATCTGTCCCATTCGCAGAGCTAGTCCGTTGCAGTTGGGGTTACCTGGTGGGCACGGCAGAGCCTTCGGCTCCGGGTGCTGCCGGCCTGCTTCGGCGGCGGGAGAGCCCGGCGCCCAGCAGGACCAGGAGCACGGCGGGTATGGCGTGGATGACCATGAGCAGCGGTGTCGATTCCAGCATCTGGGCCAGCTGCTCCACCGGCATCTGCAGTGCGTACTGCCAGATGCCCAGCAGGTAGCCGTAGACCTGGTTCACGACGGCGACCAGGGCGGCGACCACGGCCCACAGGGCCACGGTGTACCGGGTGGGCACCCAGCGGTATCCGTCGACGGCCGCCCAGATACCGGCCGGCACGAAGCTCAGCAACCCGGCAACCAGACCGGGGGTGTTCGGGGCGGTGGCGAACCAGTCGTTGCGCAGGAACACCTCGAAGCTGCCCTGCAGCACGACCACGATCGGCACGACACGGATCAGTACCTGCAGCCCCGCGTGGCGGGGCCGTGGGCGGGTTCTGGTGGTGGGAGTGGGTGCAGGCTCCATCCACCCACGGTAGGCGTCCACCCCGGGTGCGCGGCGGAAGCCCTGGTGGCGGGCGTGGCCACACACCACCGTCACCTCGGAGGGGCGGGGCGTGTTCCCCATGGAGGGGACAGGTGCCCTCGGGTGCACCGGGCCAGTCCCGCGCACGGGACTGCCGCACCGGTAGGTGCCAGTGAGGATCTCATGCCGCGAGGGTCACGGCGAAGGGCCCTGTCTGGCCACCACAAAACCCCGGATGCCGCACCAGTCCTTTTTACCGGTTTACATATGGCCCGGTTAGCGGCCACTGACCTCTCCTACCCCTCGTCTTCTGAGGATGAGCGGTCAGTACTGGAGGGTCACATCGCGTTGGTGGGGCGGTTCAGGGCCGGGATCAACAGTGGTTGTGTCCGCTCCCTGTCATCTGCTGTGAATGGTGCAGCAGTCAGCCGTTGTACTGCTTCTGTCGTTGCTTGCGTTGCGTAGCGGGCGGCCTCGCTTTTTGCGCCGTCCATGGATGGGGCAATGTCGAGCAGTGAAGCGGCAGAGCGTATACCGGCTGCAGATAGCTCATCTTCCGTGAGCGTCATCTGCCCGGCAATCGCCACGACGGGGATGCCTCGAGCTGCTGCTAGTAAGGCAGCCGCAAGCGGAGCTTTGCCCTGCAACGACTGTTGGTCCATGGACCCTTCACCCACCACGAGCAGGTCCGCGCCTTCTAGTTGATGCTCGAGCCTTACGAGGTTGGAAACGAGATCGAAGCCGCGTTCTAGTCGCGCAGGGGTTAGGGCGAGGAAACCGGAGGGGAAGCCTCCGGCCGCTCCGGAACCGGGGCCCAGGAAGCGGGAATCGCTGGCCATAGGCCTCAACAGGGCCGCCCAGTGTCGGAGTGCCTCATCCAGTTCGTGCTGAGCTGCCGGGTCCGCTCCTTTCTGCGCGGCGAAGACGTGGGCGGCACCGTCGGGTCCGTGCAGCGGGTTCTGGACGTCCACCGCCAGCCGTACCCGTACCGTGCGCAGCCGCCGGTCCAGCCCGGAGGCATCCAGCCGGCTTGCGGTTAGCAGTCCTATCCCACCTAGGGAAACGGGAGCATCAACTTTGTCGAGTACTCGCAAGCCCAGGGCTCGCAGGGCGCCTGAACCTCCGTCAGTCATGGCTGATCCGCCTAGCCCGATGACGATGTCCGTGGCATGCACGTTCAGGGCGGCCTGGATGAGTTGGCCGCAGCCGTAGCTGTGCGCCGCCCGTGCCGAGGCGGGGCTGGGGTGAACCTGATCGAGCCCGCTGGCCTGGGCGGACTCGATCACTGCTGTGGCTGAGGCACCGGAGGAGTCCCGGAACAAGGCCCACCGCGCCCACACCTGCTGACCGAGTGCTCCGGTGACGCGTGCGCACCGTTCCTCAGCGCCCGCCGCGAGGGCAGCTTCGATGGTGCCTTCACCGCCATCGGCGAGCGGAACCGTGCTGACCTGGGCTTCGGGCCAGTGCTGCCGCACTCCTTCTGCCAAAGCGATCGCGGCTTCGCTGGCGGTCAGTGACCCCTTGAACTTGTCGGGGGCCACCACCACTCGGGGACGGGCGCTGAGAATCGGAGGCATGTCAGCCGGCCACCTGAGCAGGCTCGCTGGCCAGGGACGGCAGCACGATGGACTGCCACCGTTCCTTCATCAGGGTCAGGGTGGTGTCGGGATCCTGGTCGAAGATCTCCTGGTTGAAGATCTCCACCTCCACTGGTCCCGTGTACCCGGCGGTGGCGACCCATCGACCGATCGAGGTGAAGTCGATCACTCCGTCCCCCATCATCCCGCGGGAGAGCAGGGCGTCGGTCGCGATGGGCAGGTTGAAGTCGCAGACCTGGTAGGACGCCAGCCGGCCTTCTGCCCCGGCCCGGGCGATTTGGGTCTCCAGCTCGGGGTCCCACCAGACGTGGAAGGTGTCCACGACCACGCCCACGGCGTCCACCGGGTGCGGGGCCGCGAGGTCGAGGGCCTGCTTGAGGGTGGAGAGCACGGCCCGGTCGGCCGCGTACATCGGGTGTAGAGCCTCGAGCACGAGGCGCACCCCGTGCTCCCGGGCAAAGGGCGCGAGCTCGGCCAGGCGCTCGGCCACACGCTGCCGGGCGGCGACGACGTCCTTGTCCTGGCGGTCGCCGGTTCCGCCAAGGACGTGGGCGGCGGCGGGCAGGCCGCCGACCACCATGATCAGCTCGCTCGTGCCGAGAGCCTGGGCCTCGCGGATCGCGGCCTTGTTGCTCTCCAGCGCTGCTCGCTGGCCGGCCTCGTCGGCGGAGGTAAGGAACCCGCCGCGGCAGAGGCTGGAGACCTTCAGGCCGGCGTCGGAGATCATCCGTGCGGCGTTGTCGAGCCCGGCCTCGGCGACCCGGTCACGCCAAACGCCGATGTGCTCCAGGCCTGCCCGGGCGGTGACGTCCACGGCTTCCTGCAGAGTGAGGTTGCGGGTGGTGCCTGTGTTGAGTGACAACTGGAAATCGGTGGTCATGCTGCACCTCCGGTGCTGCCGGTGGAGGCGAGAGCCGGCGCGCCGATCCCTGTCCCCTCGAGAAAAATGGTCATCCGCCGTGCGGCCAGGTCGGGGTCCAACAGGAGCCCGGCCTGGTCTGCCAACTCGAACACCTGGACCAGGTGGGGTACGGAACGGCCCGAGTGCAGCCCGCCGACCATCTGGAAGCCGGGCTGGTGCCCGTTGAGCCAGGACAGGAACGCGATGCCGCACTTGTAGTAGAAGGTCGGGGCGCTGAAGATGTGGCGCCCGAGGGCTTCCGTCGAGT
Organism: Kocuria sp. CPCC 205231; assembly: GCF_040980965.1. Classification (NCBI taxonomy): domain Bacteria; kingdom Bacillati; phylum Actinomycetota; class Actinomycetes; order Micrococcales; family Micrococcaceae; genus Kocuria; species Kocuria sp. CPCC 205231. The sequence goes on along the minus strand of NZ_JAVKPP010000002.1, from coordinate 273,767 downwards.
CCAGGATCGCTCGTGCCTGCTCCGGTCGCCCGGCGTCATAGGCCTGCAGCGCGGTGGACGCCGCCGGGTAGATGCCGGCGAAGATGCCCAGCAGCGCGTCGGAGTGCCGGGTGCCGTCGCCGTCGATGAGCTCGGGGTAGTTGAAGTCGTCGCCGGTGTAGAGGCGGACCCCTTCCGGCAGGGCCGCCCGCAGCCGGGTCTCGTGGGCGGCGTCCAGGAGGGAGACCTTGACGCCGTCCACCTTGTCCGCGTGGGAGCGGATGAGCTCCAGGAACGTGTCCGTGGCCGTGTCGACCGCTGCGCTGCCCCAGTACCCGGCCAGTGTCGGGTCGAACATCGTGCCGAGCCAGTGCAGGATCACCGGTTCCCGGGCCTCGCCCAGCAGCCGGGAGTAGACCCGCAGGTAGTCGTCGGCGCCCCGGGCGGCCTTCACGAGGGCGCGGGAGGACATGAGGATGACCTTTGCCCCGGCGCCTTCGACCACCTCGAGCTGCTCCCGGTAGGCGTCGACGACGGAGCGCAGACCGGGCTCGCCGGGGACGACGCCGGCCGGGTCCAGCTGGTCGGTTCCCGCCCCGCACGCGATGAGGTCGCGGACGGTTCTGCCCTCCAGAGCCGGATTCCCGGCGGCCAGCGCCGCTGAGGCCTCGGCGGTGGAGCGCCGGATCAGCTGCTGGGTGGCGGTCCAGTCCAGGCCCATGCCGCGCTGGGCGGTGTCCATGGCGTCGGCCACGCCCAGCCCGTAGGACCAGATGTCGTGGCGGAAGCCCAGGGTGGCGTCCCAGTCGAGCTGCGCCGGGGCCCCGGGGGTGTTGTCCCCCAGGACCAGCGGCACCACGTGCGCGGCGGCGTAGGCCTTGCGCGAGGTCAGGGGAGCCTGCGGGCGGGTCCAGTGCCCCGGTTCCGAGAGGACGTGGTCGGTGAGGGACCCGCCGGCGCCGGGCAGGAGCACGGCGCTCATCGGGCGGCCTCGGCGGTCTGCAGGCCGGCGGGGGAGAGGACGATCTCGGGGATGTCGATGGTGCGCCGCTGGGCCGAGGACTGCAGGCCCAGCTCGGCCAGCTGCACGCCGCGGGCTGCCGAAAGCAGCCCAAATCGGTGTTCGCGCCCGGCTACGACGTCGGCCAGGAACTCCTCCCACTGCAGCTTGAAGCCGTTGTCCAGCTCCGCGTTGGCCGGCACCTCCAGCCACTGGTCGCGGAAGGACTCGGTGACGGGCAGGTCCGGGTTCCAGACCGGTTTGGGCGTGTGGGCCCGCTGTTGGGCGACGCACTTGTTCAGCCCGGCGACCGCCGAGCCGTGGGTGCCGTCCACCTGGAACTCCACGAGCTCGTCGCGGTACACGCGCACGGCCCAGGAGGAGTTGATCTGGGCGACCACGGGGTCGCCCTCGGGGGTCTCGAGCTCGAAGACGCCGTAGGCGGCGTCGTCGGCGGTGGCCGGGTACTCGTGGCCCTGCTCGTCCCACCGCGCGGGGATGTGCGTCACGGCCTTCGAGGTGACGGACTTGACCGGGCCCACGATGCCCTCGAGGACGTAGTTCCAGTGGCAGTACATGTCAGTGGTCATGGAGCCGCCGTCCTCGCGGCGGTAGTTCCAGGACGGGCGCTGGGCCTCCTGGTGCTCGCCCTCGAAGACCCAGTACCCGAACTCCCCGCGCAGGGACAGGATCCGGCCGAAGAAGCCCTCGTCCACGAGCCGGCGCAGCTTCACGAGACCGGGGAGGTAGAGCTTGTCGTGGACCACGCCGGCGGTGACGCCGCGCTCCTGGCCGATCTGCGCCAGCTCGACGGCCTCGTCCAGGGTCTCGGCGGTCGGCTTCTCGGTGTAGACGTGCTTGCCGGCGCGCATGGCTTTCTTCAGCGTCTCCGCCCGGAGGCTGGTCATGGAGGCGTCGAAGACGATGTCCACGGTGGGGTCCTCGATGACCGCGTCCAGGTCGGTGGTCCACTGCTCCACGCCGTGTTGGCGGGCCAGCTCGGCGACCTTGGCCTCGTTGCGGCCCACGAGGATCGGATCCACGGTCACGCGGCTGCCGTCGGGCAGGGTGATACCGCCCTGGTCCCGGATGGGCAGGATCGAGCGCAGCAGGTGCTGGCGGTAGCCCATGCGGCCGGTGACGCCGTTCATGGCGATGCGAAGAACTCGGGTCTCAGACATCTCAACTCCTAGGTGTACATTTTGTAGGAAAGCGCTTTCCAACCTATGGTTAGTGCGATGTGATTGTCAACACACCCCCATGGAAATGTTCACGGCGGAGGCGGAGAGTCCGCTGGCCGCAGTAGAGAGAAGGAACCTTTGAGTGCAGTGACTCTCTCGCTGGTGGCCCGACACGCTGGCGTGTCTCTGGCGACAGCATCCCGGGTGCTCAATGGCTCTGACCGCAAGCCGGCGGAGGACATTGCCGAGCGTGTCCGTGCTTCGGCCAAGACGCTGGGCTATGTGCCCAACGCCCAGGCCCAGGCCCTGGCGCGGTCGACGACCGGGCTGATCGGCCTTGTAGTGCACGACATCTCGGACCCCTATTTCTCCTCCATCGCCAAGGGGGTGCAGCGCCGAGCCTTCGCTGATCGTCACCAGCTGCTGCTGGCCGCGGCCGATGGGATCGATGAGTTGAGCACGGTGGGGGCCTTCATCGCCCACCGCACGGAGGCGATCATCATGGCTGGTTCCCGGCGACAGGAGATCAATCCCGAATTGGTTGCAGAGCTGTCCCGCTACCAGCAGAACGGGGGCAGGGTGGTGACCATCGGCCAGTGGTGGTTGGACGGAGCCGGTGCGGTCACCATCGACAATCACAACGCTGGTCTTGAACTGACGGAGACCCTCATTCAAGCAGGCCATAGGCGTTTCGCATTCCTGGGAGGACCGGAGGACCTGGTCAGCGCAACAGATCGGCGCGACGGTTTCGCCCTCGCGATGGGCAGGACAGGCCTAGTAGCGGAATCGATCACCTCCAACGCGTTCACCAGTCAGGGCGGCTATGAGGCGGCGACATCCCTGGTGGAGCGTCGCGGCGCTGATGGTGCCCGGGGACTGACGGTCATCGCTGGAAACGACATCATGGCCTTGGGCGCGATCGCAGCCTTTCGACATGCCGGCCTCGTCGTGCCTGGTGACTTGCGGGTGGCCGGCTTCGACGACATCCCCAACCTCAGGGACTACTCTCCTGGTCTGACCACCGTGCGATTTCCCCTGGAGGAGATCGGTGTGATGGCCGCCGATATCTCGCTGAGCCACGCAGAACCGCGGACGGATCGGGTCGTGGGTGAAGTCATTCGACGGGAGAGCGCCTAGGGTTTCCATCCCGGGATCGTTCAGGAGGGTTCCATCGGCGGACGCGTAGCCCGGCGCCGGGCGGTTGACGGTGGTCATTGAAGTGACGGCATCTGCCGCGGTGACCTGTGAGGGGCACCCATTCACCTGAGCGATCCGTCGGAAGAATCTCGGTTTCGGCGCCGGGTCTGGCGCCCCATCCTGAGGACGTCTGTGGCGCGCATGCCGAACGTCAGCCAGCTCCGGGGTCGAGAAGGCAATCACTGAGATTCCTGATCGACCTCGGAGCTGGCTGGCGACTGCACCAGACGGCGGACCTTCGAATCAATACCTAGTCGCCTGCGTGGGAGGCTCCGAGCAGGTCTCGGACGCGGCCGGCGATCTGCACGAAATTCGGGTTCTCCATGCTCTCGGCGTAGTTGCGGTGATCGCCCAGAGGCACCTCAAGGGTCTCCAGGATCCGACCCGGCCGTGCGCTCATGACCACCACACGATTGGCCAGGTACACGGCCTCAGCCACCGAGTGGGTGACCAGGATGACCGTGGTGCCGGTCTCCCGCCAGATCCGGTGGAGCTCGATGTTCATCCGCTCACGGGTGAGGGCATCGAGGGCGCCGAACGGCTCGTCCATGAGCAGGACGTCAGGTTCGTGAAGAAGTGCCCGGCACAGGGAGACGCGCTGCTGCATGCCACCCGAAAGTTCGTGTGGCAGGGAGTTCTCGAAGCCTCGCAGCCCGGTCATCTCGATCAGGTCATCGGCGCGGCGGGCGGCCTTGGTCTTGTCCATGCCGCGCATCTCGGCCTGCAGCAGGATGTTCCCGCGGACGCTGCGCCATTCCAGCAGGGCTGCGCGCTGAAAGACGTATCCGATGTCCCGGCGAGGACCGGTGACCTGCTGGTCGCGCAGCTTCACCGTTCCGCCGGTGGCCCCGGTCAGTCCAGCGATCACCTTCAAGAGGGTGGACTTGCCGCAACCGGAGGGGCCCGCGATCGAGATGAACTCCCCGGGGGCCACATCGAGGTTGATGCCGTCCACAGCGGTGACCTGCCCGCGCTTGGAGGAGAAACGGACGCTGAGGTCTTGGATCGCGACCACCGGCTGGGTGGTGGCCAGGGGCTTCTCATCAATCGTGGTGCTCATGTGCTGTCGTCCTTACTCGGGCTGGTACTGGGAGTCGTAGTACTTGGCGGTGTCGCCGGCGGGATCCACCAGGCCCGCTCCGGAGAGGATCTTGAGCGTGGAGGCCCAGTCAGCGGGGTCGTTGACACCAGGGTTCTTGCCCTCGGTCTTCTCCGTGTTGAGCAGCTTGACGGTCTCGTTCCACTGGTCGAGGACGACCTCCTGCGCCGGAATCTGCGGGTCCTTGCCCTCCATGGCCTTGGCGGCTTCCTCGGGGTTCTCGATGGCCGCCTCGAAGGACTCCGAGACGGCGGCCATCATGTCGGTGGCCAGCTCAGGGTTGTCGGACAGGTAGTCGTCGGAGGAGATCAGCCCGTTGGAGTAAAAGTTGATCCCCTGATCTGCGTAGCGCAGATAGTTCATGGACTTGCCGCTCTGATGAGCCAGGGTGGGTCCCTGATCATGGGCGAAGCCGATGAGGCCGTCGACCTGCCCCGACAGCGTGGAGGCCATCTTGCCGGCGGGATCCAGGTTCTGCTGCTTGACGTCGTCCTCGGTCAGGCCCGCGGCTTCCAGGAACAGCGGGAAGGTGGTGGTGGGGGCGTCGCCGGCGGACACCGCGATGGTCTTGCCCTTCAGGTCCTCCACCGTCTCGATGCCGGTGTCCTCGAACACCTGCACCGCAGATGGGGTGGTCTGCAGGTAGACGCCCATGCTTTTGACCTTCACGCCCTTGTCGATGTTGGACAGCACTGCCGGAGTGTCTGCCCAGCCGAAATCGACGTGGCCCTGGCCGACGGCTTGGACCGTCTTGGTGGATCCCTGCCCGGCCTCGATCGTCAGATCGATGCCGTGCTTTTCGAAGATGCCCTCCTGAACGCCGTAGTAGAAGGGGGCGTGCTCCCCGTAGGGATACCAGTTGAGCATCAGCGTCGCGGACTCCATCTGCTCACCCTCAGCTCCTGTTGAATCGGCGGAGCTGTTGCTTCCGCAGGCAGACAGGGCCAAGGTTCCGACGGCCATCACGGCGATCAGCGACTTACGAGTGAAGTTCATGTCTTTCTCCATAACGTGGGCGGTTAGTGACTAACAAAGGAGGATGAATCAGGCTCCGGAGGTGGAGGCGGTGGTGCGCCGGGAGGCGTGCCAGGGAATGAGGAACCATTCGGCGATCTGGATGATGGCGAACAGCAGCACTCCGAGCAGGGACATGATGATCAGTGCGGCGAACAGCATGGCGGTGTCGATGTTGCCGTTCGCCTGCAGAATCACGTACCCCAGACCCTCGTTGGCTCCGACGAACTCCCCGACCACGGCGCCGGTCACGGCCAGGGTCGCTGCCACCTTCAGGCCGGACATCAGCTGGGGGAGGGAGGCGGGCAGACGGACCTTCAGGAACGTCTTGAGCGGATTAGCACCCATGGTCGACGTCAGCTCCAGGATCTCCGGGTCCACGGAGCGCAGCCCGGCCATCCCTGAGATGACGATCGGGAAGAAGGCCATGAGAACGGCGACAAAGATCTTTGGTTCCATGCCGAATCCCAGCCAGACCACGAACAGCGGGGCAATGGCGATCTTGGGAATGACCTGGGCGAACAGGATGATCGGGTACATGGTCTTTTCCAGCGACTTGGAATACACCATCAGCACGGCCACGATCTCGCCGAGCACGAAGGCGATGAAGAACCCGAGAATCGTCTCGATGCTCGTCACCGTGGTGTGCTGGGCAAGATAGCCGGCGTTGTCGACGACCGCACCCCACGTGTCCTGGGGGCTGGGCAAGATAAACGGCGCCACCCAGTTGCGGGCCGTGACCAGCCACCACAGCAAGCACAGGGCGACCACGAAGGTCACCGGACGCCACAGCTCCGCGCTCCACCGAGCAGCAACACGGGAGAGGGTGCGATGAGGACGGTTCTCCCCCTCTGGTGAAGGGCTAGAAGGCTTGGATGGTTCTCCGGCCACAGCGGTCGGATCCTGAATGTTGCTGGTGACAGTGGACATGGTGGATGCTCCGCATCGTCAGGAGTGGAGTGTGGAGAGAGCTTAGAAGAAAGTTGGGAATGCGCTTTCCCATGAGCGTAGGGTGACCCGCAACACATGTCAACGATGTGAAGTGCGCTGGCTCACACAGTCGCGCATGGGCATCCACTGTGGAGAACGAGCTGCCGAAGCCTCGGGGAACGCCGAAGACGGTTCACTCCTGTGCCACGGAGGACGAGGGCATCGGCGAAGCATCCGCTCAAGGACAAGCTTGACCTGGCACCGCTGCAGGGAGCGCGAGGCCCGTTCGCGACTCGACTGCCATCAACCTCGGTGAGACGTGCGGCCCCAGGTTCACCCCTGTCACCGAACCGCCCTGCCAAAGGCCCACAGGCACCGCTGTTGTTGTTCAGTTACGCACAGCGATCTGGAAATCGATTGCGGTTTTTGCACACAGATTGCGTGCAGCGCAATCACCGACGGAAAAGTCCAGGCTGGAAGCCGAATGGGCACGGCAGGCACAGGCGCCATTCGCGTCACGTGCGGCACGTCATTCTCCGGCGACCAAACAGGATAAGCCCAGGTCAGGAGCCGGCTGGGGGAGCATCTGAGCTGTTACCCGGAACCTCACGATGTGCAGAAACCGCGAATAAAGTCGTTGTGGCTTTACATATGGCCGGTTATTGGTCATCGCGATAGCCCAGATGTGACTGAATTATGTGACCGTTCCTTTTGTCAAAGGGTCAGGGACCATAGGCCAAGGCGGTGTTGAATGGGTCAGTCGCAGGGACAGCACGCCCGCATTTGATAAGGCCGGACGTCACAACTCTCGACCGACTCTTCCCTCGTAGGCTGGCTCTCACGCGCGAGGAACAGGAGGCCGAAATGGCCGAGACGACAGTGGCCGAGGTGCTGGCCGAGCTGGCCGCGCTCGAGGACCCCAGAGTGCGCGCGGTGAACGAGCGGCACGGCGACGACCACGGGGTGAAGCTCACCCAGCTGCGGGCGGTCGCGAAGCGCCTGGGAAAGCAACAGGACCTCGCGCTCGAGCTCTGGGGGAACGGGGACACCGCGGCGCGACTGCTGGCGCTGCTGATCTGCCGGCCGAAGTCGTTCGAGCGGGACGAGCTGGACGCCATGGTGCGCGAAACGGTCACCCCTAAGGTGCACGACTGGTTCGTGAACTACGTGGTGAAGAAAAGTCCGCACGCCGAGGACCTCCGCGTGGCGTGGCTGGCCGATCCGGACCCCGTCGTCGCGAGTGCCGGCTGGGCGCTGACCGCCGACCGCGTGGTCAAGACGCCCGAGGGCCTCGACCTCGCCGGCCTCCTCGACGTCATCGAGGCGCAGATGAAGGACGCCCCGGAGCGTCTGCAGTGGGCGATGAACACCTGCCTGGCGCAGATCGGGATCGAGCACCCCGCCCACCGGGCCCGCGCCCTCGAGATCGGCGAGCGCCTGGAGGTGCTCAAGGACTACCCGACGCCGCCGAACTGCACGTCCCCGTACGCCCCTGCCTGGATCGCCGAGATGGTGCGCCGGCAGGACGCTCCGTAGCAGCACCGGCCCGCAGTGGGGCTAGCGTGAGGTGAGTGCGGTCGTGCCGCGCTCACCAGTCCCGCCGTGAAAGGCCCACATGTTCCTCCGCTCCGGCACCGCGCCCCGCCGTCGTCCCGTGCTGCCCGCGAAGGCGGCCTTCTGGGTGCAGGCGTCCGTGCTGGTGGTGGTCATGGCCGCCTCGAGTGCGCCCAGTCCGCTGTACCCGCTGTACCAGGACCTGTGGGGCTTCCCGCCGGTCGTGCTGACCGTCATCTTCGCCGCCTACGTGGTGGCGCTGCTCGCCGCCCTGCTGACGGTGGGGGCCCTGTCCGACCACCTCGGGCGGCGCCCGGTGCTGCTCGTCGCCCTGGTCCTGGAGATCGCCGCGATGGCCGTGTTCGTGCTCGCGGACAGCGAGGCGACCCTGGTGGTGGCCCGCCTCGTCCAGGGCGTGGCGACCGGCACGGCGACCGGGGCGCTCGGCGCCTACGTGATCGAGCTGGAGCCGGAGGAGCGCCGGGGGCTGGGGACCGTGATCACCGGGGCAGGGCCGGTCCTCGGCCTGGCCGGCGGGGCGGTGGCCTCGAGCCTCATCGTCGCGGCCGCCCCGCAGATGATCGACCTCATCTTCCTCGTGCTGCTGGGATTGCTGATGCTGCAGGCCGTGGGCACGACGCTCGGCCCCGAGACCGTGGAGCGCGCACCCGGGGCGCTGGCCTCGTTGCGTCCGCGGGTCTCCTTTCCGCCGCAGGTGCGCCGCTCGGCGGTGTGGGTGCTGCCCGCCACGGCCGCGTGCTGGTCCCTGGGCGGTTTGATCATCTCCCTGGGGCCCAACCTGGTCCGCTCGCTGACCGGGGCGGACTCCGTGGTCCTGACGGGCCTCGTGGTCGCGGCGCTGACGGGCACCGGCGGGATCGCGATCCTGCTCTTCGGCGCGACGGCGCCGGAGCGGGTGCTCGCCGTGGGCATGAGCGTCCTGGTGGTGGGCATGGCCGCCACGATCGCCGCGCTCGTCGTCGGGTCCGTGGGGCTGTACTTCGCCGCGACGGTGGTGGCCGGCGTCGGCTTCGGCGCCGGCTTCCTCGGGGTGCTGCGCACGCTGCTGCCGCAGGCGGCCCCGCACGAGCGGGCGGGGCTGCTCTCGGCGATCTACGTGGTCAGCTATCTCTCCCACAGCATCCCGGCCGTGGCGGCCGGTGCCGTCGCGGGTGCGGTCGGTCTGGTGCCCACAGCCGTCGGCTATGCCGGCATGGTCATGGTGCTGGCCGTGGTCGTGCTCCTCGGCCTGCTGCGGAACCGCACGCGCCGCTCATGACCTCCGGCGGTGGTGGAGGACGAGCAGCCGCGCGTAACCGTCCGTGAGGTGGTCGATGAGGTCGACCTTCAGGTACTCGTGCTCCGAGAGCCGGCGCACGGTGTGCAGAGAGATCCCGTCGTACTGCACGGGGTGGGGCAGCTCGCCCCGCCCGCCGGGAGGCTCCACGTCCAGCCGCCACGCGTCCAGGTCCTTCTGGGGTGTGGGGTCGTGCAGCGGCGTACGGGTCCACAGCCGGCCGTCCGTGCTCACGACCAGGCCGCGGATCACGTGCCATCCGTCGCCGCACGCGACCCGGGAGAACGCGTGGCCGATCAGGGGGTAGGACCGGGCGCCCTCAGGGACGTGCACGAGCTTGGCCGGCTTCAGGCCCTCGCGGCGCAGCAAATCGCTCGCCTCGACCCCGACCTTCCGCACCTCGTCCAGGGCCCGCTCGAGGGCGGCCTCGCGCGCACCGCGGTCGTGCGGGGTGCGGCGGCGCGGCTCCGGCTGGTGCGGTGCCCGGGCGGCAGCGCGGGTACGCCGTTCGTCCTCGATGCTCATGCCAGCCCCTTGCCTCGGTGGCCTCGATTCTATGTGGTCCACCTCACTCGGGTCGGGATCCCGGCCGGACGGGATGTGCGTCAGTCCCGTGCGGGCAGCCGCCGCTGCGCCGCCGTGGGGAAGCGCTGCCGCGTCCTGGTGATGAGCTCAGGGCGGATGTCCGCGACAGTGAGCGAAGGGTCGGGGCCGAGCTCGGCAACGGTCGCGCCCATGGGGTCGACCACGAGGGAGTGCCCGATCGAGATCGGCTTGGCCTGGCACGAGCCCACGACGTAGGCCCCGTTCTCGATGGCCCTGGCCGTGGACAGCGCCTGCCACTGCCGCAGCTTGTGCTCGCCCGGCACCCACGCCGCGCAGCTCAGCAGGACCTGCGCCCCGACGTCGGCCAGGGACCGGGCCAGTTCCGGGAAGCGCAGGTCGTAGCAGGTCAGGAGTCCGAAGCGCAGCCCTTCCAGGTCGAAGACCACCGGTGTCGGTTCGGCGGCCGCCTGGATGAAGCGGGACTCCGCGTAGCCCTGGGCGTCGAAGAGATGGATCTTGCGGTAGCTCACCACCCGCCGCCCCGCGGCGTCGTGGACCACCAGCGTGTTGTGCGCGCGCCCCGGAGTGCCGGAGGCCTCGACCGTGCCCGCCACCACGGCCACCCCGTGGAGCGCGGCGAGGCGTCCCAGTTCCGTGTCCACGGGGCCGTCGAGCGGTTCGGCCACTTGGGGGAACGTCTCGTCGACGGCCTTCTTCAGGTACGTGGCGTACTCCGGCAGCACCACCATCCGGGCGCCGTGGCCGGCGGCCTCCTCGACGAGGCCCGCGATGGCCGTCAGGTTCGCCGCCACATCCGGGCCGGACCGGAGCTGGCCCAGGGCGATCCGCATCCCGTGCGTCCTTCCGCGAAGAGGAGTCAGGCGACCTCTTGGGTGACCTGCTGTTCCGTGGCCGACATCTCCGGCGGCGCCGTGCGGAAACCACGGGTGACCACGGCCAGTGCGATGATCCCACAGGCCAGCCAGATGGAGCCCAGCGTGAGGGCGTTCGCGTCGAGCTGGGAGAGCAGGAAGGCGCACACGAGGGCGCCTCCTGCGGGCACCACCACATAGCTCAGGACGTTGAGCTGGTTCCCGGCGCGGCGTTCGCGCACGAAGTGGAAGATCACGGCGAGGTTCACCAGGGTGAAGGCGGTGAACGCCCCGAAGTTGATGAACGACGTGGACGTGGCCACGTCCAGGAAGACGGCGATCAGTCCCACCGCCCCGGTGATGACCAGGTTCAGGACGGGGGTGCGGAAGCGCGGGTCCAGCCGGCCGAACACGCCCTTCGGCAGCACGGCGTCGCGGCCCATGGCGTAGAGCAGCCGGGAGGCGCTCGCCTGGGCGGCGAGGCCGGAGGCGAACTGGGCGACGACGAGACCGGCGAGGAAGACCGCCCCGAACAGCTGACCGCCGATCTGCAGGGCGATCTGGGACGCCGCGGAGGCGGTGTCCTCGAACTGGCCTCCGGGGTGGACCAGCTGCGTCACGTACGACACGACGACGAAGATGCCGCCGCCGATCAGAGCGATGAGCATGATCGCGCGGGGCATGTTCTTGCGCGGCTCGACGGCCTCCTCCGTGAGCGTGGTGACCGCGTCGAAGCCCAGGAAGGAGTAGGCGGCAATGGCTGCGCCGGCCGTGACCATCCCGAGGTCGGAGGTGCTGTTGAGGAACGGCTCGGTGCTCACCAGGCCGCCCGGTCCGCCGGACGAGACCACGTAGGTGATCGACAGCGCGACGAAGAACGTCAGGACCAGGAGCTGGAAGGCCATCAGCAGGTAGTTGGCCTTGTCCGCGACCTTGATCCCGAGCACGTTGAGCACCGTGGTGATGACGATGAACCCGATGATCCACGCGGCGAAGGGAACTCCGGGGAACTGGGCGTCGAGGTAGGAGGCGCCGATCAGCCAGATGACCATGGGCAGGAACAGGTAGTCCAGCAGCACCGCCCACCCGACGAGGAAGCCCGCGCGTGAGTCGATGGAGCGGCGGACGTACGTGTAGGCGGAGCCGGCCACCGGGAAAGCCGCGGCCATGCGCCCGTAGCTGTGCGCGGTCAGCAGCATGGCCGCCAGGGCCACGAGGTAGGCAGCCGGCGCCGCGCCGCCGGCGGCCTCGGAGATCACGCCGAAGATGCCGAGGACGATGATCGGGGTGAGATAGGCCAGTCCGAAGAGGACGAGCGAAGGCAGCCGCAGCGTGCGGGTCAGGGTGGTGGTGTCCATGCTGGGTTCCTCAGGAGTCGAAGGGTCGCGGTGTCCACGTCGCCGGGTCCATCCGGCCCCCGTAGACGGGAAGTTCGATGGGGCTCTCGCCGGCGCGGAACTGGGACCACATGCGGTTGATCCCCTCCGTGCCCTCGGTGCGCACGCGCTCGACCTGGCTCAGGTCCAGCTTCACCTCGAGCAGCTCCGGCCGGTCACCGGCGGCGGATGCGAGAATCCGTCCCTCCGGGTCGACGACCACGCTCTGCCCGGCGCCCACGGGCCCGGCGCAGTTCACGCTGACCATGAACACCTGGTTCACGATGGCGTTGGCCTGCGCCAGGACCAGTTCCTGGCGCCGGTCCGGGGTGGTGGTCTTCACGACGTTGAGGATGACGTCGGCACCCATCCAGGCCAGTTGACGGGTCACCTCGGGGAACCACGCGTCGTAGCAGATGTTCAGTCCCAGTCGTCCGACGCCGTCGATGTCGACGGTGCTGAACCGGTCGCCGGGATCGTACGGTTCGTGCGGTCGCCAGGGGAAGATCTTGCGGTAGTAGCCGGCGAGCTCTCCTGCGGGGGAGAGCACCAGCAGGGTGTTGAAGAGCTGACCGTCCGGGCCGCGCTCGCACACGCTGCCGGGCACCAGCCAGATCCCGAGGTCACCGGCCAGCTGCTGGAGCTCCCGCGTGCGGGGTCCGTCCAGCGGCTGGGCGCTGTCCTGCAGGGCCTCGGTGCGCTGCTGGTCGGGGTCGCCGTCCGCGAACAGATGCAGCTCGGGGAAGACCACCAGTTCGGTGCCAGTGCGGGTTCGGAGGATCTCGGTGACCTCGTCGGCGAAGGCGGACACGGGCTCGCCGATGAGGCGGGGGGCGGCCTGCGCTGCGACCAGGGGAAGCGTGCGGTGCATGTGGGATCCGATCTGCTGGGCCTGCGTACGCCGGTTATATTAGATCTAAATGATCTATTAAGGGAAGAGGTGTGATGCGGAGCCGTACAGTGGGCGGCGTGGCCCACGACAACGAACCGACAGGCGGCCTCGGGGACGGGGTGCTCGGCGGTCTCGAGCGGCGCAACGCCATCGAGGCCGTGCGCCTGAGGATCGGCATGGCCATCTCGTTGGGCATGCTGCACCCCGGGGAGCGGCTGCCGGACCAGGAGGACGTGGCCCGTGGGCTCTCCGTCAGCCCCATCACGGCCCGGCGGGCGCTGACGAGCCTGGCGGAGGACGGGGTGCTGGTCCGGCGACGCGGGCGCACCGGAGGAACGTTCGTCGCAGATCCCCCCAACGCCGAGGCACTGCGTCAGCTGGTGGTCCCTGCGGCGGAGACCGTGGAAGTGCACGGCCTCATCGATCGCCGGATGCTCATGGAGTGCGCACTGGCGCACTTCGCCGCCCTGCGGGCCACCAACGAGCAGGTCCAGCATCTCGAAGAGCTGACCCGCCGCATGGCCGAGGCGCAGAGCTGGTCCGCATACCACCAGGCCGACGACGAGTTCCACCGCTCCGTCGCAGAGGTCGCCGCCGTCGGGACGGCCACGGCGGAATACCTGAAGGTGCTGGAGCAGCTGTACGGCTACTTCATCCCCTACCCCATCGAGCAGCTGCACGTGTCGAACCACGACCACATCGGGCTGGTCCGGGCACTGGCCGCACGCGACTGCGCAACGGCCGTGGAGATCTCCCATCAACACGTGGACCGGCTGCACCGGACCATGTTCATGGGACTCCTGGAGGCTCACCCGGTGGGGAACTCCTCCGACCCCGTGTGACGCGCCGCCGGCCGGCCCGGACCGGGACCGAGGAGGCAGACGTACCATGTCAGCCACCGGCCCGCCCTGCCGATGCCGCACCCGGGCGGGGCCCCCGGCCCCGGGGACCTGGTCGGTGGATGCCCACGACGCACAGGAGGCCTCCGATGACCCGCACCGTCTTCTACACCGCCACCACCCTGGACGGCTACCTCGCCGACGAGCAGGACTCCCTCGAGTGGCTGTTCCGGCAGGACTCGGACCCCGAGGGCCCGTTCCGCTACGACGAGTTCATCGCCGGGGTCGGGGCGGTTGTGATGGGCCGCACCACCTACGAGTGGGTCCGCGCGCACCTGCAGGCCTCCGGCGAGGACTGGCCCTACGCCATGCCCACCTGGGTGGTCACCCACGCCGAGCTGCCGGGGATCCCCGGGGCGGACCTCCGCTTCGCCCAGGGGGAGGTGGCGCCGATCCACGCCGCCCTCGCGGAGGCCGCCGGCGGGAAGGACATCTGGGTCGTCGGCGGCGGCGACCTGGCCGCCCAGTTCGCCGAGGCCGGACTGCTGGACCGGCTGATGGTCTCCATCGCGCCGGTCACCCTCGGGGCGGGCCGCCCCCTGTTCCCCCGCCGCTTCGACCTGGAGCTGGAGGACGTGGCCCGGAACCGGGCGTTCGTCTGCGCAACCTACCGCGTGGTGGGCCCGATGGCGCCCGCGGGTGGAGGACCGACCGCCTGAACCCGGCCCCGGCTCAGATCTCGATCCGGTGCGCCTCCCGCAGGTTCACGAAGCGCTCGGGGTTCGAGGTCAGCACGATCACCTGGGTCCGCTCCCCGGCGGTGGTGATGGCCGAGGCCAGCCTCCGGAGCCGCTGCGGGTCGGAGTGGCCCAGGGCGTCGTCGAGCAGCACCGGCACCCCGTCCTCCGGGTCCACGAGCAGGGCGGTGGCGAGCCGGATGAGGATCACCAGCTGCTCCTTGGCCCCCGTGGAGAGGGAGGCGAACGGCAGCCAGTCGCCGTCGAGCTTGCGCTGCTCCACCTCCAGGGACCCGCTCACCTGGACCTCGAAGTCCGGGCCGTAGACCGACCTGCCGAGATGCTCCACCTCGGTGCGGAACGGCTGGACGTACTGGGCGTGGGCGCGCTCGCGGTGCTCCAGCAGCGTCCGCTCCAGGAGCAGGGCGGCCTCGGCCCGCCGCTCGATCCCGGCGAGGTGACGCCGGGCGGCCTCGAGCCGTGTCCCGGCCTGGTCGTGGGCCAGCTGCACCCGGTCCCGGCCCATGCCCTCGAGCCGGCCAGCCAGGGACTGGTGGCGTCCCCGCCGCTCGCCCAGCAGCGTCTCGAGCCCCTCGATCTCATCCGCGACGTGCTGCTGGTCGGACAGCACCCTCTCGGCGTCGAGGCCGGCGAGAGCCGTCTCGTGCCCGTCGATCTCCGCCTGGACCGCCGCCAGCGCCTCGGCCGCCGCGGTGGCGGCACGGTCCAGGTCTTCGTCCGGCACCTCGCGGCGGGCGTCCTCGAGCCGGGTCCGGGAGCCGGCGAGGGCGCGCTCCTGCTCGAGCGCGGCGCCCTGCAGGGAGTGCAGCGTCGTCTGGGCGGACTGCAGGGCGGACCGGGCGGCTTCGGCAGCGGCCTCGGCGTGGAGCGCGGCGTCCTCGGCGTCGTTGAGGGCGGCCTCGGCGGCCTCAACCGTTTCCTGGGCGGCACCGGCGGTCTCCGGCAGCGGAGCGCCGCGGTCGCGTCGGTCGCCGTACTGCTCGATCGCTGCGGCGAGGCGGTCCCGGTCGTCGCGCAGGCGGCTCTCGTCCTCGCCGTCGAGCAGCCGGTCGCGCTGGGCCACGGCCTCGCGCACCTGCTGCGCCAAATCCTGCGCGGCACGCCACTCGGTGCGGGCCGCGGCGACCGACTCGACCCCGTGTCGGGCCAGCAGCGCGGTGAACCGCTCGCGGGCCGTGCGGGCGGCGTCCCGGCGGGCCGCGATGCCCTGCTCCGGGAAGACCCGCAGCCGCCACTCGCCGGGGATCTCCACCTCGACCTCGTCCGTCACCGGGACGGACCACGGCTCCTCCGGGGCGATCTCCTCGGTGCTGTCGCCGCGAGTGATCGGGCGCGCGCGGCCCAGCGCGGTCAGCTCCACCCGGGCGCTG
Source organism: Kocuria sp. CPCC 205231 (assembly GCF_040980965.1). Lineage (NCBI taxonomy): Bacteria > Bacillati > Actinomycetota > Actinomycetes > Micrococcales > Micrococcaceae > Kocuria > Kocuria sp. CPCC 205231. The sequence goes on along the minus strand of NZ_JAVKPP010000002.1, from coordinate 257,863 downwards.
CCGGCCGCCAGCTCCGCCTCGGCCTTCTCCGCCGCCCGCTCGGCCCGCTCCAGCTCGTCCAGGACGTCCTCGTCGATCTCCGTGCCGGGACGGGACCGCAGCTCGGCCAGCTGCGCCCGGACCGCTTCGAGCGAGTCCAGGATCTCGAGCACGCGGCGGTGGCGCTCGACGTCGTCGAGGTGCTTCCGGTCCTCCCGGGCGGAGCGGTGGGCCGCCCGGGCCTCCTGCACGGCGGCCTGGGCCGCGGTCCGGCGCTCCTCGGCCTCCTCGGCGTGCTCCCGCACCGGGGCGAGCTCCTGCTCGCAGGACCGCAGGTCCTCGGCGAGTGCTGCGCTGCGCTCCTCGTCGGCGGTCAGCGCGGCCACGAGCTCCGCGCGGCGGGCCGAGCGCTCCCGGGCGCGGTCGAGCTCGCCCTGGGCGGCGTCCCGCCGGCGCTGGGCCTCCTGCCGCTGCCGCTGGACGGCCTCGATCTCCCCGGCGGCACGGTCCAGATCCGCCTTCTCCGCGCGGGCAGTCCCGAGCTTCCGGCCGGTGGCGGCGATCTCCTCGGTGAGCTCGGCGAGCTCCTCCTCGACCACCGCGATGCCCCGCAGCTCCTCGGCGGCCTCCGCGGCCGCGGTCCCGGCCGCACGGCAGTCGGTCTCGGCCTGGAGGTACTTGGCGTTCTTCTTCCGCGTCGAGGTCCAGTACCTGTCGCACTCCGCACTCACGCGTTCCAGGAGGGAGGCGACCTCGCGGTCGTCGCCCTGGGCCTGACCGGCGTGGCACTCCAGGGCCCGGCGCAGGGCCGCGCTGTCGGTGAGGGCGTTCTGGGTCAGCCCGCCGGCCTGCATGAAGCGCAAGGCCTTCCACAGCGCGGTGTCGGCCCCGCCCCACAGCTGCTCGGCGGCGTCGTGGGCCTCGCGGCTCGTGAGCTTGTGGCCGCTCCGGGGGCCCGAGATGTACTCCAGGGTGGTGGACGGCCGCTTCAGCCACTGCTTGGTGTAGACCACGCGGGTCGTCCCGATCGAGAACTCCGCCTCCACGAGGACGGGCACGTCCCGGCCGGCGGGCTTCGCCCCGGTGATCTTCTTGTGCTTGCTGTTGTCCGGGAGCTCGATCAGCGCGTCCAGGGCGTCGATCATCGAGGTCTTGCCGATCTCGTTGCGGCCGGTCAGCACCACGACCCCGGCGTCGGGGAAGACGACCTCGCGGGCGGTCACGCCGCGGAAGTTCTCCAGCTTGAGACGGTGCAGCTTCATCGGGTCGGTCCTCCCACGAGGCGGTACAGGAGCCGGAGCGCGTCCCCGGCGACGGGCGCGTCCTCGGACTCCGAGCCGGCCAGCTCGCGCAGCTCGGTCACGGCGTCGGCGGCGTACCCGCCGACGTCCAGGTCTTCGAACTCGTGCTCGTCCGGGATCACCACCAGGTCGGTGTGCCGCTCCCACGCGTTGAGGCTCGCGAAGATCTCCGCCTGCTCCTCGAGCAGATCGTCCAGCTGCGCGGACTCGGAGAGGTTCAGGGTGCCGGTGAAGACGGTCTTGAGGATGATCCGCTCCTTCGGGGTGAGGGCGGCGAGCTCGGCCCGCAGCGTCTCGACGTCGTCGGCGCCGTCGAGCTGCCGGTGGAGGACGCGGTGCTCCCACTGGCCCACCTCGTGGGAGGTGACGTCCACGGTGCTCCCGTCCAGCGCCACCTCGAGGACGTGGCCGCGGCCGTGCTCGCGGAAGCCCGTGGACTCGTGGGTGCCGGAGTAGTGGATGGCGCCGCGGTCGTCCTCGGGCCAGCGGATGTGCCGGTCGCCCAGCGCCACGTAGTGGATCGCCCCGCGGGCCAGGGCCTCGTCCAGGGGCGCTCGACGTACGGTCACCTGGGAGGTGCGGTCCGGGTCCAGTTCGTCGAGCATCCCGTGGCCGACGACGACGCGCAGCGTCCCGTCCGGGGCCAGCCCCTCCAGGGCCGGGGCGACCGGGTCCGCGTCGGGCCGCTTGCTGCGCCAGGGCGCGGCCACCAGCTCCACGCCCTCGGCAACCGGCCACGGGCCGGTGTCGTCGAGCAGGGTCACGTTGTCCGGCTTCAGATCACGGAAGGCGTCCTGCGCGTAGATCGAGCCCGGTCCGAGCGGATCGTGGTTGCCGGGCAGCAGGTACACCGGCAGCCCCACCGAGCCCATGGCGTCCAGGGCGCGCCCGACGTCCCGGCGGCTGAGGTTGGCGTGCTCGAAGACGTCGCCGGCCACCACCACGAACGCGCATCCCCGGGCGCGGGCCAGCTCCCCGATGCGGCGGATCGTCTCGACCCGGTCACCGGTGTAGCGGGACTGGGCCTCGCCCTCGAGGTAGTGCCGGGTCATGCCGAGCTGCCAGTCGCTCGTGTGGAGGAATCGGATGCTCGTCATCGAGGCTCCTCGTGCGGTCGGGGGGTGCTCTCCCAGGGGGTGGGTCCAGTGCCACGCTATCGGGATTGGCGGACACCGAAGGCCCCGGCACCCCGGCGTGTGCTTCGATGGGGCTCATGGAGTCGAGCAACCGGAACGACCTGTGGGCGGCCGTCCACGCCGAGCGCGCGCGCCTGGCCGAGGACCTGGCCGGACTGGACGAGACACAGTGGGCGGCGCCGTCCCTGTGCGGGCGGTGGACCGTGGAGGACGTCGTCGCGCACCTCACCGCGGCCGCGAGCATCGGCCGGCTCCGCTGGCTCCGGAGCGTGCTGGGCGCCCGCTTCGACTTCGACCTGCACAACCAGCGCCGCCTCGAGGAGCACCGGGGCGCCACCCCGGCCGAGACCCTCCAGCGGTTCCGGACCGCGGCCGGCAGCACCGCGGCGCCCTCCAAGGACACCGCGGCGTGGCTGGGGGAGGTCGTCGTCCACGGCCAGGACGTCCGCCGCCCGCTGGGGCTGCCGCGCACGCCGCCGGTCGGGACCGTGACCGCGGTGGCGCGGTTCTACGCGGGCAAGGACTTCGCGGTGCCCAGCCGCAGCGCCGCCCAGGGCCTCCACCTGGTGGCCACCGACGGTCCGTTCGAGTCCGGCGCCGGGCCCCTGGTCAGCGGGACCACGCTGGCGATCGTCATGGCGCTGGCCGGCCGCGCGGCGTACTGCGACGACCTGACCGGCGAGGGCATCTCGATCCTGCGGTCCCGCTGCTCGCCCGCCTGAGCGAGCTACCTGAGAGAGTGGGGAAGGGCCGGCCGCGCGCCGGTCCCGCACGACACCACGCACCCGAGCAGAGGAGACACCTTGGCCGAGACCATCGCCGGCATCACCGTTCCGGACTCCGCCCTCGTCCGCGAGACCACCGAGCTGGTCCGGCGGGCCGCCGACGAGAGCCTGTTCAACCACTCCCGCCGGGTCTACCTCTTCGGCATGCTCAAGTCCGCCGCACGCGGACTCGAGGTGGACCCGGAGCTCGCCTACGTGGGCGCGATGTTCCACGACCTCGGCCTCACCGACGAGTACCGCACCCAGGACCAGCGCTTCGAGATCGACGGCGCCGCGGCGGCACAGGCGTTCCTGCGCGACCACGGCCGCTCCGCCGAGGAGGCGCGCAACGTGTGGCTGGCGATCGCCCTGCACACCACGCCGGCCATCCCGCTGCACCTAGAGCCCGAGGTCGCTGTGGTCACCCTCGGCGTCGAGACCGACGTGCTGGGCCTGGACCTGGACCAGATCTCCGAGGAGCACCGCGCCGAGGTCGTCGCCGCGCACCCCCGGCCGGACTTCAAGAACAAGATCCTCCGCGCGTTCTACGACGGCATGGCCGACCGGCCCGAGACCACCTTCGGCACCATGAACGACGACGTGCTCGCCCACTTCGACCCCGACTTCCACCGGGAGGACTTCGTGCGCATCATCCAGGAGAACGCCTGGCCCGAGTGAGCACCGCGGGGTCTCCGCAGCCCGGCGGAGACCCCGCGGCCTGCGGGCCCGCAACGGGGCGGTCACACCGTTGTGCCGTCCTCGAGCCGGGGGGAGCATGGAGTCCCGGCCCGCCGAAGCTCCAGGAGTTCCCGTGGCGTACAGGTTCTTCCCCCACATCCCCGTCGCCGACCTGGAGCGCTCGCGGTCCTTCTACCAGGCCCTGGGCTGGCGCACGGCCCCCGGCATGGCCGAGGGACACAGCCTGATCCTGGATCTCGGGGAGGACTTCGGGGTCACGCTCGTCGAGCGGCGGTTCATGCAGCAGGCCATCGGCGAGGACCAGGAGCTCGCGGACCCGAGCCGCACGGTGAGCGGCAGCTTCGCCCTGCTCGTCGACATCCCCGAGGAGGTCGACGCCCTGGTCGAGCGGGCGGTCGCCGCCGGCGCCACCGCGGGGCACCGCAAGGACGACAGCTACACGAGCCACCGGGTGTTCGCCGACCTGGACGGCCACCGGTGGAACATCGTGTGGGCGGACCCGATCGTGGCGACCCGGGACTGAGGCATGACCCGTTCTTCGGAGCAGTATGTTGGAAACGTCAGATTCACAAGATTCACAAGATTCACCGACATTCACCGACATTCACAGGGGCAGCGTGGAGAATCCTTTTCGTCCCACGGCCGGGGCCTCCCCGCCCGAGATCATCGGACGGGCCGGAGTCCTGGACGAGTTCGCCTATGGACTGCGCCTCCGTTCGGGAGCGCCCGGGCTGCTGACCATCTTCACGGGGGCCCGAGGAGTGGGCAAGACCGTGATGCTGGGCGCCGCCGAGGACCTGGCCCGGGCCGAGGGCTGGGCCATCGTGTCCGAGACGGCGACACGGGGATTCATGGGCCGCATCGGCAACTCGATGCGTCGGCTGGCCGACGAGCTCGGCAGCGGACCCCAGGGCCGGCGGCTCACGTCCGTCACGGCGGCCGGCTTCGGCTTCACCACTCAGCTGCCACCACACCAGCAGCTGGAGTGGCGCGAAGAGGGGCTGCGACTCCTGCGCCTGTTGGAGGAGCAGCGGACGGGACTGCTCATCACCGTGGACGAGATCCATGCCGCAGACCGGCAGGAGATCGCCCAGCTGGCCGCGGACGTGCAGCACTTCATCCGGGCGGACCTGCCCATCGGTCTGCTCTTCGCCGGCCTGCCGGCGGCCGTGTCGGACCTGCTGAACGAGGGGGTGGCCACGTTCCTCCGCCGCGCCGACCGGATCGACCTGCACGCGGCCGCGGTCGGCGACGTCCAGCAGTCCTACCTGGAGACCTTCGCGGCGGGCGGCTTCGCCCTCGACGACGATCAGGCCCGCCGTGCCGCCGAGGCCACCGGAGGCTATCCCTTCCTGATCCAGCTGGTGGGGTACTTCCTGTGGCAGGAGGCGGAGAAGGTCTCCGCCGCGGTCACGGACACCATGGTGGACCACGCCGTGACCGCCGCTCGCCGCCGGAACGAGCGCGTGGTCATCGAGGCGGCGCTCTCGACGGCCTCCCCGCGCGATCTCGACGTCCTCCGGGCCATGGCGCAGGACGACGGTCCGTCCACCGCCGGGGACATCGGCGCCCGGATCGGGGCCAGGCCGAACACCGTCGGCAACTACAGGACCCGGCTCATCGACGCCGGATTGATCGAGCCCGCGGGGTACGGACTGGTCCGCTTCGCCATTCCCGGACTGCGCGAGCACCTGCGACAGCCTCCGCACCAGGACGTCCGGGGTGCCGGCAAACCGTCTGTCCCCTAATCAGGGGATAGAAGGGGATCCGAAGCGAAGGCCGTAACGCCGATCTCCGTCATGAAGCGAACGTTGGCAGTGGTCAACGGCTGATTTCGAGTCCTTGGTACCCATGTTGCCCTGCCGAGTGATCACCCTTCTTATGATGCACAGACAACGAATTACATGTGCACACACTTGGAGGATCACCATGAAGAAGACCGCAGCAGCAGTGGCCGCACTGGCCGTCGCCGGATTCACCGGACTGTCGATGGCCCCGGCCTCGGCGCAGATGTTCCAGAACTGCACGGCGGCGAACAACGCCGGCTACTACAACATCCCTGCCTCGTCCGCCGCCTACAGTCCCGACCTTGACCGCAACAGCGACGGCGTGGCGTGTGAAGGCGGCGGCACCACGGTCTACATCTCCCCGGCGGTCGACGCGCCGGTCGCGCCGGACACGTCCGACGTCGTGCAGAACACCGCCGTGTTCGACAACTGCACCGAGGCTCGCGCGGCCGGCCGGGTCAACATCCCCGCCGGTGACCCCGCGTACGGCCTGCACCTCGACGCCGACCGCGACGGCTTCGGCTGCGACGCCGACGGCACCGACGACGGCGTGCAGTACCAGGAGATCATCGACTGGGTGCCGGCGGACTGGGCCGACGGAGGCCAGGGCTACGACCAGGTCGGCCAGGTGCCCGCCGGCGGCGCCGACACCGGCGTTGAGGGCGAGTCCGCCGTGCCGGGTCTCGTGCTCGCGGGCGGTCTGACCGTGATGGCGGCCGCCGGTGCGACCGTCGTGGCCCGCCGCCGCGCCACCCAGGGCTGAGCTCCGGGCAGGTCCGCGACAGCGGGGTAGGTTCGTGCCCGTGCTGATGTTCTCCCGCGACCGCCGCAACAGCTTCCTCGCTGCTGCGGCGGTCGCTGCCCTGCTGCTCACCGGATGCGCCCAGGAGTCGCCGGCTGAACCAGGAGTGGGCGCGGCCGGTCCGGCGTCGTCGTCCTCCTCGTCCGTGCCTTCGCCCAGGGCGACACCGTCGGCGGGGGCGACCTCCGCGCACGCCTCCGCTCCGACGCCCGGGACGACCAGCGGGCCGACGGGTGAGCCGACAAGCGGCCCGCGGCCCATGGCGGAGTCGGAGCCGCTCTCGGTCGACATCCCCGCCCTCGGCCTCGGCTCCGAGCTGCTGCACCTGGGCCTGCGGGGAGACGGTGCGCTGGAGGTGCCACCCGGCGATCCCGGTTCGCCCGCGTCCTGGTACGACCAGTCGCCCACACCGGGAGAGCAGGGACCGGCGATCCTGCTCGGCCACGTCAACGCGACCGACGGCGGCCCCGGCGTCTTCGCCGGCCTGCGCGACCTGGTGCCGGGGGACACCGTCGAGGTGACCCGGGCGGACGGCTCCACCGCCGTGTTCGCCGTGGAGCGCGCCGAGCAGTACTCGAAGGACACCTTCGACACCCGTGCGGTCTACGGCAACACCGAGGGCCCCGAGCTCCGGCTCATCACCTGCGACGGCTACAACCTCTTCACCGGCGAGTTCGACGACAACTACGTCGTCTTCGCGACGCTCGTCGGCTGAACCGCGTGTTCCTGCCGGGCACAGCGCCCTGTCGGTCAGTCCGGACGGCGGCGCCCGCCCCGGCTCATCCGCGCCGGTAGGCGTGGCCCATCTCGGTGTGGGACCAGCGGGTCTCGATCCGGGCGTCGCCGCTGCGCCGCACGGCCTCGGCGGTCTCCCGGTCCAGCTCGGAGCGCCACTCCTCGATGGTGAGCAGGTCCGAGGACCGCAGCAGCGGCTGCCGGTAGATGTTCAGGGCCCGGGTCACCTCGCCCTGCTCGAGAGCGGTCCGCAGCTGCAGGACGTCGCTGGTGACGGCGGCCGGATCGGCGAAGCGGTAGGGGCCGGTGGTGATCACCGCCCCGAGCCGGCGGCGGACCCGGTGGATCTCGGTGCGGACCGTGCCGGGGGTGCCGTGCTCGCCGTAGAGCTCGTAGGCCATCTCCTCGGCGCTCCACCCGCGCTCGCGCAGGCTGAGCAGCGCGAGGATCTCCGCCGAGCGAGTCGGCAGGGGGAACCAGTCCCCGCCGCCCACCCGGGCCGCGGCCGGCTCGGCGAGCAGACGCAGCTCCAGGGACGGCGTGCCGGCCGTGCCGGCGGGGTGTCGTGAGTCCGTCCGGGCGGCGAGCAGCGTCTCGACGACGCGCGCGGCCGAGCGGACCAGGGCCCTGGTGTCCGGGGTGGCGGTGCCCCGCGGCCCGGACAGGTCGATGACGCCGAGCACCTCCCCGCTGCCTGGGTGTCGCACCGGGGCGGACGTGCAGTCCCAGGCGCTGTGGGACCGGGCGAAGTGCTCCGTGCCCCGCAGCTCCTCCGCGGCCCCGCTGCGCAGCGCCTGGGCGATCGCGTTGGTGCCCACGCCGTGCTCGTCCCAGCCGGCGCCCTCGACGAACCCGAGCCCGTCGGCGCGTCCCAGCGGTGAGCGTCCCCCGCGCCGCCACAGCACGGTGCCGTCGGGGCCGGTGAGGACCGCGACCCGGGCCTCGGCGGCGTCACGGACGACGCCCAGGAGATCGGCGACGACGTCGACGTGCGCCCCCAGCGGGGAGAGCGCGCGCAGCTGCTCGACCTCGTGGTCCGGGAGCACCTCCCGCGGGCCGTCCAGGTCCCGGGACATGCCCCGGGCGGCGCACCGCTCCCAGGCCGAACGCACCGGTTCCGGTGTCCTCGCCGATCCGCAGCTGTCCACAGCGCGCTCCTCCGTCCTCTGCGCCCGTCCTGACGTCACCGGGTTCGTCACGGCGTCCGTCGTGATGCAACGCCGAGGAAACCCCCTGGGCTCCACAGTGGTGACACGCATCACATCGGACCCTATGCCACTGGGCGTCCGGCGTACACCGAGGAGGAACCATGACCACGATCGACACCGGCGTGGGAGCCGGCACGGACACCGCCCGCTCCTGGCTGGCCGCCCTGGAGGACGCCCTCGCGGCCGGCAACGCGGACGCGGCGGCGGGCTTGTTCGCCGAGGAGAGCTATTGGCGCGACTTCCTGGCCTTCACCTGGAACCTGAAGACGCTGGAGGGCCGCGAGCAGATCTGCCGGATGCTCGCCCAGACCCTGCCGCACGTCCGGCCCTCCGGGTGGGAGGTCGAGGGCGAGCCCACCGAGGCGGACGGGGTGACGGAGTGCTGGGTGCGCTTCGAGACCTCCGCCGGCTCCGGGTGGGGTTACCTGCGGCTGCGCGACGGGAAGGCGTGGACGCTGCTGACCACGCTGCAGGACCTGCGCGGCTTCGAGGAGCAGAAGGGGCCGCGTCGGGACCGCGGGGTGGTCCACGAGATCACCCGGGAGCGCACCACCTGGCTGGAGCGGCGCCGGGCGCGGGAGGAGGCCCTCGGCCGGACGGAGCAGCCGTACTGCCTCGTGGTCGGCGGCGGTCAGGGCGGGATCGGCCTGGCCGCGCGGCTGCAGCGTCTCGGCATCCCCACGATCGTGGTGGACAAGCACGAGAAGGCCGGCGACGCCTGGCGCAACCGCTACAAGTCCCTGCACCTGCACGACCCGGTCTGGTACGACCACATGCCCTACCTGCCGTTCCCGGATGACTGGCCGGTGTTCCCCGCCAAGGACAAGGTCGCCGACTGGCTGATGCACTACGCCGACATCATGGAGCTCAACTACTGGGCGAGGACCGAGTGCCGGTCGGCCGAGTGGGACGAGCAGACCGGGACCTGGACCGTCGTCGTGGACCGCGACGGCGAGGAGGTCGTGCTGCACCCCACCCAGCTGGTCTTCGCGCTGGGCGTCTCCGGGTACCCGAGGATCCCTGACTTCCGGGGCGCCGACGTCTTCCGGGGCGCGCAGCACCACTCCTCCGCCCACGCCGGCGGCGACGACTGGGCGGGCAAGCGGGCCGTGGTGATCGGCTCCAACAACTCCGCCCACGACATCTGCGCGGACCTCTGGGAGCACGGGGCCGAGGTCACCATGGTCCAGCGCTCCTCGACCCACATCTCCCGCAGCGAGTCGCTCATGGACCTGGTCCTGAAGCCGCTCTACTCCGAGGAGGCGCTGGAGGCCGGCATCACCACGGAGAAGGCGGACATGCTGTTCGCGTCCTGGCCGTACCGGGTCCTGCCGGACGTCCAGCGGCCCGCGTTCGAGGCGATGGCCGAGCGGGACCGGGAGTTCTACGACGCGCTCGGGGCGGCCGGCTTCGACCTCGACTTCGGGGAGGACGGCTCCGGGCTGTTCCTGAAGTACCTGCGCCGGGGCTCCGGGTACTACATCGACGTGGGCGCCTCGCAGCTGATCATCGACGGACGGGTCCAGCTGGCCACCGGCCAGGTCGACCACCTCACGGAGGACGCGGTGGTCCTCGACGACGGGACCGAGCTACCGGCGGACCTCGTCGTCCACGCCACCGGCTACGGGTCCATGAACGAGTGGCTCGCGGACCTGATCTCCCCGGAGGTCGCCGACCGGGTGGGCAAGTGCTGGGGCTACGGCTCCGACACCACCCGGGACCCTGGGCCCTGGGAGGGCGAGCTGCGGAACATGTGGAAGCCCACCAACGTGGAGAACCTCTGGATCCACGGCGGGAACCTGCACCAGAGCAGGCACTACTCCAAGTACCTGGCCCTGCAGATCAAGGCCCGGATGGAGGGCCTGCCCACCCCGGTGTTCGAGCTCGAGGAGTCCCACCACCCCCGGTGATGCCGGCCCGGCCGCGTTGACGGGGCGCCGGAACGGATCGACCGTTCCGGCGCCCCGCCGGGCGGGTCACTCCTCGAGCTTCCGGGCCTGTTCGTCCCAGGCGGTGCGGGCGTCCCGGCCCGCGGTGGGGTGGTGGGTCTCCCGCAGGGCGCGGAGCGCGGCGGTGCGCTGCTGGGCGAGGGCCTCCGCGGCGGCCCTCGTGGCGGCGTCCTCGCGGGCCTGGGCCCGGGCGGCGGTCACGGCGTCCATGATGAGGTCCACGCCCAGCGCGCCGCCCTCCAGGTACGCGGCGCGGACCTGCCGGTCCGGGTGGTAGAGGTACTGGTCGTTGACCTGGCCGAGGGCGGTGTCGAACTCGGCGTCGGTCAGGTCGGAGATCATGGCGACCACCCGGTCCAGCCGGGCGTGCAGCTGGTCGAGCAGGTCGTGCCGCCGGGCGCTGCGGCGCAGGGACCACAGCGCCCGGCCGTGCGTGCGGAGCCGGTCCACGTCCCAGTCCGCCTGCGGCACCACGGACAGGGTGCCCGTGAGGAGCCGGGGATCCCGGGAGTCCTCCGGCGGGGGCAGGGAGCGGAGGTGCCACGAGATCCAGGCCGTGCGCATGTTGGACGCCCCGGCCGCCCGGGCCTCCTCCACCGACGTCCGCCCGGTCTGCGGGCCGGCGAGCGGCGGCCCGGCGTCGTCGTCCTCGGGCGCGGTCTGCCGCGCCGCGCGGTTCTGGCTCGTGATGACGCCGGCGCTGAGCCAGACCAGCAGGCCGACCAGGGCCAGGCCGAGCAGGGCCACCCCGCCGAGGAGCACGAACCGGAACAGGCCGACGAGCACCACCGCGGCGACCAGGGCCACCACCCAGACGGTGGCTCCGCTGCTGCTCCCGGTGTTGTTCATGACGGCTCCCGAACGACCACGTGCGTGCTGGGCGCCCATTCTACCGCCGCGGCCCCAGCGGTCCCGGGAGCTCAGGACCGCTGGGGCAGGCCCTCGCGGAAGACCCGCTTGAGCTCGGTCAGCTCCGGGCCGTGGCCGGTGCCCTCGGTGTTGAGCGCCGGCTGGTTCGCGGCGACCCAGTGCTGCTCGAGGGCGTCGACCTCGTCCTTCGTCCCGCACTCCGCCCAGCCGAGGAGCAGGTGCTCCTGCATCCACGCCGTGAGCCGCTGCTCGTGGGCCTCGTCGAGGACCACGCGGCCCCGCCCGTCCACGGCGGCGCCGTCCCGCCAGGACGGGTCCCCGGGCAGGAGGGCGGCGAGCAGCGTGCGTCGCAGCGCGGAGGAGCGGGTGCGCCGCAGGTGCTGGCCGGTGATCCGCCGGTGGAGGTCGCGCCGGGCGCGGCCCACGTAGAGCAGCTCGGCCCTCCCTGACGAGTGGCGGAGCCGTGGCACCGCGGGCAGGTGCAGCCCGGCCGCCTCCGGGGTGGGGGAGCGGGCGGTGTCCAGCCACCAGGCGTAGACGCCGCGGGCGTGGCGGACCTCCGCCGCCAGCGGCGTGCTGAGCGGGAGCGCGGCGAGGCCGGGCTGCGTGCTCATGGATCACCACCTCCCAGGGACGTTCTCTTCTGCAACTCTGCTTCGACTGTAGGCGCAGGACGCGGCGGTGCCCACCCCGCCCGACTCGCGCCGTTGTTTCCGGCGCCGCGCTTGCATACCTAGCGCTGCTAGGGTTCAATGCGTAGCACACCTAGGTATCAGGAGGCGCAGTGCGCATCGACAAGGACCTGGTCGCCGCCTCGGCCACCCCGCTCGTGCTGGGGATCCTGGCGGACGGCGACCTGTACGGCTACGCGATCCTCAAGCGCGTCAGCGAGCTCTCCGGCGGCTCCATGCAGTGGACCGACGGCATGCTCTACCCGCTGCTCCACCGGCTCGAACGCCTCGGCCACGTGTCCTCCTCGTGGGGCACGTCCGAGGCCGGGCGCCGGCGCAAGCACTACGCGATCACGGACTCGGGCCGGGCCGCGCTCGCCGACCGGCAGGAGCAGTGGACGGTCGTGGCCGACGCGCTGCGTCAGGTGTGGCAGGCCGCGCAGCAGCCGCCCGCCACGACCGAGCGGTGGGCGTGATGGAGCTGCACGCGGAGCAGGAGGCCCAGATCGGGCGGTGGCGCGGCTGGGTCCAGCGCCGCCAGGCGATCTCCCCGGCCGACGTCGACGAGCTCGAGGACCACCTGCGCGAACAGGTCGCGGACCTGCGGGCCACCGGGCTCGACGACGACGAGGCCTTCCTCGTCGCGATCAAGCGCATGGGCAATCTCGACGCCGTCTCGCACGAGTTCGCCCGCGAGCACTCCGAGCGGCTGTGGAAGCAGCTCGTGCTCCTCCCGGAGGACGCCGAGGAGGCCGGCGCACCGCCGTGGCGGGAGCTGGGCGTCGTCCTGGCGCTCGCGGTCGGGGCCGGGCTGGCGGTCAAGGCCGGCACCGCCTGGCTCGGCGACGAGGCGGTGCTGGCGCGCAACCTCGGTCTGCTCGTCCTGCCCTTCCTCGCCGGCTACTTCGCGTGGAAGCGCCGGCTCACCGCGCGCGTGGTGGCGGGGCTGCTCGTCCCGTTCGCGCTGCTGGCGGTGGTGCTCAACGTCTATCCGTTCGTCCCCGGCGGGTCCACCGAGCTGCTCGCCGTCCTGCACGCGCCGGTGGTCCTGTGGCTGCTGGCCGGGATCGCCTACACGGGCGGGAGGTGGCGCTCCGACAGCCGGCGGATGGACTTCGTCCGCTTCACCGGCGAGCTCCTGATCTACTACACGCTCCTGGCCCTGGGCGGGGCGGTGCTGGTCGGACTCACGTTCGGGGCCCTCCAGGTCCTCGGGATCGACCTGGAGCCGGTGCTGGAGGACTGGATCCTGCCGTTCGCCGTGCCCGGGGCCCTCGTGGTGGCCGCGTGGCTGGTCGAGGCCAAGCAGAACGTCGTCGAGAACATCGCCCCGGTCCTCACGCGGGTCTTCACGCCCCTGACGATCCTGATGCTGCTGGCCCTCCTGGTGGTGCTCACGGCGGCCGGCGGGCTCGTCGACGTCGACCGCGGGCTGCTGATCCTGATGGACGCGATCCTCGTGCTGGTCCTGGCGCTGCTGCTCTACTCGATCTCCGCCCGGGACCCGCTCGAGCCGCCCGGTATCTTCGACGGCCTGCAGCTGGTGCTCGTCGTCGCGGCGCTGGCGGTGGACGCGGTGATGCTGACCGCGATGCTGACCCGGATCGCCGAGTTCGGCTCCAGTCCCAACAAGATCGCCGCGCTCGGGCTGAACCTGCTGCTGCTGGTGCACCTGCTCCGGGCGGGGTGGCTGAGCGCCGGGTGCCTGCGGGGACGCCGTCCGTTCGCGGAGCTCGAGCGCTGGCAGACGCGCTACCTGCCGGTCTACGGCGTGTGGGCCGCGATCGTGGTGGTGGTGTTCCCGCTGGTCTTCGCCTTCGCCTGAGCGGCGGGCTCCGCGCTCGCGCCGTGGAGCGGCTGCCGCGGGCGGAGGGGGGCCTGCGCGTCCCGGTGGCAGGGGAGTCGCCCCCCGACGACTGACCAGTTGGTCCGAGGCCCGCTGCCACCAGGACGGCGGCATCATGATCGTCGTCGTGCCGGCGGCCTTGCGGCCGGTCGTTCCGACGCGATCCTCACGCGGCGGCTCAGCCCCCCGGCTGATCACCTGCGTGATGCATCAACACTAGCACTGGCTTATTACCTGATCGATTCGCATTCTGTCCACAGTTGCGCCGACTTGCCCCGGAGATCCGCCCCGCGCGTTCAGCGCATCCACTCAGTGGACCGCCGGGCTTGGCGGGCGCGCCGTCGTCGTCTTCGATGGGGCCATGGACTCCGTGACCCGACCGCAGCAGCCTGCCCCCGCGCACGACGTCGCGGCGAAGATCCCGCCCGCCTCCGAGGTCGCCGGTGTCTTCGGTCTCTCCGACGGGGAGCGTCGGATCTGGGCCGCGGCCAAGGCCTGTCTGGACGTGCGGAACAACGACGTCCACAGCCTCTATGCCTACGGCATCGCCCGGCAGCTGCTGCCCCTGGTCCCCGAGGCGGACCCGGAGGTGGTGCTGCCGGCCATCCTGCTGCACGACACCGGCTGGTCCCAGGTCCCGCGGGAGCTCGTCCTCTCGGCGATCGCCCCGGGCGGCGGCCGGCCGGACCTGGTGCGCACGCACGAGATCGAGGGGGCGCGGATCGCCGCCGAGATCCTCGAGGGCGTCGGCTATGACCCTGCGCTGACCCGGCAGATCACCGCGATCATCGACGGCCACGACTCGCGCCGCGAGGCGCTCTCCGCCTCGGACGCGGTGGTCAAGGACGCCGACAAGATCTGGCGTCTCACCCCGCACGGGATCACCACGGTGATGGGCTGGTTCGGGCTCAGCCACGAGCAGGCCCACCGGCTCTGCGGCTACCGTGTGCATGACCACCTCTTCACCGATGCGGGGCGGATCATGGCGGCGGGCTTCGCCGCCGTCGCCTCGATCGACGACGAGCCGGAGCGCCTCGCCCTGTCCTGAGCGCCCGGCGCAAAGGAGACGCGCATGGCCGGCGGGTCCAGCGAGCCCGGGCGCTCGGTGCTCTCCAAGGCGCTGTCCGTCCTGGAGGCCTTCGAGAACGACCGTCGGGCTCTGACGCAGCGCCAGATCGTGGAGCTCACCGGCCTCCCGCAGTCCACCGTGCACCGGCTGCTCGCGGAGCTCGTCGAGTGGGGGGCGCTGAGTCGCGACGCCAACGGCCGCTACCAGATCGGCATGCGCCTGTGGGAGCTGGGGCAGAACGCGGGCCGGCAGCTGCGGGAGATCGCCCGGCCCTTCGTCCTGGACCTCTACTCCCTGACCCGCGAGACCGCGCAGGTCGCGGTGCGGGACGGCACTGACGCGCTCTACATCGATCGCGCCTACAGCTCCAAGCGGGTGCCGCGGGCCTCCCGGGTGGGCGGGCGCCTGCCGCTGCACGCCACCGCCGTGGGCAAGGTGCTGCTGGCCCACGAGGAGGACTGGGTGCGCGACGCCTACCTGCAGCAGGACCTGGCGGCGGTCACCCCGCACACCCACGTGGCGCCCGGGCGGCTGGCCGAGGAGCTCGAGGCTGTGCGGGAGCGGGGCTGGGCCGTGACCGCGGAGGAGGTCCGGCTCGGGGCGTGCTCCATCGCCGTGCCCGTGTTCCACCGGGAAGGCAGGGTGGGGGCGGCCCTGGGGCTGGTCATGGCCTCCAACCAGGCCGCCACCATGAGCCGTCACCTGCCCACGCTGCGGGGCGTGGCCCGGCAGATCGAGGCCGCCACCGCGCACGTGCCCCTGAACACCATCCGGCGGGTCGCCGACCCGAGGGGCGGCGTCCGCCCCTGACCCGGGGCGATGCTCCGACGGGCGGGACCGTAGGCGGACGATATCCACTCAGTGGATGAGCGGCATAGGTGTGACCCGGCTCACGGGACATGCTGGGGATCAACCGCACTGCCTGTCCCGAAGGAGCAGCGATGACCACCGCACAGGACCAGACGCCCACGACGGCCGCCGCCGGCGGGTGCCCCGTGGCCCACCACGGCTACGAGCCCTTCCAGCAGAACGACCCCTTCCCGGCCTACCGGAACCTCCGGGCCGAGGAGCCGGTGATGTACGACGAGCGGATCGGCTACTGGGTGGTGACCCGCTACGAGGACGTCAAGGCCGTGTTCGGGGACTGGGAGACCTTCAGCTCCGAGAACGCCCAGGCCCCGGTGCGCGAACGCGGCGCCGAGGCCAGGCGGATCATGGAGGAGGGCGGGTTCACCGCCTACTCGGGCCTCTCCGCCCGCGTGCCGCCGGAGCACACCCGGATCCGGGCCATCGTGCAGAAGGCGTTCACCCCGCGCCGCTACAAGAGCCTCGAGCCGTTCATCCGCGACAACGTGGCCCGCCTGCTGGAGCGGATGCTCGAGCGCGAGGACCGCACCGGGGACCTCGTCCGGGACCTGGCCTACGACGTGCCGACCATCACGATCCTGACGCTCTTCGGCGAGGACATCGACCAGATCGAGAAGTTCAAGCGCTGGTCGGACTCCCGCGGCGCCATGACCTGGGGGGACCTCTCCGACGAGGAGCAGGTCCCGCACGCCCACCACCTCGTGGAGTACTGGCAGAAGTGCCTGAGCCTCGTGGAGAAGGCCCACCGGGAGGGCGGCGACCACCTGGTGGCCGACCTCGTGAAGGCCCAGGAGGCCGGCGGCGAGATCTCCGACCACGAGATCGCCTCCGTGTGCTACAGCCTCCTGTTCGCCGGCCACGAGACGACGACGACGCTGATCTCCAACACCCTGCGCATGCTGCTGGCCCACCCCGAGCAGTGGCAGCGGCTCCTGGAGGAGCCCAAGAAGATCCCCTCCGCCGTGGAGGAGGTGCTGCGCACCAGCCCCTCGATCGTCGCGTGGCGCCGCAAGGCCCTGCGCGAGGCCGAGGTCGGCGGCGTGACGATCCCCGAGGGCGGGCAGCTGCTGCTGGTCATGGGCTCCGCCAACCGGGACGAGGCCGTCTTCGAGAACGGCGAGGAGTTCGACATCGACCGGCCGAACTCCCGCGAGCACCTGGCCTTCGGCTACGGCATCCACTACTGCCTCGGCAACATGCTCGCCAAGCTCCAGACCCGCATCACGGTCGAGGAGACCCTGCGGATCGCGCCCCACCTGCGGCTCAGCGAGCCGGACGCCATCACCTTCGGCGAGAACCTGTCCTTCCGAGCACCCGTCGCGGTGCCCGTCACCTGGGAGTCCTGAACCGTGCAGAACACGCGATACATCGAATTCTTCGACGGCGGCACCGAGCCGCGCCTCGAGCGCCTGGGCGGCAAGTGCGCCTCCCTCGTGTCCATGACGGCCGCCGGCATGCCGGTGCCCCCGGGCTTCGCCGTGACCACGGACCTCTACGACGCGTTCCTCGAGTCCGCCGGGATCAAGGACGACATCCGGCGGCTGCTCGACGGGATCGACCCCGACGACGTCGCGCACGTCGAGGAGGTCTCCGCCCGGATCCGCGAGGAGATCTGCTCCCGCCCGGTGCCGGAGGACCAGCGGCAGCAGACCATCGACGCCTACGAGGCGCTGCAGGCGCGCTTCGAGCAGCCCGCGCCGCTGGCCGTGCGCTCCTCCGCGACCGCCGAGGACCTGCCCGAGGCGTCCTTCGCCGGCGCCGCGGACACCTACCTGTGGCTGACCGACCGGCAGTCGGTGCTCGAGCACATCCGCAAGTGCTGGGCGTCCCTCTACACCGCCCGGGCCATCCTCTACCGGCTGCGCAACGGCATCCCGGAGGACGGGCTGTCCATGGCCGTGGCCGTGCAGAAGATGGTCAGCGCCGAGACCGCCGGCGTCGCCATGACGCTCGACCCCTCCACCGGGGACCGCTCGAAGATCACCATCGACGCCTCCTGGGGCGTGGGCGAGATGGTCGTCTCCGGGCAGGTCACCCCCGACAACCTGCAGCTCGACAAGGTCACCTTCGCGGTGGTCACCGAGCACATCGGCGACAAGCACGCGGAGCTCGTCCCCGACGCCGCCAGCGGCTCCCTCATCGAGGTGGAGGTCGACGCCGAGCGGCGCGCCCGCCGCTGCCTCACCGACGACCAGCTGTGGCAGGTCGCGGAGATGGCCAAGCGCGCCGAGCAGCACTACGGCTGCCCCCAGGACATCGAGTGGGCCTTCGACCGGGACCTGCCGGCCGGGGAGAACCTGCTGCTGCTGCAGTCCCGTCCCGAGACCGTCCACTCGAGCACCCCCGCGGAGACCGCGCAGGCGGCGGGGAAGCCGGGTCTCGGTGTCGTGGCCGAGCGGGTCGGCGCCGCCGACGACGTCGCGGTCAGGTCCTTCCCCAGCCCCTTCAGCGTGCAGACCCCGGACGGGGCCGAGGGCTGGGAGCAGCTCTACCCCTACTACCTCGTCTTCCAGGAGGCCCTCAAGGACCAGGACGGCGAGGAGTTCTGGTTCCAGAACTCCCAGCAGTGGCCCGTGGTGCTCAAGCCCTTCGAGACGATCGGGTGCGAGTTCGCGATCCGACAGCTGGGCGAGTACAACTCCCGGCACCTGCTGATCCCCACCGCCAACGGCATCGACTACCGCATCCACCAGGGCTACCTCTACATGAGCCCCATCGCGGTGCCCGAGGAGGAGGTCGCCGAGCGCGCGGCCCACTTCGAGGAGCGCGCCGGCCACTACTACCGCAACTGGGACTCCCTGCTGGAGCAGTGGTACGTCAAGGTCAAGGACACCATCGGCGAGATGGACCAGCTCGAGTTCCGGCCGCTGCCGCAGATGGTGCCGCTCGAGGACGTCGTCTCCGGCAGGGGCAAGGACGGCTCCGAGGAGCTGTTCCGCTCCTACGACCGGCTGATCGACCTCGCCTACCAGCTCTGGCAGTACCACTTCGAGTTCCTCAACCTCGGCTACATCGCCTACCTGGACTTCTTCGGCTTCTGCAAGGAGGTCTTCCCCAACATCCCGGACCAGAACGTCGCCACCATGGTCCAGGGCGAGGACATGGAGCTGTTCCGCCCCGACGACGAGCTCAAGAAGCTGGCCCTGCTGGCCCTGGACCTCGGCCTCGAGGACATCTTCGACTCCCCCGAGGACGCCGACGGCACGCTGGCGCGGATCGAGGCGGCCGACGGCGGCGAGCAGTGGCTGGCGCAGCTCGAGGAGTCCAAGGACCCCTGGTTCAACTTCACCGTGGGCAACGGCTTCTACGGCCACGACCGCTACTGGATCGACCACATGGACATCCCGCTGACCTTCATCGCGGACTACATCCGCCGCGCCAAGGACGGCGCTCAGCTGATCCGGCCGACGGACGAGCTCGTGGCCGAGCGCGAGCGGATCATCCGCGAGTACCGGGACATGCTCGGGACCGAGCAGCAGGAGGCCTTCGACGAGAAGATCGCGCTGGCCCGCACGGCGTACCCCTACGTGGAGAACCACAACTTCTACATCGAGCACTGGGGCATGGGCACGTTCTGGCGTAAGGTGCGCGAGCTGTCCGCGCTGTTCGTCGACGCCGGGTTCTGGCAGGACCCCGCCGACATCCTGTACCTCAGCCGGGAGGAGGTCCGCGCGGTGCTGTTCGACCTCGTCAACGCGTGGGGCATCGGCGCCAAGCAGCCGATCGGGCCCGCCTACTGGGGCGCCGAGATCCCGCGCCGGGCGCAGATCGTCGACGCGCTCAAGGCGCACCGGGCGGCCCCGGCCTTCAACACCCCGCCGGAGTTCATCACCGAGCCCTTCACCACGATGCTCTACGGCATCACCACCGACCAGGTCGCCCAGTGGCTGGGCCAGGACGAGCAGCCCGAGGGCGTGTTCACCGGCATGGCCGCGTCCCCGGGGGTCGTCGAGGGCATCGCCCGCGTGGTCACCTCCGCCGACGAGCTGGGCTCCCTGCGGGACGGGGAGATCCTCGTGGCCCCCAACACCTCCCCGTCCTGGGGCCCGGTGTTCGGCAAGATCAGGGCCACCGTCACCGACATCGGCGGCATGATGTCCCACGCGGCCATCGTGTGCCGGGAGTACGGGCTGCCGGCGGTGACCGGCGCCGGCTCGGCCTCGCTCGAGATCCGGACCGGGCAGCGGCTGCGGGTCGACGGCACCAAGGGCGTCGTGACCGTCCTCGAGCAGAGCGCGGAGGAGGCCGGACCCGTCGACGGCATCGAGGAGACCCGGCCGGAGACCCGGCCGGAGACCGTGCTGGAGGCGGCGTCGTGAGCCCGTCCCCCGAGACCCCCGCGCCCGGCGCCGCCGGCCCCCGCGCCGACGGCTCCGCGCCCACCGTGGTGGTCACGGGCGGGGCCGGCGGGCTCGGCCGGGCCTTCGCGCTCGGCTTCGCGGGCCGCGGTCACGACGTCGTCGTCGCCGACGTCAACGCCGAGGGCGCCGCGGAGACGGCCCGGCTCGTCGAGGCCGAGGGCCGCCGCGCCCTGGCGGTGACCGTGGACGTCACCTCGCCGGAGTCGACCGAGGCCATGGCCCGGGAGGCCGCGGCCTTCGGCGGCGGCCGGATCGACGTGCTGGTCAACAACGCCGCGATCTACGCGACGGTGACGCGCTCGCCGCTGGAGGAGATCGACCCGGCCGAGTGGGACCTCGTGATGGGGGTCAACCTCAAGGGGCCCTGGCTGTGCGCCCGCGCCTGCAGCCCCTACCTCGGGGAGGGCTCCAGCGTGATCAACCTGTCCTCGGCGACCGTCTACAGCGGCTCCGAGAACTGGCTGCACTACGTGGCCTCCAAGAGCGGGGTCATCGGGCTGACCCGGGTCATGGCCAAGGAGCTCGGCCGGCGCGGGATCACCGTCAACGCCGTCGCCCCCGGCTTCACCCTCACCGAGGCCAGCTACGGGCTGATGCCCGATGCCGCCACGTACGGCGTGGACCGCGGCGCCCTCAAGCGGGCCAGCGAGCCGCAGGACATCGTCGGGGCGGCCCTGTTCCTCGCGGGCCAGGACAGCGACTACATCACCGGCCAGACCCTCGTGGTCGACGGCGGCCGGCAGTTCATCTGACCACCGCGCCGGCTCCCGCCGGCGCCACCGAAAGGCCGAACCCATGCCCACTGTCACCTTCACCGACCACGAGGGCGCCCAGCGCGTCGTCGACGCCACCGCCGGCGACTCCGTGATGGAGACCGCCGTGCGCAACGGCGTGCCCGGCATCGTCGCCGAGTGCGGCGGATCCCTGTCCTGCGCCACCTGCCACGTCTTCGTCGACGAGCAGGACCTCGGGCAGCTGCCCCCGCTGGAGGACATGGAGGACGAGATGCTCTACGGCACCACCGAGGACCGCCGGGAGAACTCCCGCCTGTCCTGCCAGCTCCCCGTCACCGAGGAGACCGACCTGCACGTGACGACCCCCGAGACGCAGGTGTGACCATGGCTCACGACCAGAACCACGGGCTGCTCATCATCGGCGCCAGCCAGTCCGGTGTCGCCCTCGCCGGGTCCCTCCGGGCCCTCGGATACGAGGACCCCATCACCCTGCTCGGCGACGAGGACCACCGCCCCTACCAGCGCCCGGCCCTGTCCAAGGACTTCCTGCAGGACAAGGTCGACAAGGAGAAGCTGATCTTCCGGGCCCGCCAGTACTGGGAGGACCACGGGATCCGTCTGGTCCAGGGCGAACGGATCGAGCGGATCGAGAAGAACCCGGACGGCTCCGGGACCGCCCGCTCCAGCACCGGCGCCGAGTTCCCCTTCGACCGGCTCGCGCTGACCGTCGGCGCCCGCGCCCGCCGGCTCGACCTCGAGGGCACCGAGCTGGACGGGGTGCTCTACCTGCGCAACGCCGACGACGCCCTGGGGCTCAAGGCGAGGATGCCCTCCGCCGAGCGCCTCGTGGTCATCGGCGGCGGGTTCATCGGCCTGGAGGCCGCCGCGAGCGCCCACGCCATGGGCAAGCAGGTCACGGTCCTGGAGGTCGGCCCGCGGCTCATCGGCCGCGCGGTGGGGGAGGAGACCTCCCGGTTCTTCCTCGAGGCCCACCGCGCGGCGGGCATCGACGTGCGGCTCGGCGTGCAGCTGTCCCGGGTCGTCGGTGCGGACGGACACGTCACGGGTGTCGAGCTGGGCGACGGCACCGTGGTCCCTGCCGACATCGTGCTGGTCGGCATCGGCGTGGTGCCCAACACCGAGCTCGCCGAGACGATGGGTCTGGTGTGCGAGAACGGGATCCGCGTGGACGAGTACGCCCTGGCCTCCGACGGGCACACGGTGGCCATCGGCGACTGCGCCAACATGCCCAACCCGACCCCCGGCGCCCCCGCCGACGAACGGCTGCGCCTGGAGAGCGTCAACAACGCGGTGGAGCACGCCAAGGTCGCCGCGTACTCGCTCACCGGCCGCCGCGAGGAGTACCGCTCCGTCCCCTGGTTCTGGTCCAACCAGGGCGCGCACAAGCTGCAGATCGCCGGGCTGTCCGTCGGCCACGACCGCACCGTGGTCCGCCGCGACGGGACCGACGGGAAGCTGTGCGTGCTCTACTACCGTGACGGCCGGCTGATCGCCGCCGACTGCGTCAACAGCGGTGTGGACTTCCTGGACGTGAAGGCCGCCCTCACCAAGGGCCTGACCGTCCCGGCCGAGGACGCCACCGACACGGACCGGCGGCTCAAGGAGATGGCCGTTGCCGACGCCCCCGAACCCCTCCCCTCGACTCCCAGGAGCTGACCCCCATGCCCATCGACACCGCCCTGGCGGTCGACACCTCGCCCATCAGCACGACACCCTCGACGGCCACCGACCTCGACCCGATCTGGGCGCGGGTCGTTCCCGAGACCCGCGCCCGCAACAACGACATCCACCTGCCCATCTCGCTGGCCTACGCCGAGCGGCTGTGCGCGGTCCACCCCGAGGCGGACGCGCTCGTGGTCCGGGTGGCAATCCTGCTCCACGACACCGGCTGGGGCCGGGTGGACGAGGAGCGGATCCTCTCCGAGGGCTTCTCCGGGGACTGGCGCAAGGCCGACATCCGCTACGAGCACGAGCGCCAGGGATGCCTGATCGCCGAGGAGGTCCTCCCGGAGCTGGGCTACGACGAGGCGTTCGTCGCCCGGGTGACCGCCATCATCGACGGCCACGACACCCGGCCCGAGCCGCGGTCCCTGGAGGACTCGCTCGTGCGGGACGCCGACCGGCTGTGGCGCTTCGACCACACCGGGATCGCCCTGGCGCACCACTGGTTCAAGATGACCCCCTCGGCCTACATGGACCGGCTCGAGGCCGAGATCGTCCCCGAGCTGCAGACCTCGGCCGCCCGCCTCATGGCCGAGGCCGACCTGGCCCGCTCCCGAGCCCTCCTGAAAGCGAGCGTCCTGCGATGACCACCACCGGCACCACCGTGCCCGGCACCCGCGCGGAACCGGCACTGCCCTACGCCCACGTCGACGACCACTTCATCGACGGCGCCTACGTCCGCTCGACCGGCGAGCAGCGCAACGACGTCGTGGACCCCACCACCGAGCAGGTCTGGGCGTCCGTGCCCAACGCCACCGCGGAGGACCTCGACCGTGCCGTGACCGCCGCGGACCGCGCCTTCGCCGGCTGGGCGGGGCTGAGCCCCGCGGAGCGCGCCGCGGTC
The DNA here is from genome assembly GCF_040980965.1 of Kocuria sp. CPCC 205231. Classification (NCBI taxonomy): domain Bacteria; kingdom Bacillati; phylum Actinomycetota; class Actinomycetes; order Micrococcales; family Micrococcaceae; genus Kocuria; species Kocuria sp. CPCC 205231. The sequence continues at coordinate 234,498 of NZ_JAVKPP010000002.1, read as the reverse complement.
CTGCTGCGGGCCGCCGACGAGATCGAGGCCCGCCGCGAGCCGATGGCCCTCACCAACACCCGCGAGAACGGCTCCCCGATCTCCGAGACGCTCGGGGCCGCGGCCAACGCCGCCGGGATCTTCCGCTACTTCGCGAGCCTGGCGCCCTGGCTGGAGCGGGAGGACGTGCGCCCGTTCCCCAACGGGGCCGGCCAGACCCGGGTGTACCGGGACCCGGTCGGGGTGTGCGCGCTCATCGCCCCGTGGAACTTCCCGATCAACCTGGTCGTGGCCAAGCTCGCCCCCGCCCTGCTCGCCGGGTGCACCGTGGTGATCAAGCCGGCCTCGCCCACGCCGCTGTCCGTGCGGTTCGTCGTGGACGCGCTCGCCGCGGCCGGCGTGCCCGCCGGCGTCGTCAACCTCGTCACCGGCAACGGCCGGATGGGCGACCAGCTGGTCCGCCACCCGCTCGTGCGCAAGGTCGCCTTCACCGGCTCCACCCCCGTGGGGCGGAAGATCGCCGCCGCCTGCGGCGAGCAGCTCAAGCCGGTGACCCTGGAGCTGGGCGGGAAGTCCTCCGCGATCGTGCTGCCGGACGCCGACCTCGAGCACATGTCCTCCGTGCTGATCCGCTCCTGCCTGCGCAACACCGGGCAGACCTGCTACATCTCCACCCGCATTCTCGCCCCCGAGAGCCGCTACGAGGAGGTGGTCGAGATGGTGGGGCGGACGATCGCCGCGGCCGAGCAGGGCGACCCGCTGCGGGAGACCACGGTCTTCGGGCCGATGGCCAACCGAGGCCAGTACGACATCGTCCTGGGCTACCTGGACACGGCCCGCCGGGAGGGCGCCCGCGTGGTGACCGGCGGCGGTCCCGCCGAGGGCACCGGGTTCTTCGTGCGGCCCACCGTGCTGGCCGACGTCACCCCGGACATGACCGTGGCCCGGGAGGAGATCTTCGGACCGGTCATCACCGTCCTGAAGTACCGGGACGTGGACGAGGCGGTCGACCTCGCCAACAACACGCCGTTCGGTCTGGGCGGCATCGTCTTCTCCGCCGACGAGGAGCACGCCCTCCAGGTGGCGCGGCGGATGAACACGGGGTCCGCGGGCCTCAACTTCTTCGCCTCCAACCACGCCGCGCCCTTCGGCGGGCGCGGGGACTCCGGCCTGGGCGTGGAGTTCGGCGTCGAAGGCCTCAGTGCCTACCTGAGCCCGCAGTCGGTGCACCGCAGAGTCAGCTGACGGGCTGGGGCACCGCCGCGCCCGACGGCGTGCTGGTCCTCCGGTCCTGCGGTGGGGGCGTCCGGCGCTCAGGCGCTCGTGCGCACGACGAGCTCCGGGGGGAGCCGGACGCTCTCCACGTCCCGGCCGTCGAGAACGTCCATCAGCATCTCGAAGCCCTGCCGGCCGATGCTGTGCATGGGGGAGCGCACGGTGGTGAGCCCCACGCTGCCGGCCAGCGGCGTGTCGTTGAACCCGACGAGGGCCAGGTCCTCCGGGACCGTGATCCCCTCCCGGGCGAACACGCCGAGCGCGCCGATCGCCGCGAAGTCGTTGACCGCGAACACCGCCTCGGGCAGCGGCCCGGCGGCCAGGATCCGGGCGGCGGCCGCGCTGCCGGCCGGGGCGTCGAAGCCGCCGGGGACCACGCGCTCCGGGTCCACCCCGAGGCCGTGCCCGGCGAGCGCGTCCAGGAAGCCGGCGCAGCGGTCGATCGACGTCGAGGCCCGCGGATTGCCCGCGATGAGCCCGAAGGTCCTCCGGCCGGACGCGACGAGGTGCTCCGCGACCATGCGTCCTCCGGCGTAGTCGTCGCAGGTCACGGACCGGTGCCCCGGGGACCGTCGGCTCACCAGCGTGAAGGCCACGCCGCGCTCGGCGAGCTCGTCCAGGAAGGGGTCCTCGAACAGGGCGTCGCCGAAGATCAGGCCGTCGGCACGGCGGTCCAGCAGCTTCTCCCCCTTGGCGCGGTGGGCCGCGGGGTCGTCCAGGGAGTTGGAGACCACGGTGAAGTAGCCGTGCTCGGAGGCGGCCTCGTCGATGCCCTCGTACATCGTGGCCAGGACGTAGTCCTGCAGGCGGGGCACGACGACCCCGATCATGTGCGACTTGGCCGTGCGCAGCGACGCGGCGTAGGGGTTCTTGCGGTAGCCGCGCTCCTCCGCGAGCGCGAAGATCCGCTCCGTGGTGTCCGGCGAGGCCCACTTGGAGCCGAGGCCCTTGGGGTCGTTGAGCACCCGGGAGACCGTGGAGGGATTGAGGCCCAGCTCGGCCGCCAGGGCCTTCAGCGTGACCGCCGGTCGTGCGCCCATGTCCACCTCCTCGCGGCTGTTTCCACACAGTAACGGACGTTAAATTCTCGTGAATGTGTTGCGCATCACTCTAGAGGCGCTCTATGGTCGATCCCAACATCGTACGCAATCGATTGCGGCATTCGTTTGCATAGATCGTTGACGCTCCCGCGGAGCGGGACGACCCCACGGAAGGGAGGCGGCACGTGCCACACATCCAGCTGCTCGGCACGGGGGGCACCATCGCGTCCCGGGGCGGCGGGTCCACGGGCTCCGTGGCCACGGACACGGCGGCCGACCTGTCCCGGAACCGGTACGGCGAGCTCACCGTCTCCGCCCGGGACGTCCTCACCACGGGCAGCTACCGGCTCACCCTGGGAGAGCTGCGGGCGATCGCCGAGGCGGCCCGGGACGCGCTGGCCGATCCGGCCAACGACGGCGTGGTGGTCACCCACGGGACCGACACCCTGGAGGAGACGGCGTTCCTGCTGGACCTGGTGCACGGCTCCCCGAAGAGCGTGGTGCTCACCGGCGCCCAGCAGCCGGCCGACAGCCCGGCCCCGGACGGCCCCCGCAACGTCGAGGAGGCGGTGCTGGCCGCCGCCTCGCCCGAGCTGCGGGGCAGCGGCGCGCTGATCTCCTTCGACGGGACGGTCCGCTCCGCCCGCGGCGCCCGGAAGGCGCACACCACCGCGAGCAGCGCCTTCCAGGGCGGCGCCGAGGTGGCGCACATGGCCGGGTCCGAGCTCGTCGTCACGGCCAGGCCGGTCCGCCGGGAGCCGCTGCCGCTGCCGCCGGCGGCCTTCGACAGCACCAGGGTCGAGATCATCACGGCCCACACCGGCGCCACCCCGGACCTCTTCGACTTCGCCGTGCGCTCCGGCGCGCAGGCCGTGGTCCTCGCCGGATCGGGCGTCGGCAACGCGGGCCCCGGCTTCGCGGAGTCGGTGGCCCGTGCGGCCGGGGCCGGCTGCGCCGTGGTGCTCAGCACCCGTGCCCCGTGGGGACCCGTCGTCCCGCTCTACGGCAACGGCGGGGGCATCGACCTCGTGGCGGCCGGCGCCGTCCCCTCCGGGGACCTCAACCCGCTCCAGGCGCGCGTCCTCGCCGCCCTCCTGCTCTCCCTGGGGACCTCGGCCGCCGAGTTCCCCGGGGCCTTCACCGCCCACCTCTAGAACACCACCCACCTCTAGAACACCACCCACCACCAGAGGAGACATCATGTCCAAGAAGATCTACGTGTCCGTCGGCATCGACGTCGACGCCGTCGGCGGCTGGCTCGGCTCCTACGGCGGCGAGGACTCCCCGGGCGACATCTCCCGCGGCCTCTTCGCCGGCGAGGTCGGCGTGCCGCGGCTGCTCCAGCTCGCCCAGCGCCGCGAGATGCCCGTCACCTGGTTCTGGCCCGGCCACTCCGTGGAGACGTTCCCGAAGGAGTTCGACGCGGTCGTCGCCGCCGGTCACGAGATCGGCGTCCACGGCTACAGCCACGAGAACCCCATCGCGATGACCCGCGAGCAGGAGACCGAGATCCTCGACTACTGCACCGACCTCATCGAGCGGCGCTCCGGGAAGAAGCCCGTCGGCTACGTGGCGCCCTGGTGGGAGTTCTCCGGGGTGACCAACGAGATCCTGCTCGATCGCGGCTTCCTCTACGACCACTCGCTCATGCACGACGACCACACCCCGTACTACGTGCGGGTCGGGGACACCTGGACCAAGATCGACTACGACGCGGCCTCGGCCCAGGAGTGGATGAAACCGCTGGTGCGCGGCGAGGAGACCGACCTCATCGAGATCCCCGCCTCGTGGTACCTGGACGACCTCCCGCCGATGATGTTCATCAAGTCCAGCCCGAACAGCCACGGCTTCGTGTCCCCGCGGGACATCGAGCAGCTGTGGAGGGACCAGTTCGACTGGGTCTACCGCGAGATGGACTACGCGGTCTTCCCCCTCACGATCCACCCCGACGTCTGCGGACGCCCGCAGAACCTGCTGATGCTCGAGCGCCTCTTCGACCACATCCAGGGTCACGACGGCGTGGAGTTCGCGTTCATGGAGGACGTCGCCCGCGACTTCGCCGCCCGCAGTCCCCGCACCTCCGCCTGATCCCACCGGCACGAAGGAACACCGCCATGTCCGCTCTGCGCTCGAACCCGACGCCCTCCGGCGTCGAGCCCTGGAACGTGCCCATCACCCCGAAGGTGGTCAAGCAGGTCTCGATCGTCTGCTTCATCGCCTGAGTGGCCTCCGTCTACGACTTCACCCTCTTCGGCACGCTGCTCCCCGTGATCGCCGAGGACTTCGGCTGGTCGGTGGCCGAGTCCACCGCGATCAACACCTACGCCACGATCGGCGTGTTCATCGTGGCCCTGGCCGTGGGCACGATCATCGACAAGATGGGCCGCAAGAAGGCGCTCATCGTGCTCATGCTCGGCGGCGCCGTGGCGTCCGGTCTCACCGGCGCCGCCATCGGCGCCGCGAGCCTGGTCATCATCCGCTCCTTCTCCGGCTTCTCCATGTCCGAGGAGGTCGTCAACGCGGTCTACCTCAACGAGATCTACAAGGAGGCCAAGAGCCGCGGCCTCATGTACTCGCTCGTCCAGGGCGGCTGGCCGGTCGGCGCGCTGGTCTCCGCGGGGCTGTCGGCCCTGACGCTCCCGCTCATCGGCTGGCGCTGGAGCTTCGTGGTCGCCGCGGTGCTGTCCCTGATCGTCGTCGGCCTGGCCCTGCGCCTGCCGGAGTCCCCGACCTTCGCCGCGATGAAGGAGGTCCGGCGGCGCCGGGCCGCCGGCGACACCGCCGGTGCCCACGCGCTGGCCGACGAGCACGACCTCGAGGAGGCGGCCCACCACGCCACCGGCGTGAAGGACGTCTTCACCCCGGAGCTGCGCCGGCACACGACCTGCCTGTCCCTGGCGTGGTTCTTCAACTGGTTCGGCATCCAGGTGTTCTCCGTCCTGGGCACCACCATCCTGGTCGAGGCCAAGGGCGTCTCCTTCGACAACGCCCTCATCATCCTGGTGCTCTCCAACGCGGTGGGCTTCGTGGGCTACGTGTTCCACGGCTGGCTGGGCGACAAGATCGGCCGCAAGCCGACCGTGGTCCTCGGCTGGATCGCCGGCGGCATCGTCAGCCTGGCGATGCTGCTGGGCCCGGGCACCTCCGGCTACATCATCCCGCTGTACGCCATGACGCTGTTCTTCCTCACCGGACCGTACGCGGCGCTGCTGTTCTACATGGGCGAGTCCTTCCCGCCCCAGGTGCGCGGCATGGGGGGCGAACGTGGCCCACGTGATGGCGCCGCTCGGCGGCATCGCCGGCTCCGGGCTGCTCACCATCCTGCTGACCGCAGGGGTGGACACGGCCACGGCGGCGATCATCACCGGCTCCGGCGGGCTGATCCTCTCGGCGCTGTGCATGGCCGGGACCCGCACCCTGAAGGACGCCCACCTGAAGACCACGGTGATCGCATGAACCGCGACGACGGACTCGAGGGAAAGGTCGCCGTCATCTCCGGCGGCGGCAGCGGGATCGGCCGGGCGCTGGCGGTGGCCTACGCCCGGGCCGGGACCCACAGCGTCATCGGCTACCTCCCCTCGGACCCCCACGACGCGACGGACACCGTCCGCGCCGTGGAGGCCGCGGGCGGGCGCTGCACGGCCGTCCCCATGGACGTGCGCAGCTTCGAGGACACCGAGAAGCTCGCCCAGGCCGCGCTCGACGAGTTCGGCCGGCTGGACATCTCGGTGGCCGCGGCCGGCATCCTGCGCCGTGCCGCGCTCGCGGACATGACCGACCAGGCGTGGGACGACATGATGGCCGTCGACCTCTCCGGGGTGATGCGCGTCTTCCGCTCCTGCAGCACGCGGATGACCCACGGCGGGGCGATGGTGGCGACGTCGTCGATCGCCGGCGGCGTCTACGGGTGGGAGGAGCACAGCCACTACGCGGCGGCGAAGTCCGGGCTCATCGGCCTGTGCCGCTCGCTGGCCGTGGAGCTCGCCCCCCGGAAGATCCGGGTCAACGCCGTCATCCCGGGGCTGATCGAGAGCCCCCAGTCCCTGGACCCGGTGAACTCGCTGGGCCGCGAGGGCCTCGACGCCGCGGGCTCGATCATCCCGTGGGGCCGCGTGGGCAACGTCGACGAGGCCGCGCGCACCATCCGCTTCCTCACCGGCGACGACTCGGCCTACGTCACAGGTCAGCAGCTGATCGTCGACGGCGGGCTCACCGTCCGCTGGCCGAGCTGAGCCCACCAGGAAAGGCAGACATGGAACAGCAACTGACCGGAAAGGTCGCCGTCGTCACCGGCGGCGGCAGCGGCATCGGCGCGGCGATCGCCCTGCTCTTCGCCCGGGAGGGCGCGGACGTGGCCGTGCTGGACCGCGACGAGCAGCACGCGGCGGCCGTCGCGGAGGAGAGCGGCAGCTTCGGCGGGCGCACCACGGCGATCGCCGTGGACGTCACCGACGGCGAGGCGGTGCAGCAGGCGATGGCACGGGTCGTCGAGGAGCTCGGCGGGATCGACGTCCTCGTCAGCGCCGCCGGCATCCTCGACGAGACGCCGCTGCTGGAGATGACCGAGGCGACGTTCGACAAGGTCCTGGCCGTGGACCTCAAGGGCGTCTTCCTGGCCGCGCGCTGGGCCGCGCCCCACATGGTGGAGCGCGGCGGCGGGCGGATCATCAACATCGCCTCCCAGCTGGGCATCAAGGGCGGCACCGGCCTGACGCACTACGTGGCGGCCAAGGCCGGGGTGATCGGCATGACGAAGGCCATGGCGCTGGAGCTCGCCGAGCACCGCATCCTCGTCAACTCGATCGCGCCCGGTCCGGTCGTGACACCGCTGATCGAGGGACTGTCCGAGGAGTGGAAGGCCGCCAAGCAGGCCGAGCTGCCCATCGGCCGCTTCGGCCAGGCCCACGAGGTGGCGCCCACCGCGCTGCTGCTGGCCTCCTCGCCCGGCGGCGACCTCTACACCGGCCAGACGCTGGGCCCCAACAGCGGCGACGTGATGCCGTAGCCGGCCCGGGAGGAGATGTCACGATGTGCGCAGGATGCCCCGGCGGGCGTGCGGTCTCGAAGGTGACCGCCTACATCAACCTCAACGGGATGAAGCAGGCCGTCCTCGCGGAGCTGCGGCGCAGCGTGGGGCGCCGCGCGAGGATAACCGTGCTCGGCGACCGGTGGGTGCTGGGCTCCCGGACGGGCGCCCAGCAGGTCTTCCCCGACGTCGAGACGCTGGCCGACGCCCTGGTCGACCAGCACCTGGTCGACCGGCGCGCCCTGCCGGACGACGGCGGCGCGGAGTTCGAGCGGATCCTCGCCGCCGGGACCCACAGCGCCCCGCCCATGGACGCGGGGCGGCTCGTGCGGGCGCTTCTCCTCAGCGCCGACACCGTGTGAGGCTGTCAGAGGCACCCACCGACCGAACAACCCCTGAACGACTGTCGAAGGAGATGCACATGCCGGATCTCGACCCCCTCTGGTCCCCCCTGCAGATCGGTCCCGCCGCACTGGAGAACCGCGTGGCGCTGGCTCCGATGACCCGGATCAGCGCCACGGAGGAGGGCCACGCCACCGAGCGCATGGTCTCCTACTACGAGGCCTTCGCCCGCGGCGGCTTCGGGCTGCTGATCACCGAGGGGATCTACCCCGACGCCGCCCACGGGCAGGGCTACCTGTACCAGCCCGGGATCGCCACCGACGACCAGGCCCGGGCGTGGGCCGAGGTGGTCGGCGCCGTCCACGCCGCCGGCGCGAAGATCTTCGCCCAGCTCATGCACGCGGGGTCCCAGGCCCAGGGCAACCGGTTCGTCGACTCCACGATCGGCCCCTCCGCGGTGGCCCCCAAGGGCGAGCAGCTGGGCTTCTACCGCGGTGAGGGCCCGTACCCCGTGCCCGCGGAGATCACGGCGGAGCAGATGGCGGAGGTCCGGCAGGCGTTCGTGGACGCCGCGCTGCGCGCCCGCGACGCCGGTTTCGACGGCGTCGAGATCCACGGCGCCAACGGGTACCTGCTCGACCAGTTCCTCACCGACTACCTCAACCTCCGGACCGACGAGTACGGCGGTTCGCCGGAGAACCGGGTGCGGTTCGCCGCCGAGGTCTGCCGGGCCGTGCGCGACGCCGTGGGGCCGGACCTGGCGGTGGGCATCCGCATCTCCCAGGCCAAGGTCAGCGACCACGACCACCGGTGGAGCGGCGGGCCCGACGAGGCGGAGGTGATCTTCTCGACCCTGGGCGCCACCGGGATCGACTTCGTCCACACCACCGAGTACCGGGCGACCGCCCCGGCGTTCGGCGACGAGGGGCCCTCGCTCGCGGCGCTGGCCAAGCAGCACTCGGGTCTGCCGGTGATCGCCAACGGGCACCTGGACGACCCGGAGACGGCCGTGTCCATGCTGGCGGACGGCACGGCCGACGTGGTCGCCCTGGGCAAGGCGGCGCTGGCCAACCGGGACTGGCCGCAGCGGGTGCGCGGGGGCCGGCCGCTCGCCGAGCTCGACGGCAGCCTGCTCGCGCCCCTGGCCGACGTCAAGGACTGGGAGCTGGAACTCTCCTGAGCGGACGCACCGCGGCGGGTGGTGCCGCACCGGCACCACCCGCCGCGGCCCGCGAGGCCCGGCTGCTCACAGCGCCCAGATCTCCTCCAGCCGCTCCGCCCGCTCGTGGCGCGCCTGCAGCGCCTCCTCCATGGACACCGCGCGGAACCGGGTGGCCGTGCCCGGGGCGGCACGGGCCAGCAGGTCCATGTCCGCGGAGATCACGGTGCCCACCATGGCGTAGCCCCCGCCCGAGACCGCGTCCCGGTGCAGCACGATCGGCTGGGTGCCGCCGGGGACCTGGATGGAGCCCACGGCGTAGCCGGCGTCCACGATGTTGGAGGGGTCCGAGCCCGCCCCGAACGGCTGCCGGCGCTGGATCCACTCCACGCCCGGGCCCTCGAAGCGCAGGCCCATCCGGTCCGCCACGGGAGTGAGCTTCCACTCCTCCTCGACCAGCCGGCGCCGGCCCTCGTCGGTGAGCAGGTGGTCGTAGAGGCCCCACATGATCCGCAGCTCCAGCGACCTCCCGAAGCCCGGTCGGAGGCGCTCCGGGATCTCCTCGACCTCGGGCAGCAGGCCGGTGGGCTCGCCCACCGGCACCACGTCCCCGGCCTCCAGCTTCCGGCCGTCCAGCCCGCCCAGCCGCCCGATCGCGTAGGTGGAGCGCGAGCCGAGCACCTCCGGCACGGAGATGCCGCCGCGGACGGCCAGGTAGAACCGGGCGCCGCCGCGGAGCACGCCGAACTTCACGGCGTCCCCCGCCGCCAGCTCGATCCGCCGCCACGACGGGCGCTCCTCGCCGTTGACCAGCACGGGCAGGTCCGCACCGGTCACAGCGATCGTCGTCGGGGCGTCCACGGTGAAGGCGGGGCCCGTGTAGGTGCACTCGAGCACGGCCTCCACGGCGGTGTTGCCGACCAGCTTGTTCGCCGCCTGCGCGGACTCCTGGTCCATGGCCCCGCCCTGCGGGATGCCCACGTGGTAGTACCCGATCCGTCCCTGGTCCTGGACGGTGGTCAGCAGTCCGGGCTGCTCAATCGTCAGCGCCATCGAGGGCCTCCAGAAGGGTGCGGTTGTAGCGGTCGGGATCGGCGAGCGCGGCTTCGACGTCGAGGGTCACGGGCGCCTGCTTGTACCGCCAGGTGCCGTCCTCGACCTGCTGCTGGATGGAGCGGTACTCGGCCTCGTCGACCGGCCGGAACTTCACGAGGTCCCCGGGCCGGAACAGGATGAGGAAGTCCCGGAAGTCGCGCAGGTGCTGCTCGGGGTCGTAGATGGGGGCGGCGGCGATGCCGAACATCTGGTAGCCGCCGGCGCCGCGCACCGAGTAGATGCACGCGAAGCACCCGCCGTGGCCCACGGTGAGCGGGGGAGTGTCGGTGCGGGGGCTGAGGTACTTGGGCACCTCGAGCTGCCGGTCCCTCGGCACGAGCTGGTACATGAACGGCAGCCCGGCCACGAAGCCCACCATGGACACCAGCCACGGGGACTCGTGGTGGCGGCGGATGAACTCGGCGGCGTCCGCGAGGCCGTTGACCTTCGCGGCGTAGTCGAGGTCGGTGCCGGAGGGGTCCTGATGGTAGCCCTCGCGGAAGCGGGCCACGACCTCGGCGGTGTAGGGGTCCTGGTACCAGACCGGGACCTCGATGATCCGGGTCTCGGCGGTGTACTGCGTGGACTCGCGGGCCTGCCCCTCGAGCTCCTGGGTGCGGCGCTTGAGGTCCTCGGCCCTGATGACGTCCGGGTCGAAGCGCACCAGCAGGGACGCGTTGGCGGGGCAGACGTCCACCACGCCGGGCAGGTCCAGGGCGGAGAGGCCGTGCGCCACGGTGGTGGCCAGGTAGTTGGCGGTGAGGTTCATGGCCTCGTCGAACTCCACGAACAGGAACTCGTCACCGCCCCACGTGTACCGGGCGGTGGGCAGGTACAGGGTCTCGGTCATGGTGCGCTCCCCTCACTGGGACTGTCGCCGGGCTTGTCGCCGGGCTCGTCGCTGGGTGTGCCGCCGGCCCGGCCGGTCAGCAGCTCGGTCTCGATCCAGGTGGTGTGGTGCGCCACGGCCGCGAACTCCGGGTCCAGCACGAGCCGCCGCAGCAGCGGCACCGTGGTCCTGATCCCCTCCACGTGCGTGGCGGCCAGGGCCGCGCCCATCCGCTGCACGGCCGTCTCCCGGTCCTCGGCGTGCACGACCAGCTTGGCCAGCAGCGAGTCGTAGTACGGGGCCACGGTGTCGCCGTTGCGCACGCCGGAGTCCACGCGGTACTCGGAGCCCTCCGGCCAGTCGAGGCGGCTGATCGTGCCCGGGCTCGGCATGAACCCCTTCTCCGGGTCCTCGGCGTTGATCCGGCACTCCACGGAGTGCCCGGCGAAGGAGATGTCCTCCTGCCGCAGCTCCGTGCGCCCGGTCGAGGCGATCGTGAGCTGCTCGGCGACCAGGTCCACGCCCGTGACGAACTCCGTGACCGGGTGCTCCACCTGCAGGCGGGTGTTCATCTCGATGAACGCCGCCTCGTGCCGGACGGGGTCGTAGAGGTACTCGACCGTGCCCACCCCGGTGTAGGAGCACAGCCGGGCCAGGTTCACGGCGGAGTCCCGGATGCGCTCGCGGACCTCGTCCGGCAGGTCCGGGGCGGGGGCCTCCTCCACGATCTTCTGGGAGCGGCGCTGCAGGGAGCAGTCGCGGTCGCCCAGGTGCAGGAAGGTCTGCCCGTCGCCGAGGACCTGGACCTCCACATGCCGGGCCCGCTCCACGAACCGCTCCAGGTACACCGTGGGGTCCCCGAAGCTCGCCCCGGCCTCGGACCGGGCGGTGTCGACGGTCCGCAGGAGGTCCTCCTCGGCGCGGACCAGGCGGATGCCGCGCCCGCCGCCACCGGCCGAGGCCTTGATGACGAGCGGGTAGCCGACCTCCCGGGCCAGCGCCAGGACGGCGTCGTCGTCGCCCTCCAGGGGCCCGTTGGACCCGGCGAGGACGGGCACCCCGGCCGCGATCGCGGCCTCCAGCGCCCGGGTCTTGTGGCCCATGAGGTCGATGACGTCGGGGGCGGGGCCCACCCACGTCAGCCCCGCTTCCTGGACGCGCCGGGCGAACGCGGCGTTCTCGGAGAGGAAGCCGTAGCCGGGGTGCACGGCGTCGCACCCGTGCTCCAGGGCCGCGGCCACGAGCGCCTCCGCGTTCAGGTAGGACTTCTGGGCCGGGGCGGGGCCCACCACGGCCACGGCGCCGGCGAGCTCCGCCGCCATGGAGTCCTGGTCCACCTCGCTCACGGCCAGCACGGTGCGCAGGCCCATCTGCTGCGCCGAGCGCAGGATCCGGACCGCGATCTCGCCCCGGTTGGCCACCAGGAGCGTGGAGATCGGCACGGCTCAGCTCTCCGCGACGACGGCGATGACGTCCCCCGGGTTGACCATGTCGCCGTCCTCCACCTCGAAGGCCTGGATCGTGCCGGCGGCGTCCGACTGGACCTCCGAGAACTGCTTCATCACCTCGATGAGACCGATGACCTGGCCGGCCTCGACCGGGTCGCCGTCCCGGACGAACGGGTCCTTGTCGGGGGAGGGGCGGCGGTAGAAGACACCGGGGAGCGGGGACTGGATCTCGGTCATGGTGCGGGTCCTTTCGGTCGGGTGGGGAGACGTGGGGTCGGCGGGCACCGGGTCGGGGAGCTCCGGGTCCGGGTCGGAAGGCCGGGACGACGGCGGCCGGGCGGGTCAGGTGCCCGTCGCCGCGTGGGCGTCGATCGCCGCGCGGACGGCGCGGGCCACCGCGGGCGCCCCCGGGGCGTCGGAGTGCACGCAGACCGACTCGAAGCGCATCGGCAGCTCCGTGCCGTCCTCGGCCCGCACGATCCCCTCGGCCAGGGCCTGCGCCACCCGGTCCGCGGCGGCGCGCGGGTCGGTGGTGTGGGGCGTGCGCTGGATGATCAGCCCGCCCTCGGCGTTGTAGTCGAGGTCCACGTAGAGCTCGGCCACGAACGGCACGCCGCGCTCGGCGCACACGGACTCGTGGGCGGTGCCGGCCATGCCGAGCACGGGCACGCGGTAGTCGGCGGCCACCGCCGCCACCGCCTCCATGAGCGCCGGGTCCTTGGCGACCATCCCGTAGAGCGAGCCGTGCGGCTTGAGGTGGTGCAGGTCCGCCCCGTGCTGGAGCAGGAAGCCGGTGAGGGCGCCCACCTGGTAGCGGACCAGGGACTCGACCTCCTCCGGGGTGAGCACCATGGCGCGGCGGCCGAAGCCCCACTGGTCGGGCAGGGAGGGGTGGGCGCCGATCGCGACGTCGTGGGCCACGGCGGCGGCCACGGTGGCGGACATGATGTCCGGGTCCCCGGCGTGGAAGCCACAGGCGACGTTGGCGAGGTCCACGACCTGCAGCAGCTCCGGGTCGTTGCCGAAGCGGTGCAGGCCGATCCCCTCGCCCATGTCCGAGTTGACGGTGGGCCGGGTGCGGGTCTCAGGTGTGGCCATGGTCACAGCCTATGGACGCGACGCGCCCGTGGGAACGGCCTCGGGGCGATCCCCCGGCGATCTCGGGGTGTCCGCGGGGGCAGTGGGGCCCGTCACTGTGCTTTTCCCCGAACACCTGTAGAGTCATCACCAGTTGTTGAAGTTTCGTTCTTGCAGTTCAAGCAGTTCGCCCGGACATCGGGCGCAGCAGTTTTTCTGAGAAGACGTTTTGGCAGGCATCGCAACGCCCGAGCACCCCGATCGCCGGGGACGCTCCGTTTCCCAGAAAGACAGGTTCCCCATGACTACTGGCACCGTGAAGTGGTTCAACGCCGACAAGGGCTTCGGCTTCATCACCCCCGAGGACGGCTCCAAGGACGTGTTCGCGCACTTCTCCGCGATCAACTCCGGCGGGTTCCGCTCCCTCGAGGAGAACCAGCGCGTCGAGTTCGAGACCCAGGACGGCCCCAAGGGCCCCCAGGCCGCGAACATCACCGTGCTTGCGTGATCACGCTCTGATCTCCTCGTGAGATCTCCGGCGCGGGGCTGAACGCCCCGGCGTCGACCTGACATCGCCACCCGGCTCCGGCCGGGTGGCGATGTCTTTCTCTGCCGGACCCCCGCACCGGGTCCCGGGTCCGGCAGCCCGGATCGGGGCGCGCCCGAGCCGACGCAGCCGGGAGGAGGGGCGGAGGATGCCCGAGGTCGAGGTGCAGCCGACGGCCGCCCAGGTGCGCCGCCTGCTGGAGGCGCAGCTGCCGCGGGAGCTCCGCGGACTCCTGGACCTGACGCCGACCCCGGTGGCGCAGGGCTGGGACAACGCACTGTTCCGGCTCGGCCCCGCCCACGCGGTGCGCCTGCCGGTGCGCCGCGCCGCCGTCCCGTGCCTCCTCCACGAGGTGCGGTGGACGGCCGTGGCCGGCGCACCGCTGGCCGCGCTGGGGATCGCCGTGCCCCGGCCGGTGTTCCGCGGCGGCCCCGGCGCCGGGTACCCGTGGCCCTGGGCGGTGGTCCGGTGGATCGAGGGCGAGGCCGTCGCGACCCTGCCGCTCGCCCGGCGCGGGCGGCTCGCGGAGGACCTGGCCCGGGCCCTGTCCTCGCTGCACCGGCCGGCACCCGGGGAGGCCCCGCGCAACCCCTACCGGGGCGTCCCGATCGACGCGCGGCTCCGCGCGGCGCCCCCGTCCTGGCCGGCCGCGGCCGCGCTGCTCGGGGCGCGGCGCACCGAGCGGCTCCGCGGCGTCGTCGACGACGGCCTGCGCGCCGCCCCGTGGTCACGGCCGGCGGTCTGGCTGCACGGGGACCCGCACCCCTGGAACCTCGTGCACCGGGACGGGCGGCTGGCCGGTCTCGTCGACTTCGGGGACGTCTGCGCCGGGGACCCCGCGTCCGACCTCGCCGGCGCGTGGCTGGCCTTCGACGCGGACCAGCGCTCCGGGTTCCGCGCCGTCGCGGACAGCACCGGCCGGTACGACGACGACGTGTGGCGCCGCGCCGCCGCCTGGGCCGCCCTGTACGTCGCGGCGCTGGCGGCGAGCCCCGGCGCCGGCCCGGACTTCGGTCCCGTGCTCCGGCACGCGGCCGCGCAGCTGGACCCCGGCTCCTGAACCCCGCTGGATCGCCTGCCACCGGTCCGAGGACAATGGGCCTCCCAGTGCACGAGGAGGGGCAGCTCATGGACATCGTCATCGTGCCGACCGCCGCGGACGTCGCCACGTACGCGGCCGACGTCGTCGCCGGCCGGATCGCCCAAGAGCCGGACACCGTGCTGGGGGTGGCCACCGGGTCGTCGCCGGTCGGGATCTACCGGGAGCTGGCCCGGCGCCGGGCCGAGGGATCGCTCGACCTCTCGCACCTCACGTGCTTCGCCCTCGACGAGTACGTCGGTCTCCCGCCGGAGCACCCGCGCAGCTACGCCGCGTACCTGGACCGGGAGGTCGTCCGGCCCTTCGGCCTGGCCCCGGAGCAGGTCCGGGTGCCCGACGCCTCCCGCGCCGATCTGGGCGGGGCCGCCGAGGAGTACGAGCGGGCGATCGCCGCGGCCGGCGGCATCGACCTCCAGGTCCTGGGGATCGGCACGAACGGCCACATCGGCTTCAACGAACCGATCTCGTCGCTGTCCTCCCGCACCCGCGTCGCGGCCCTGTCCGCGCAGACGCGCGCCGACAACGCCCGCTTCTTCGACCGGCCCGACGACGTCCCCACCCACTGCCTCACCCAGGGGCTGGGCACGATCCTCGAGGCACGCCAGGTGCTCCTGGTCGCGCAGGGGGAGCGGAAGGCGGCGGCCGTCGCCGCGGCCGTGGAGGGTCCGGTGGCCGCCCGGTGCCCGGCGTCGGTGCTGCAGTTCCACCCCCGGACCACGCTGGTCCTCGACGAAGCCGCCGCGAGCGGGCTGACGCTCGGGGACGGCCACAGCCCTGTCCCGGACCAGGGGGATGGGCGAGGATCGGACGGTTCCGCGCCCGCGTCATGAAACTCACAGAATGCACCGCGATGCAACCAGTCAGAGCGGAAATGGCAAATTTCCGCCGGAAACCGGGCCCGCCGCGCCGCGCGGACGCCGGCATCACTATCCGACCCGTGACGTTGCAGTGGTGAACCTCCTACGATGCGCTTGCACATCAGCACTCCCAGAAGCGAGGGAACACCATGAAGAACAGTGCAGCGGGCGTGGCGGCGGCGGCGATCGGGCTCGCGGTCCTGACGGCTGGACCGGCGACGGCCGCCCCGGGGGACGCGATGGTCTTCACCGACTGCGCCACGGCCGCCGGGTACGGCGTCCACAACATCCCGGTGGGCTCCGTCAGCTACAGCACGAGCCTCGTCGACGACGACGGCGACGGCGTCGTGTGCGAGAGCGCCGAGTGGCCCTACGACCCCACCCGCATCCCCGTGGAGAACGCATCGGGGGGCTGGAGCCACACCGTCATCGACTGGGTCCCCGGCGCCGGCCCCGGGCCGGACGCCCAGCCCGGCGAGGTGCCCGGGGAAGTGCCTGCCGAGGACCCGTACACCCAGGTGGACGAGGTGCCCGTGGGCGGCGCCGACACCGGT
The DNA here is from genome assembly GCF_040980965.1 of Kocuria sp. CPCC 205231. NCBI lineage: Bacteria > Bacillati > Actinomycetota > Actinomycetes > Micrococcales > Micrococcaceae > Kocuria > Kocuria sp. CPCC 205231. The sequence continues at coordinate 218,171 of NZ_JAVKPP010000002.1, read as the reverse complement.
GCCGCCGTGGACGCCGGTTCCGGAGCCCCGGTCCTCGCCGGCGGTCTGGCCCTGGCGGCGGTGGCCTCGGCGGCGGCCGCCGCGGTGGCGGTGCGCCGGCGCGGTGCCGGCCGGGCCTAGGCCGGGCCGGGCGGAGGGACCGGTCCCCGTGCCGGATCCGACCGCCGACCGCCGCAGGGGCCGCCTGGTCCCTGCGGCGGTCGTCCTCCTGCTGCTCAGCGGCTGCGCGGGCGGGTCCCCCGCGCAGCCCGCCGCCCCGTCGTCGTCGGCGGTGTCCGCCGCGCCGGCGCGGACGCCGGCGCCGGGTGCGACGGCCGCGCCCACCACACCGGCTGCCGCACCGTCCGCCGCCCCGGCGCCCGAGGCGCTGCCGCCGGTGCTGCCGGAGTCCGCGCCCGTGGCGGTGCGGATCCCCGCGGTGGGGGCCTCGTCCGAGCTGCTGCACCTGGGCCTGCGCCCGGACGGGTCGCTGGAGGTGCCGCCGACCGGCCCCGGGGCCCCGGCCTCCTGGTACACGTCCTCGCCCACGCCGGGGGAGCGGGGGCCGGCCGTCCTGCTCGGCCACGTCAACGCGACCGACGGCGGGCCCGGTGTCTTCGCGGGGCTGCGCGGGCTGGCCCCCGGCGACACCGTGGAGATCACGCGGGCGGACGGCAGCACGGCGGTGTTCGTCGTCGACCGCGGGGAGCAGCACGCCAAGAACGCCTTTCCCACACGGGCCGTCTACGGCAACACGGCCGGGGCGGAGCTGCGCCTGATCACGTGCGACGGCTACGACCCCGCCACCGGCCTGTTCGACGACAACTACGTGGTCTACGCGACCCTCGCCACCTGACCCCTCCCTTCTCCCGCGAGATGGCAGCTGCCGGCGACCGGGGGCGCCGCCGTCGCCGACACCTGCGATCTCGCGGGCCCCAGGGCGCAGGGCCCGGGGCGGGGGACACGCCTCGTCCTGAAGACGGAGGTGCGATCGCACACCGCGGGGGAGGATGGGAGGGCGCATCCTGTGCCGTTGCCGTTCCACCGAAGGAGATCCTCATGAGCAACCCCTATCCCCAGCAGCCCGAGGGCGCCCGCGGCGGCCCGCCGCAGTACCAGGCCGGCGGCGACCAGTACGGAGCCCATCAGGGCGGGCACCCCGGCGCCGCGCCCCCCGAGGTCAAGCGGCTCCTGACCCTGACCCTCGTCTCCGCGGCCGTCTACCTCCTCAACGACATCGTGGGGATCATCGCCGCGACCACCGTGGACACCACCGAGATGTACCGGGAGATGGGCCTGTCCGCCGACCAGATCGCGGCGGCCGACCAGGCCTCGGGCATCGGGCAGATCACCGGCATCGTGATGCTGGTGATCGCCCTGGGCCTGTACGCCCTCGTCTACGTGTTCCTGAAGAAGGGCAAGAACTGGGCCCGCGTCCTGGGCATCGTCCTGTCCATCCTCAGCGTGGTCGGGACGCTGATCGGCCTCCTCGGCGCGATGGCCTACGGCGGGCTGGGGATCGTCCTGCTGGTCCTCGGGCTGGTGCTGGTCGTGGTGAACGTCCTGTGGCTGGTCACCGCGTTCAAGGCCCCGGTCAAGGAGTGGTTCGCCCCGCGCCGCATGGTCTGATCCGCTCCGGCGCCCCTCGGGCGCCCGGCAGTTCCCACCGGAACGCCGCCCGGCCGCCGCGGCCGGGCGGCGTTCCGCCGTGACGGGCGGCGCGGACCGCTCAGCGGCCCGGTCCGATGACGCGGTCCCGGCCGGCGAAGAGAGCCACGACGCACAGCACCGCCATGAGACCCGCCATGAGCAGCAGCGGCGGCTCCCACCGCCCTCCGGCGTCGTAGAGGGCGCCGAAGACGGCGGGGGCGATCGCGGCCAGCGCGTAGCCCACGGACTGGGCCATCCCGGACAGGGCCGCCGCCTGGCGGTGGTCGGTGGACCGGAGGCTGAACAGGGACAGCGCGACGACGATGAGACTGCCGCAGCCGATCGACCCGAGCACGATCCACAGCAGCGTCAGCTCCGGCGCGGCGGCCAGCCCCGCGAAGGTGACCAGGGCCAGGACGCTGCCCGCGAAGGCCACGGGCCGCTGGTCGCCCAGCCGGTGCATGAGCGCCCCGGTGCCCAGGCTGGCGCCCATCCCGATCAGCAGGAACAGCGCCATGTGCGTGCCCGCGGCGGTCGCCGAGACGCCGTGGCTGCGCTCGATGCTGGGCAGCCACGCCATGAGCACGTAGAACGCCACCGACTGCAGGCCCATGAACAGGGTGACCTGCCAGCCCAGCGCCGACCGCCAGGGGGACCGGTAGGGGCCCGGCTCCGCCGCGGGGACCGCAGGCCCGGAGCTCCCGGTCCGCAGCCCGGGCGAGAGCACCACCAGCGCCACGACGGCCGGCACCGCCCACACCGCCAGGGCCAGGCGCCAGCCCGCCGGCCCGGCGTGGGCGATCGGGACCACCAGCGCCGAGCCGGCCGCGGCCACCGCGCCCTGGATCGACGTGTACACGCCGGTCACCTGGCTCACGCGGAGCGGGAACTCCCGCTTCACCAGCGAAGGCAGCAGCACGTTGAGGAACGCGATGCCGATGCCGATCACCGCCGTGCCCACCCACACGGCGCCCTCCACCGGGGCGGAGCGGCCGGCGATCCCGGCCGCGAGCAGCAGCAGCGACAGCCACAGGGCCCGGTCCAGGCCCGTCCGGGCGGCCACCGCCGGGGCCACGGGGGAGAACAGGGCGAACATGGCCAGCGGCAGCCCGGTCAGCAGCCCGGCCTGGCCCGCCGAGATGCCGAGGTCGCGGCTGATCTCCTCGAGCAGCGGCCCCACGGTCACGAAGCCGACCCGCAGGTTGACCGCGATCAGCACCACGCCGAGGAAGCCGAAGCCGAGGCGGGCCCGCCGGCCCGTGGCCGATGACGCGTTGGTGAGCACGGCACACCCTTTCAGGACGCGGGAGGGAGGATCTCCGGACAGCGTAGACGGGGCGGCGTGCCCCGGCACGCCGCCCCGTCCCGACCGGTGCTGTCCGGTCCTGCCGGAGACCTGTCGTCGTCCTGCCGCGGTCAGCCCAGGATGAGGTTGAGGACGAACAGCAGCGGGATGGACCCGGCCCAGACGGCGGTGGTGATCCCGGACCAGCCCTTCAGCGCGTCCGTGCCCTCCAGCCCGGTGAAGCGGGTGACCACCCAGAAGTAAGAGTCGTTGAAGTAGCTGAACACCATGGAGCCCGCCGTGCAGGCCACGGCGGCGACGACGGGGTCGATGCCCAGGGTGGTCACCAGCGGCGCCGAGACGGAGGCCGCGGTGATCATGGCCACCGTGCCGGAGCCCTGGGCGATGCGCACGAGGGTGGCGATGAGGAACGGCACGAGGAACGCGGGCAGCGGGGTGGAGGCGATGGCCTCGGCCAGGGCGTCGCCCACGCCGGAGCTGCGGAGCACCTGGCCGAGCGCGCCGCCGGCGCCCGTGATGAGCAGGATCAGACCGGCCGAGGCCGCGGCCTCGGCGAACCAGCCGTGCGCCTTGTTCCGGGGCGTCCACCGGGGCAGGAGCACGTAGAGGGCCAGGACCATGCCGATGATCAGCGCGACCACCGGGTTGCCGATGAAGGCGAACGGGACCGCCCAGGCGGAGGGCTCGTACCCGTCGCCGCCCACGACCCCCTGGGCGTTCTGGTCGATCGCGCCGGTGACCGTGTTGAGGATGATCAGCAGCAGTGGGATGACCAGCGGCAGGGATCCGACGAACGCGCCGATCCGGTGCGGCTCGGCGCCGGCCGGCGGCTCGCCGAGGTCGTGGGACGGCTCCGCGGCGGGCGCCTGGGCCGCCTCGTCGTCGAGACCGTCCCGGGGGCCGTCCTCCAGGTCCGTGCTCCCGACACGGGAGCTGCCCCCGACGCCGGCCGTGGCAACGGTGCCGTAGACGGCCTCGCGCACGTGCTCCTCGATCTTGGGCTCGAGCTGGGGGCCGATCCACTTGGCGTAGAAGACCACGACGGGCAGCAGGAGCACGGTGAAGGCCAGGCCGACGAGGATGATCGCTCCGATGTCCGCGCCGAGGATGCCGGCCACGGCCAGGGGGCCCGGGGTGGGCGGCACGAGGTGGTGGGTGAGCGTCATGCCGCAGCCCAGCGCCAGGGCGAGGGTCACGTAGCCGGCGCGCTTCACCCGGGCGATGGACCGGGCGAGCGGGTTCATGATCACGTAGCCGGAGTCGCAGAACACGGGGATCGAGACCAGGGCGCCCACGCTGCCCATCGCCCATGGCTCGCGGCCGTGGCCGAAGACGCGGAGGAAGGCGAGGGCGAGCGCGTTGGCGGCCCCCGACACCTCGAGGATCTTGCCGATGCCCACGCCGAGGCCGATCACGATGCCGATCGAGGCCAGGGTGTTGCCGAAGCCGGTGGTGATGGCCGAGACGATGTCGAGCACCGGCTGGCCCGCGACCAGACCGGTGACGAGGGCGGCGATGAGCAGTGCCACGAACGCGTCCAGGCGCGTGCGCAGCACCAGGACGATGATGGTGGCGATGCCCAGCACGAGTGCCAGGAGTAGTTGCAGATCCACGGTGATCGGCTCCTCGGGGACGTGGGACGGCCGGGCTGCTGCCCGGGCGCGGGAATTGACGAGAGCGGCGCTCCATGTGAGGCTAGTCACACATATGACGTCTGACAAGAGGTAGGTACGCGCCGTGAACCCCGATCCCGACGTGCGCACCGCTCCCCCCGTAAGGGCCGCGGCGCGGCGGCGAGCCGATGGCTAGGAAGTCGCTGGTCGAGGCCGTCGCCGAGGACCTGCTCGAACGCATCCTCGAGGGCGAGGTGGGCGCGCACGAGGCTCTGCCCCCCGAGGCGGAGATCGCCCGGGAGTCCGACGTCAGCCGGCTCACCGTGCGCGAGGCCCTCAAGGCGCTCCAGGCGCAGAACATCGTCTACGTGCGGCGCGGCCTCGGGACCTACGTCAACCCCCCCGACGCGTGGACCGGCCTCGAGGCGATCCTGAAGGCCGCCTCCCGGGGGGCGACCTCCCACCAGGTGGCGCTGCGGCTGCTGGAGGTGCGGCGCATGGTGGAGACCGGCTCCGCGGAGCTGGCCGCCGTGCACGTCACCCCGGAGGACCTCGCCGCGATGGAGACCGCGGTCCGGGACCTCGAGCGCGCGCACGAGGCGCAGGACCTGGACGAGGTCACCCGCGCCGACATGGCCTTCCACGACGTGGTGCTCCGGGCCTCGGGCAATCCGTTCGTGCCCGTCCTGCTGGCCCAGCTCTCCCAGCTGCTCTACGCCGAGCGGCGGGCGACCTCCGCCTTCCCCGAGGTGCAGCGGCACGCCATCGAGCACCACCGGCTCGTCCTGGAGGCCATCGGCACCCGCGACCCCGAGACGGCGCGCAAGGCCATGGAGGCCCACATCGACCAGACCTACGCCGACTACGAGCACTACATCGGCGGCGGGACCGCACCCGGCGGTCCCGACCCGGCAACCGGACCCTTTTCCCACCGCACAGGAGACGACTGACATGACCGAGACCATCGCCTTCCCCGCCGAGCGCACCGCCGTGCTCACCGGCGCCGCCTCCCCGCGCGGCATCGGCCGCGCCACCGCCGACCTGCTCGCGAGCCAGGGCTGGAACGTCGCCGTCCTCGACATCGACGGCGAGGCCGCCGCGGAGGCCGCCCAGGACATCGCCGGACGGCACGGGGTGCAGGCCCTCGGGCTGCGCACGGACGTGTCCGACCAGGCCTCCGTGGACGAGTCCGTCGCACGGGTCGAGGCGGAGCTCCCGCCGATCGTGGCCCTCGTCAACCTCGCGGGCATCAGCTCGCCCACGGAGTTCATGCAGGAGACCCGGGAGGCGTGGGACCGGGTCTTCGCCATCAACATGACCGGCACGTTCATGATGACCCAGCGCGTGCTGGCCGGGATGATCGAGCGCAAGCTCGGCCGCGTGGTCAGCGTCTCCTCGATCTCCGCCCAGCGCGGCGGCGGGACCTACTCCAAGGTGGCCTACAGCGCGTCCAAGGCCGCGATCATCGGCTTCACCCGGGCCGTGGCGCGCGAGATGGGCGAGCACGGGATCACCGTGAACTGCATCGCCCCCGGTCCCGTGGACACCGACATCATGGGCGGCACGCTGAGCGACGAGCGCAAGGCGGACATGTCCAAGGACATCCTGGTGGGGCGTGTGGGCACCGTGCGGGACATGGCGGCCCTGCTCGCGTTCCTCGTGGGACAGGACGCCGGATTCATCACCGCGGCGACATACGACATCAACGGGGGGCTGCAGATCTCCTAGCCGCACCGCGGGAACCGGGCGGGAACCCCCTGGGGGTCCCGCCCGGTCCGCATCCTGCGGGGCCCGGCTCAGGGCGCGGCGTACCAGGTGCGGTCGCCGACGAACTCGTCCGGGCGGTGGTCGACGAAGGCGGCGCCGTCGAGGCCGAGGGACTCGGCGCTGCGCTGGAGCGAGGAGGTCCTGGCGAGGGATCCCCAGCGGCCCGTCTCCAGGCGCTCGTCCATGGCCTCGACGGCGGCGACGTTCTCGGCGACGGTGAAGGCGCAGTGCCCCTCCCGGTCCACGAAGGCCTGACGGAACAGGGACTGTCCGCCGGCCCGCCGGACCGTCTCGGCGTACTCCTCCTGGTACTCGACCGGGGCCAGCAGGTCGACCAGCGTGTGGGTGGCCAGCACCGGGACCTGCAGCTCGCCGGTGGGCGTCGACGTCTGCAGCATCCACTCCAGGCCGTCCTCGTCCGGGGCGATGTCGGCACTGCGGCTCAGCGTCCCGAGGTCCGTGGCCAGGTCGAGGCCGGCGAGCCGGTACAGGTGCCGGACCTGGTGGCGCTGGTCGGAGGAGCGCAGCAGCCGGGCGTAGTCGACCCCGGCGGTCCAGCCGCTGTCGCCGCCGGCGGCCTCGACGATGGTGTGGCGGCGCTCGATGACGGTCGGCAGGGTCTGCAGCACCAGTTCGGCCTGGGCGGCCGCCAGTGCCTCGGGGTCCTCGGCGTCCACGCCGTCCAGCTCCGTGGGGGTGTGCAGCAGGGCCGCCACCAGGGCGATGCGGGCCCGGCCCTCGGCGGAGCCGCGGGCCTCGTCCAGGGCCTCGCGCAGCGCGGCGATCGTCGCGTCGGACTGGCCCGGGGCGGTGAAGCCGGTCAGCTGCAGGTCCTCGCCGGGGAGCAGCAGCTCGGCCGCGGCGTGGGCGGCATCCAACTGGTAGTTGTTCAGGGCCACGCCGCCGCCCACCAGCCCGCAGGTGCTGACGGCGCCGTCGATGTCGGCCCCCGGCACCTCCGCCATCAGGCTCGTGACGAGCCCGCCCATGGAGCGGCCCATGGCGATGACCCGGTCGGCCTCGCCGAAGCGCTGCTCGAAGGCCGCGAGGGTGTCCAGCTGGTCCTGGACGGCCGTCTCCAGGGCCCATCCGGTCGCGGCGTAGGACGACGACGCGACGGCGTAGCCCCGGCGGATCAGTTCTTGCGCGGTCGGGTCGAACCCGGCGTCCCAGGCGGGGTTGGCGGGCCCGGGGCGGAAGCCGTGGGCGAACAGGACCACCTTCCCGTTCCAGTCCGCCGGCACCTCCGCCCGCCAGGCGGCACCGTTGTCCAGGGTTCCGGTGGCCACGGTCGGGGCCGCCGAGGCGGCCGTGCCGGGGGAGGCAACGACGGAGGCGTCCGGGGCGGCCACGGCGGGGAGGATGCCGGCGGTGGTGGCGAGAGCGGTGGCCAGGGCGGCGACCGGGACGAGCGCGGTGCGACGGAACCGGGGGGAGCGGACCACGAGATACCTCCAGAAGTGAACAGTTCAGTTAGTGAACTGATCCTGCGCCCGCCGGCCGGGTGTGTCAAGGGTCACAGTCCATGGGAGGTGCCCAGTGCGCGTCCCTCCGGGCGTCAGAAGGCGACCTGTCGCAGCAGACGCGCCAGGTCCTCCCGGTCCTGGGGCCGGAGGTCCCCGAGCGACCTCTCGGCGGCGAGGTCCACCGCCGCCTTGGCGCTGGCGTAGAGCTCCCGCCCCGCACCGGTGGGGGCCACGATCTTGGAGCGGCGATCCCGGGGGTCGGCCTGCCGCTCCACCAGACCGCGCTGCTCCAGCTCGTCGAGGAGGGCCACGGTCTGGCTGGGCTTCATCCGCAGCAGCTCGCCGAGCTCCCGCTGTGTCGGCCCCGTGCCGCTGCAGGCCGCCGCCAGGAGGGAGTAGCTGCGGACCTTCAGCCCGAGCGGGGCAAGCCCCTGGTTGGCCGTCGACGAGCCCAGCGCCGCCGCCCGGGCCATGAGGAAGATCGGCTCCGAGGCCAGGTCGATCTCCGTCAGTCGTGCGAGACCGTCAGGTGCAGGGCCGGGGTGGTCCGCGGCGGGGCTGGGGGACATCGGGGCGGCTCGCTTTCACGGGTGGATCCGGACCATCCTACGAGCTGGAGCCGCCCCGGGCGGCACCGCCCCGGCACCTCCCCGGGCTCTTCCGGGGAGGTGCCGGAGGGGCTCACCAGCGGGGGTGGATGTCCGCCCGGAAGTACGCGTCGTAGATCCTGCGGACCCCGGCGTCGATCTCCCGGCCCAGGTCCCCGGTGTCCGCCGCCGAGGCGTTGCCGCGGACCTGCTCCACGCTGCGCGCCCCGGGGATCACGGTGCTGACGCCGTCCTGGGCGATGATCCACGCGATCGCGGCCTGCGCCGTGGTCACCCCGTCCGGGAGCAGCCCGGCGAACTCGCGGACGGCCTCGAGGCCGCGCTGGAAGTCCACCCCGGAGAACGTCTCGCCGACGTCGAAGGCCTCGCCGCCGCGGTTGTAGTTCCGGTGGTCGTCGGCCGCGAACCGGGTGTCCGCCGTGTACTTCCCGGACAGCAGCCCCGAGGCCAGCGGCACCCGGGCGATGATCCCCACCCCGGCCTCCTTCGCCGCCGGCAGCACGGCGTCCAGCGGCTTGAGGCGGAAGGCGTTGAGGATGATCTGGACGGTGGCGGTGCTCCCGCGGGCGATGGCCGCCAGCGCCTCGTCGGTGCGCTCCACGCTGACGCCGTAGTGGCGGATCGCGCCCTCCTGGACCAGGGTGTCCAGGGCGTCGTAGACCTCCTGGTCGCTGTAGACCGGCGTGGGCGGGCAGTGCAGCTGGACCAGGTCGAGGGTGTCGGTGCCCAGGTTCCGGCGCGAGCGGTCCACCCACTGCCGGAAGTTCGCGAGGGTGTAGTTCTCCGGGACCTGGTCCGCGCGGCGGCCCATCTTCGTGGCCACGGTGATGTCCAGGTCGGGGCGCTCGCGCAGGAACGCGCCGATGGTCTGCTCGCTGCGGCCGTCGCCGTAGACGTCGGCGGTGTCGAAGAACGTGACCCCCGACTCCACGGCGGCCTCCAGGACGGCGGTGGCCTCGGCGGGGTCGACGTCCCCCCAGTCCGCGCCCAGCTGCCACGTGCCCAGGCCCACGGTGGAGACCTTCCGTCCGGTCCTGCCGAGTGTGCGTTGCTCCATGCGTAGAATCCCGTTCCGCGATCGGTGGAGGGTCTCCCGGGTGCCCGGGGGACGGCGGCCCGGGTTCCGGGGGCGCCGGGGACCACCATGCGGTGCGACGTGTCCGCCGCGCAAGCACCGGGGGGAGGGAGATCCCTTCCGGGGACCCCTCCACTGGGTCCGTCCGGTGCCGTGCAGTACCGTTCTGGCCATGACCGTCGAGGGTGGTGCGAACTCCGCACGGCCTCCGCGCGCCCCCAACATCCGGGACGTGGCCCGCGCGGCCGGGGTCTCCCACCAGACGGTCTCCCGGGTGATCAACGGGCACCCCGCGCTGCGCGACTCGACCCGGCAGCGGGTGCTGCAGGCCATGGAGGAGCTGCGCTTCCGGCCCAACCGGGCCGCCCGCGCCCTGGTCACGAGCGAGTCGAGGACCATCGGCGCCCTCGTCTCCTCGGGCGCCGAGTACGGCCCGTCGGCCAGCCTCCGGGCGGTCGAGACGGCGGCCGACGAGGCCGGCTACGTCGTGGACACCGCCCACATCGACCACGCGGACCGCGCCTCGATCGAGTCGGCCCTGGACCGGATGGTCGGCCACGCGGTGGAGGGGCTGGTGATCCTCGCACCGCAGTCGCGCACGCTGGAGGTGATCGAGCAGCTGTCCATCCGGATCCCGTTCGTCACCGTGCACTCCCTGCACAGCGAGGACCACCGGATGTCGGTCGACCAGCTGGCCGGCGCCCGGTTGGCCACCCGCCACCTGCTGGAGCTGGGGCACCACCGCGTGGTCCACGTCCCCGGCCCCGAGGGGTGGGTCGAGACGGACGCCCGCCGCCAGGGCTACCGCGAGGAGATGACCGCCTGGGGGTTCGAGCCCGTGGTGGTCCCCGCCGGGGCGTGGACCGCGGACTCCGGCTACCGCGCGGGGCTCGGACTGCGCGGGCGCCGGGGGTTCAGCGCGGTCTTCTGCGGCAACGACCACATCGCGCTCGGTCTCGTCCACGCGTTCGCCGAGGCCGGGCTGGACGTGCCCGGGGACGTCAGCGTGGTGGGCTTCGACGACGTCCCGGAGGCCGCGCACTTCCTGCCGCCGCTGACCACGGTGCGCCAGGACTTCCCCGAGCTGGGCCGGCGCTGCATGGCCGTGCTGCTCGCGGAGCTGCGGGGGGAGCAGCCGGTCCGGCCGGGGGACGTGGAGCCCGTGCTCGTGGTCCGCGAGTCCACGGCCGCGCCCGCCTCCGACCAGGGCTGATGGAACCCCGGCCACGCCGTTACCAAACTGTTATCAAGTGATGTGCGACACGTGCTTCCACGCTGCGGTAGGTTGGCCCGAACATCAGATGTGACCGTTCACATTCCGAGGTGGGCCGGCCGGCGGCCGCCCCTTGCGGAACGTGCGGCTCGAACGACAACGAGGTCCTCCGTGAGCCAGCCCAGCCCAGATCCCACGTACGTCATCGGCGTCGACTACGGCACCCTGTCGGGGCGGGCCGTCGTCGTGCGGGTGCACGACGGCGCCGAGATGGGCTCCGCGGTGCACGAGTACGAGCACGGCGTGATGGACACCGTGCTCGCCGCCACGGGGGAGGCCCTGCCGCCCGAGTGGGCGCTCCAGGTCCCCGCCGACTACGTGGACGTCCTGCGGCACGCGGTGCCCGCCGCCGTCCGTGCCGCCGGCGTGGACCCGAGCGCCGTGGTGGGCGTGGGCACCGACTTCACCGCGTGCACCATGGTCCCCGTCCGGGCCGACGGCACGCCCCTCAACGAGCTGCCCGGCCTGGCGGGCCGCCCGCACGCCTACGTGAAGCTGTGGCGCCACCACGCCGCGCAGGGCCAGGCGGACCGCATCAACGATCTCGCGGCCCGGCGCGGAGAGCGCTGGCTGGCCCGCTACGGCGGTCTCATCTCGAGCGAGTGGGAGTTCGCCAAGGGCCTGCAGCTGCTCGAGGAGGACCCCGAGCTGTACCACCTGATGGACCACTGGGTGGAGGCCGCCGACTGGATCGTCTGGCAGCTGACGGGCAGCTACGTGCGCAACGCGTGCTCCGCCGGGTACAAGGGCATCCTGCAGGACGGCGAGTACCCCGACCGCGAGTTCCTCGGCGCCCTGAACCCCGGGTTCGCCGGCTTCGCGCAGGACAAGGTCGACCACCCGATCGGGGCCCTCGGCACGGCCGCGGGCACTCTCAGCGCGCAGGCCGCGGAGTGGACGGGCCTGCCCGCCGGCATCGCCGTGGCGGTGGGCAACGTCGACGCGCACGTGAGCGCCCCCGCCGCCCGGGCCACCGCGCCGGGTCAGATGGTGGCGATCATGGGCACCTCCACCTGCCACGTCATGAGCTCCGACACCCTGCGCGAGGTCCCCGGGATGTGCGGCGTGGTGGACGGCGGGATCATCGACGGGCTCTACGGCTACGAGGCCGGGCAGTCCGGGGTGGGCGACATCTTCGGCTGGTTCACGGCCCACTTCGTGCCGGGGCGGCTCCAGGAGGAGGCCGCCGAGCGCGGGCTGAGCGTGCACGAGCTGCTCACCGAGCAGGCGAGCCGCGAACCGGTGGGCGCGCACGGGCTCCTGGCCCTGGACTGGCAGTCCGGCAACCGGTCCGTGCTCGTGGACCACGAGCTCTCCGGGCTGCTCGTCGGCCTCACCCTGGCCACCCGCCCGCACGAGGTCTACCGCGCCCTGCTGGAGGCCACCGCTTTCGGGACCCGCACGATCGTGGAGGCCTTCGCCGCCTCCGGGATCCCCGTCACCGAGTTCGTGGCGGCCGGCGGGCTGATCAAGAACGCGTTCCTCATGCAGATCTACGCCGACGTGCTCGGCATGCCGATCTCGGTGATCGGCAGCGACCAGGGCCCGGCCCTGGGCTCCGCCATCCACGCGGCCGTGGCCGCCGGCGCCTACCCGGACGTCCGGACGGCCGCCGCGGCGATGGGCCGGCTCGAGCGCAACGCCTACACCCCGAACCCCGCGCACACCGAGGCCTACTCCGTCCTCTACGAGGACTACACCGCGCTGCACGACCACTTCGGCCGCGGCGGCAGCGACGTCATGCGCCGGCTCAAGGCGCTCCGGCGCAACGCCCGTTCCACCCAGGAGGTCTCCGCGTGAACGCCCTGACGCCCGAGCTCGAGGAGCGGATCGCCCACGTGCGGCGCGAGGTCGCGGACCTGCACGCCGAACTGGTCCGCTACGGGCTGGTGGTCTGGACGGCGGGCAACGTGTCCGGGCGGGTCCCCGGCACGGACCTCTTCGTGATCAAGCCCAGCGGGGTGAGCTACGACGACCTCGGCCCGGAGAACCAGATCCTGTGCGACCTGGACGGCCGGCCGGTCCCCGGCACCCCCGGCGCGGAGCGCTCGCCGTCCAGCGACACCGCCGCCCACGCCTACGTCTACCGGCACATGCCGGAGGTCGGGGGAGTGGTCCACACCCACTCGCCCTACGCCACGGCCTGGGCGGCCTGCGGCGAGGCCATCCCCTGCGTCCTGACGGCCATGGCGGACGAGTTCGGCGGGGAGATCCCCGTGGGGCCCTTCGCGATCATCGGCGACGACTCGATCGGCCGCGGCATCGTGGAGACCCTCTCCGGCCACCGCTCCCGCGCGGTCCTCATGCTCAGCCACGGACCGTTCACCATCGGCAAGGACGCCCGGGACGCCGTCAAGGCCGCGGCCATGCTCGAGGACGTGGCCCGCACCGTGCACCTCTCCCGCCAGCTGGGCGAGCCGCTGCCCATCGACCCCGCGCACGTCGACTCCCTGTTCGACCGCTACCAGAACGTCTACGGCCAGCAGCCCGCGCCCGTCCCCACCACCCCAGGAGCGCTCACCCGTGAATCCTCTGCCCACCGCCCTTGACCACTACGAGGTCTGGTTCCTCACCGGCAGCCAGGACCTCTACGGCGAGGACACCCTGCGCCAGGTGGCCGAGCAGTCCCGCGAGATCGTCCGCGTGCTGGGCGAGGCCGGGCTGCCCGTCGAGGTGGTCTGGAAGCCCACGCTCAAGGACGCGGCCTCGATCCGCCGCACGGCCCTCGAGCTCAACGCCGCGGACGGCGTGATCGGGGCGATCGCCTGGATGCACACCTTCAGCCCCGCCAAGATGTGGATCACCGGCCTCGACGCCCTGCGCAAGCCGCTGCTCCACCTGCACACCCAGATCAACGTCGAGCTGCCGTGGGGCGAGATCGACTTCGACTTCATGAACCTCAACCAGGCCGCGCACGGCGACCGCGAGTTCGGCTACATCCAGACCCGGCTCGACGTCCCGCGCAAGACCGTGGTGGGCCACGTCTCGACCCCCGGCGTCACCGCGCAGATCGCCTCCTGGCAGCGCGCGTGCGCCGGCCGCGCGGCGGTCCAGGGGCTCAGGGTGGCTCGGTTCGGCGACAACATGCGCAACGTCGCCGTGACCGAGGGTGACAAGACGGAGGCCGAGCTGCAGTTCGGGGTCTCCGTGAACACCTGGGGCGTCAACGACCTCGTGGCCGTGGTGGACGCCCAGTCCGAGGGCCGCGTGGACGAGCTCGTCGCCGAGTACGAGGAGCTCTACGACGTGGCCCCCGAGCTGCGCCGCGGCGGGGAGCGCCACGAGTCCCTGCGCTACGGGGCCCGGCAGGAGCTCGGGATGCTCCAGTTCCTGGAGGAGGGCGGCTTCGGCGCCTTCACCACGAACTTCGAGGACCTCGGCGGGCTGCGCCAGCTGCCGGGCCTCGCCGTGCAGCGGCTCATGGCCCGCGGCTACGGGTTCGGGGCGGAGGGCGACTGGAAGACGGCCCTGCTGGTGCGGGCGGCCAAGGTCATGGGCGCCGGGCTGCCCGGGGGCGCGTCCCTCATGGAGGACTACACGTACCACCTGGTGCCGGGGGAGGAGAAGATCCTCGGCGCCCACATGCTGGAGGTCTGCCCGAGCCTCACCACGGCGCGCCCCTCCCTCGAGGTGCACCCGCTGGGCATCGGCGGACGGGAGGACCCCGTGCGCCTGGTCTTCGACACCGACGCCGGCCCCGGCGTGGTCGTGGCGATGTCCGACATGCGGGACCGGTTCCGGCTCACCGCCAACACCGTGGACGTCGTGCCCCCGGACGCCCCGCTCCCGAACCTGCCGGTGGCCCGGGCCGTCTGGCGGCCGCACCCCGACCTCGCGACCTCGGCCGCGGCCTGGCTCACCGCCGGCGCCGCCCACCACACGGTCCTCAGCACCGCGGTGGGCGCCGACGTGATCCGGGACTTCGCCGACATGACCCGGACCGAGCTGCTCGTCATCGACGACACCACCACCCTGCGGGAGTTCCAGCGCGAGGTGCGGTGGAACGCGGCCTACTACCGGCTCGCCCAGAAGCTCTGAGCGGGACGACCGGGACGACCGGGACGACCATGATGACCAGGACCCCTGACGACCACCACGAGATCTCACCAGCACCGACCTCGATCGAACACTCCCACCACCGGGCAGTGCGGCCCGGACCGACGAAAGGCACGACCATGACCCCGAAGATCGACCTGAAGAAGACCCTCACCGGGGTGACCGCCCTGACCCTCGCCCTGGGCCTCACGGCCTGCGGCGGCAACCGCGGCGGCGGCGCGGAGGCGGGCTCCAACGAGGGCGCCAAGATCGGCGTGGCGATGCCCACGCAGCAGTCCGAGCGCTGGATCGCCGACGGCGAGAACGTCAAGGCGCAGCTCGAGGAGCTCGGCTACGAGGTGGACCTCCAGTACGCCAACGACGACATCCCCACCCAGATCTCCCAGATCGAGAACATGATCAACGGCGGGGCCAAGGCCCTGGTGATCGCCTCGATCGACGGCACCACGCTGACCAGCGTGCTCGACACGGCCGAGACCCAGGAGATCCCCGTGATCGCCTACGACCGCCTCATCAACGAGTCGGACACCGTGGACTACTACACCACCTTCGACAACTACGAGGTGGGCGTGCAGCAGGGCACGTCGCTGCTCACGGGCCTCGGGGTCCTCGACGAGAACGGTGAGCCCACCGGCGAGAAGGGCCCCTTCAACGTGGAGCTCTTCGCCGGCAGCCCCGACGACAACAACGCGACCTTCTTCTGGGACGGCGCGATGGACACCCTCAAGCCCTACCTGGACGACGGCACGCTCAACGTTCCCAGCGGCCAGACGGAGTTCGAGCAGGCCGCCATCCTGCGCTGGCTGCCGGACACCGCCCAGGACCGGATGGAGGACCTCATCACGGTGGGCGGCGGCGACCAGCTCGACGGCGTGCTCTCCCCGTACGACGGCCTCTCGATCGGCATCATCTCCGCGCTGCGCTCCGGCGGCTACTCCCAGGACGAGCTGCCCGTGGTGACCGGCCAGGACGCCGAGGTCGGATCCGTGAAGTCCATCGTCAACGACGAGCAGTACTCCACGATCTTCAAGGACGTCCGCGAGCTCGGCGAGCGCGCGGTGCTCATGGTGGACTCCCTGATGCAGGGCGAGGAGCCCGAGGTCAACGACGAGGAGACCTACGACAACGGCGTGAAGGTGGTCCCCGCCTACCTGCTCGAGTCGCAGATCGTCACGAAGGACAACTACCAGGAGGTCCTCGTGGACAGCGGCTACTACGAGGCGTCCGAGCTCGAGTGATCGCGACCGGCCGGGCGGCCCTGCGCCGGCCGGCCGGTCCGTCCCGTCCACCCACCCACCAGCTCGAGACGAGGAGGCCCGCATGAGCGAGCACGTTCTGGAGATGCGCCGGATCAGCAAGTCCTTCCCCGGCGTCAAGGCGCTGCAGGACGTCACCCTGGCCGTCGCCCGCGGCGAGGTCCACGCGATCTGCGGGGAGAACGGCGCCGGCAAGTCCACCCTCATGAAGGTCCTGTCCGGCGTGTACCCGCACGGCACCTACGAGGGGGACATCGTCCTGGAGGGCGAGACCGTCTCCTTCCGGGACATCAAGGACAGCGAGCGCAGCGGGGTGGTCATCATCCACCAGGAGCTGGCCCTGTCCCCGTTCCTGTCCGTCGCGGAGAACATCTTCCTCGGCAACGAGCGCGCCACCCGCGGGTTCATCAACTGGAACGAGACCAACGCCAGGGCCGCCGACCTGCTCCGGCGCGTGGGCCTCGACGTGAACCCCAGCGTCCCGGCCGGGGACATCGGGGTGGGCAAGCAGCAGCTCGTGGAGATCGCGAAGGCGCTCTCCAAGGACGTGAAGCTGCTCATCCTCGACGAGCCCACGGCCGCCCTCAACGACGAGGACTCCGCGCACCTGCTGGGCCTGGTCCGCGGGCTGCGCGAGGACGGGATCACCTGCATCATCATCAGCCACAAGCTCAACGAGATCCGGGCGATCGCCGACTCCGTGACGATCCTGCGCGACGGGCAGACCATCGAGACCCTCAGCCTGCACGACGGGTCGGTCACCGAGGACCGGATCATCAAGGGCATGGTGGGCCGCGAGCTGACGAACCGGTACCCCGAGCGGGTTCCCGACATCGGCGCGGAGGTGCTCCGCGTCGAGGACTGGACCGTGCACCACCCCCGGGAGCACTCGCGGGTGGTGGTGGACAACGCGCACCTGTCCGTGCGGGCGGGCGAGATCGTGGGCATCGCCGGGCTGATGGGCGCCGGGCGCACGGAGCTGGCCATGAGCATCTTCGGGCGCAGCTACGGGTCCAACATCACCGGGCGGATGTACAAGAACGGCGAGGAGATCACGGCGCGGACGGTCAGCGAGGCGATCCGGCACGGCATCGCCTACGCCACGGAGGACCGCAAGCGCTACGGGCTCAACCTCATCGACGACATCAAGCGGAACATCTCCTCGGCGGCGCTGGGCAAGCTCACGTCCGCGGGCTGGGTCGACGGCGGGCGCGAGACGCTCGTGGCGCAGGACTACCGCACCAGCATGAACATCAAGGCGCCCTCGGTGTCCTCGATCACCGGCAAGCTCTCCGGCGGCAACCAGCAGAAGGTCGTCCTGTCCAAGTGGATGTTCGCCGACCCCGACGTGCTCATCCTCGACGAGCCCACCCGGGGCATCGACGTGGGGGCGAAGTACGAGATCTACACGATCATCAACAGGCTGGCCGCACAGGGGAAGGCGGTGCTGGTCATCTCCTCCGAACTGCCGGAGCTGCTGGGGATCTGCGACCGGATCTACACGCTCGCCGAGGGCCGGATCACCGCCGAGGTGCCCATCGCCGAGGCCACCCCCGAACGACTCATGCAGCACATGACCAAGGAAAAGGACTGACCCATGGCTTCCACCCTCGTCGACGAGGACCGGGCTCTCGACAGCCGGGGCCCGCAGAAGGCCTCCACCGTGGCCGGCGCCGGCCGGTTCCTCATGAGCCGGCTCCGCCAGATCGGCATCTTCCTGGCCCTGCTGGTGATCGTGACGCTGTTCCAGGCCCTGACCGGCGGCGCGCTGCTGCAGCCGGACAACGTCTACAACATCATCGTCCAGAACAGCTACATCCTGCTGCTGGCGATCGGCATGGTCATGATCATCGTGGCCGGGCACATCGACCTGTCGGTCGGCTCGGTGGCCGCGTTCGTGGGCGCCATGTCCGGGATCATGATCCGGGACTGGAGCCTGCCGTGGTGGGTGGCCCTCCTCGCCGCCCTCGCGGTCGGCGCGCTCGTGGGCGCCTGGCAGGGCTTCTGGGTGGCCTACATCGGGATCCCCGCCTTCATCGTGACCCTCGCCGGCATGCTGGTCTTCCGCGGGCTGACGCAGATCGTGCTCGAGAACCAGCGGATCACCGGCTTCCCGCCGGAGTACCGCCAGCTCGGCGGAGGCTCCCTCTTCCCGGGGCTGTTCCCGCCGGCGACCAACATCCTGGACTGGACCACGGTGGGCATCGGCCTGATCGCCACGGCCATGCTCGTGCTGAGCCAGCTCCGGGGCCGGGCCAACCGCGCGAAGCTCCACCTCGAGGACGAGCCGCGCGCCTGGTTCCTCACGCGGCTGGTCTTCGGCGTCGTCGTCATCCTCGCGCTCACCTTCCTGCTGGCCAGCTCGCGCGGCGGGACGCCGATCGTGCTCGTGGTCCTCGGCGTGCTGGTGGTCGCCTACAGCGCCGTCATGAACCGGACGGTGTTCGGCCGCCACGTGTACGCCCGCGGCGGCAACCTCCAGGCAGCCCAGCTGTCCGGTGTGAACACCAAGCGCGTCGACTTCCTGCTCTTCGTCAACATGGGCGTGCTGGCCGCGCTGGCCGGGCTGGTGTTCACCGGCCGGCTCAACTCCGCCGGGCCGGGCGCCGGAAACCTGTTCGAGCTGGACGCGATCGCCGCGGCCTTCATCGGCGGCGCCGCCGTGACCGGTGGCGTGGGCACCATCATCGGTGCCATCACCGGCGGTCTGATCATGGGCGTGCTCAACAACGGCATGTCCCTCATGGGCGTGGGCATCGACTACCAGCAGTTCATCAAGGGTCTGGTGCTCCTGCTGGCGGTCGGGTTCGACGTGTTCAACAAGCGCCGCGCCTCGAACGCGCTCAAATGACCGCGCCCGCCCCGCGGTTCTTCGGGACGCTGCCCGACGGTCGGGAGGTCACCGCGCACACCCTCGCTACCCCGGGCGGGCTGAGCCTGCGCGTGGTCGACCTCGGCGCCGCGGTCCAGGCCCTGCACCTGCCCGGCCCGGCCGGGGGCCCCGGCACCAACGTGGTGCTGGGCCACCCGGACGCCGCCGGCTGCGCGGCACCCCCGGAGGCCTTCCTGGGGGCGGTGGTCGGCCGCTGCGCCAACCGGATCGCCGGGGCCCGCTTCGACCTCGACGGGACCACCGTGGAACTGGCGGCCAACGAGGGCGGCAACACCCTGCACGGCGGCCCCGACGGATTCCACCGCCGCACCTGGCGGACGGTCTCCGCGAGCCGCGACGTCCTGGTGCTGGAGCTGGTCAGCCCGGACGGTGACCAGGGCTTTCCCGGCGAAGTGGTCCTCCGGGCCCGGTACGCCGTCACGGACGACGTCCTCGCTCTGGACCTGGAGGCCCGCACCGACGCCCCGACCGTGGTCGGGCCCGCGAGCCACGTCTACCTCAACCTCGCCGGGGAGGGGTCGGGGACGGTCGACGACCACACGCTCACCGTCGAGGCCGACCGGTACCTGCCGGTCGGCCGGGACGGGGTGCCGCTGGACGGCCTGGCCGCCGTGCGCGGGACGCCGCTGGACCTCACCGCCCCCGCCCGGCTCGGGGACCGGGTGCGGGCGGAGCACCCGCAGATCGCGGCCGTGGGCGGGATCGACCACTCCTTCCACCTGCGCGGCACCGGGATGCGCGCCGCCGCCCGGCTGGAGCACCCGGCGAGCGGGCGGTCCGTGGAGCTGTGGACCGACCAGCCGGCCCTGCAGGTGTACACGGGCAACGCCCTGGACGGCACCATCACCGGCACCGGCGGGCGCGCCTATCCGCGGGGAGCGGGGATCGCCCTGGAGCCCCAGTACCACCCGGACTCGCCGAACCGGCCGGAGCTCTCCGATCCGGTGCTGCGCCCGGGGCAGACCTACCGCTCCCGCACCGAGTGGCGCTTCCGGTACTAGCGGCCGCCGGCCTTGTTCTCGCGCCGCTTCGCCATGATGCGGCCGAAGACCGCGGTGCCGACCATGAACAGGATCCTTCGCATGCTGGTGCTCCTTCTTCTCGATGGGGTGCTGCTCGAATGACGTGCCCGGCCCACGCTACGCGGTCTCCCCGCAAAAGGTAAGTGAGCTGAAGAGTTTTCGGCCGAGAGCGAGCGCGCCGGGGATCCCGCGTCAGCGGGTGCGGGGGCGGTACCCGGCGTCGTCGTTGACGTACGCGTAGTAGAAGCCGATCAGGACCCCGCCGCCCAGGAAGTTGCCCAGGAGGGCGATCCCCACGTTGGCGCCCGCGGCCCCCACGTCGAGTCCGTCCACCCGGTGGCGCCGCTGGTGACGAACTCGAGCTTGTGCGCCACGGCGGCCTCCATCTCCGCGTGCGCGGGCCCGTCCGTGATGGTGCTGAAGCGCAGCACCACGGCCACGAGCAGCCTGCCCAGGAAGTTGCCCAAATAGCACAGCCCGAGCAGCCGCACCGCCTTGAACCACGAGGTGCGGCGGTAGTAGGCGCCGATGGAGACGATCATCATGTTGGACGTCAGGAGCTCGGACTTCGAGTAGTAGATGAAGACCAGCGCCCAGCCGAAGGTCACGGCGCCCAGCAGGCGCCCCAGGGGGCGCAGCGTCGCGTCCCCGGCGGGCACGGCGTCGAACGCGGCGAAGTTCGCGGCGAACAGGACACCGATGATCATTCCGGCCATCCCGGCGCGCTGCAGGTAGCGCCGCGCCAGCTCGCCGGACATGGTCGTCTTGGTCTCCAGCGCCGCGAGGACGGTGCTGATGAACTGCTCGCCCGGGAACAGCTGCTGCGGGTCGGAGGTCATGCTCGGCGCCCGTCTCCAGAGGTGGCCGTGGACCCCGGCGGCGTCCAGGAGCCGCCCGGTGGGACCATCCTGGGCACGGGCCCGTACCTCCTGTTCGGCGGGACCAGCACCCTCGGTGCTCTCCGACAACGCCCGGGTGCTGTGCATGGGGCGGCGGGTCAGCGGTCTCGAGCATGCCGGGGCCGGCCCGGCACCGTGGACGCCGGTGTCCCGGGCCGGTGTACTCCCGGGGGAGGAGGCCGGAAGTCCATCCCGGGGTGGACTCGGTGGACGGGACCGACTGCCACGCTGGATGCATGCCGGGTGCTCGACGGGACGGTCGGACCGCCTCGGGGCGAAGCGGCAGAGGCCACATCCTCAGAAGGAGGGAACCGTCATGTCCCACAGCACGATGCGATTCCGGAACGCTCGGCACGTCACCGCCGTCTCCCTGATCGCTGCAATCATGGCCGCCCTGGCCATCGTTTTCGTCGGCACCACGGTGAGTGCGGCACCGGCCCAGGCCCTGTGCGTCGGCCCTGACACCATCTCGGGCACCTGGCGCAACACCGACCCGAACACCAGGTCCGTCACCCGGGTGGACGTGAACTGGGGCTGCGCGGACCAGGTGCTGTGCCCCGTCGGCGGCAGCTGCGTCACTCCCGGCGGCTCCGTCAGGGTGTACGGCAAGTGCCACCCGACCGACTGCGACTGGGGGACGCGGACGATCTACGTGGAGAAGGACGGCTGGCGGAAGGCCACCTACCACCACAGCTGGGCGACCAAGCACGTGTGGCTCAGGCCCTACACGTTCTCCGGGCGCGAGTACCTGAGGGTATGGGTGTACACCGACTTCACCCAAGCCGACGGGAGGACGGACTACGCGAGCGACCAGTGGATGCAGAAGTAGGTCCCCGGCGCGGTGACCGGGAGGCGCGGCCGTGGCCGCGCCTCCCGATCACCGCGTCACGGCCGCGACTACGTCCGCGCAGCACGCAGGTGCGCCAGGACGTCCGCCGCCACCTCCTCCGGCCGCTCCTCGGCGAGGAAGTGGCCCGCGTCCAGGGCCCGGCCCGTGGCCCGCGGGAACTGCCGCCGCCACAGCGCGAGCGGGTCCTCCCGCGCCCCGACCCGCCCCCGCGCACCCCACAGGACGAGGGCGGGCAGGTCCCGCTGCTCGTGCTCGTCCGCCTCGTCGATCTCCCGGTCCGGGCCGGCGGCCGCGCGGTAGTCGCGGCACCAGGCGTCGACCACGGCGGGATCCCGCGCCGCGTCCTCGTAGGCGGCGAGCGCCGCCGGGTCGAACGGGACCTGCGTGCCGCTGAGCCCCTGGAGCGTCCGGCGCACGAAGTACACGGGGTCGTGGCCGATCAGGGTCTGCGGCAGGCCCTCGCCCTGGGCGAGGAAGGCCCAGTGGTAGTACTGCAGGGCCATCCACGCGTCCATCGACCGCCACACCTCCAGGGTGGGCAGGATGTCCAGCAGGGCCACGGACGCCACCGCGCCGGGGGCGTCGAGCGCCATCCGGTGGGCGGTCCGGGCGCCGCGGTCGTGCCCGACGACGGAGAACCGCTCGTGGCCCAGCGCCCGCATGAGCTGCACCTGGTCGGCGGCCATCGCCCGGAAGGTGTGGTCCTCGCTGCTCGTGCGCGAGCCGCCGTAGCCGCGCAGGTCGGCGGCGACCACGGTGAACTCCTCGGCCAGCACGGGGGCGAGGTGGTGCCACATGGCGTGGGTCTGCGGGAAGCCGTGCAGCAGGAGCACGGGCGGGCCGTCGCCGCGCGTGCGGGCGTGGATCGTGCCGTCGGCCACGGGGACGTCGTGGGCGGTGAAGTCGGGGAACACGGTTCCTCCTGCAGGTCGGGGACGGGCCGCGCGGCGCGGGGCCGGGACTGTAATGCGGGCCCGGCGGCGTTGTACGTGATGGGCTGGACCGCACACGCTCCAGACAACACCAGCGAGGAACCGGGAGAAACCCCATGAACCACGCCCCGACGCAGTTCGTCGACCCCGCGGCCGGCACCGCTCACGGCACGAGCACGCGGGAACTCGTGGAGACCGCCGAGCGGTACACCGCGCGCACGTACTCCCCGCTGGACGTGGTGGCGGCCCGGGCCCAGGGCACCACCGTCACGGACGTGGAGGGCCGGGAGTACCTCGACTTCCTCGCCGGCTACTCGGCGCTGAACTTCGGCCACGGCCACCCGGCGGTCCTCGAGGCGGCCCGGACCCAGCTGGAGCGCGTGACGCTGACCAGCCGGGCCGTCCACAACGACCAGCTCGGCCCCTTCGCCCGGGAGCTGTGCGAGCTGCTCGGCCAGGACATGATGCTGCCGATGAACACCGGCGCCGAGGCCGTGGAGTCGGCGATCAAGGTCGCCCGCAAGTGGGGCTACGAGCGCAAGGGGGTGGCCCCGGGCCGGGCGCAGATCGTGGTGGCGGCGGGGAACTTCCACGGCCGCACCACCACGGTCATCAGCTTCTCCGACGACGACGAGGCGCACCGCAACTACGGCCCCTACACGCCGGGCTTCGTGACCGTCCCGTTCGGGGACCTCGCAGCCCTCGAGGCGGCCGTCACCGAGGACACCGTCGCGGTGCTGCTGGAGCCCATCCAGGGCGAGGCCGGGGTGATCGTGCCGCCGCCGGGGTACCTGCAGGGCGTGCGGCGGTGCACGGCCGAGCGCGGCGTCCTGCTCGTCGCGGACGAGATCCAGTCCGGGCTGGGCCGCACCGGCCGGACGCTGGCGTGCGAGCACGAGGACGTGGAGGCGGACCTCTACCTGCTGGGCAAGGCCCTGGGCGGGGGAGTCCTGCCGGTGTCCGCGGTGGTGGGCCGGGCGGACGTGCTCTCGGTGCTGCGGCCCGGCCAGCACGGCAGCACGTTCGGCGGGAACCCGCTGGCCGGCGCCGTCGGCCGCGCCGTCGTCGCCCTCCTCGCCACCGGGGAGCCCCAGGAGCGGGCGCGGGTCATGGGGGAGAAGCTGCACGCCGGCCTGGCGGAGCTGGCGCCGCTGGGCCTGACCGAGGTGCGCGGGCGCGGGCTGTGGGCCGGGATCGACATCGATCCGCGGCTCGGCACCGGCCGGGAGTGCTGCGAGCGGCTGGTGGCCCACGGGATCCTCGCCAAGGACACCCACGGCTCCACCATCCGGCTGAGCCCGCCGCTGGTGATCACCGACCGGGAGCTGGAGCGGGGCCTGACCGCGCTCGCGGACGTGCTGCGGGAGATGGCCGGCCGCTGATCCGCCTCAGCCCGTCCCGGCGGACTCCGTCCCGGCGGGCGCCTCCCCGTGGGCCAGCGCCGACTCGATGCTGCCGGCGAGCTGCGCCGGCGAGGTCTTCGGGGCGAAGCGGCGGATCACCCGCCCGTCCCGGCCCACGAGGAACTTGGTGAAGTTCCACTTGACGGCGTCGCCCATGATCCCGCCCCGCTCCCCGCGCAGCCACGACCACAGGGGGTGGGCGCCGGGGCCGTTGACGTCGACCTTCTCGAACATCGGGAACGTCACGCCGTAGTTGCGGCTGCAGAAGTCGGCGATCTCCTCCTCGCTGCCCGGCTCCTGGTGCCCGAACTGGTTGCAGGGGAAGCCCAGGACCACGAGCCCGTCCTGCCGGAAGTCCCGCCACAGCTGCTCGAGGCCCTCGTACTGCGGTGTGAACCCGCACTCGCTCGCGGTGTTGACCACGAGCACCACCTTCCCGGCGTACTCGGACAGCGGCTGCTCGCGCCCGTCCAGGGTGGTGGCGGTGAAGTCGTGCAGCGTGGTCATGGGAGCCTCCGGAGCGGTCGGGGACGGCGGTCTGCTCCCATTCTGCCGCCGACGCGCCGCCCGCGCCCGCGAGAGCGCCCGCGATCCCGCGGGTCAGTGCTGCGGCCCCTTCATCCGGGCCAGGAAGCGGAACCTGTCCCCGCGGAACACCGAGCGGGTCCACTCCACGGGGGAGTCGTCAGCCGTGAACCCGAGCCGGTGGATCAGCAGCAGGGGAGCCCCCATCTCGATGCCCAGGAGCCGGACGTCGTCCGGGCCGGCGAGCCGGGTCTCCACGGTGTCCTCGGCCGCCACGATGTCGATGCCGTAGTCCTGGCGCAGCGCGGTGTACAGGGAGCCGGTCCGGTCCAGGTGCGCCGCCAGGCCGGGCAGCGCTCCGGCGAGCAGGGCGACCTCGTGGGCCAGCGGCTCGCCGTTGATGAGCCGGATCCGCTCCACCCGCGCGAGCTCGGCGCCGACGGGCACGCGCAGCCGGGCCGCTGCGTCGTCGTCGGCGGCCGTGCGGCTCACGTCGAGGACCGTGGAGGAGCTCACGAGGCCCTGGGCGTCGGCGTCGTCGCTGAACGAGGTGAGCTGGCGGACGTAGGTGAACCGCGGCGGGGCCACGAAGGTCCCCCGGCCCTGGGCCCGGCCCAGCACCCCTTCCGCCACGAGCTCGCCGATGGCCTGGCGGACCGTGGTCCGGGAGGTGGCGTACTGCTCGGCGAGCGCCCGCTCCGTGGGGATGAGCGCGCCGGGGGTCGCGTCCCGCACGAGCGCCCGGAGCTGCTCCTTGAGCAGGTAGTACTTCGGGACGGCCCGCGGCTCCGCGCTCATGGGGCCAGCATATCGACCGCGCCGCCCGGTCCTGCGGGCACCGTTTCCCGAGGTGTGAGCATTGACACACAAATTGGTCTAGTCCAAGCTGGCGGAACGACAGCTGTGACGATCGCGAACACTGCGGCCGAGAGAAGGGGAACTGCTCATGAGTGCACGAACGAGGCGCCGGTCCCGGGCCGTGGTGCTGGGGACCGGCCTGTCGATGGCCGTGGTGCTGGCCGCCTGCGGCGGCGGTGGGGAGAGCGCGAGCGGCAGCGGGGAGGGCGACGGCGTGATCGAGGTCTGGGCCCACAGCGGCCAGGCGGCCGAGGCCGAGGCGCTCGAGGCCCTCGTCGCCGAGTACAACGACTCGCAGGAGGACGTCAGCGTCGAGCTGACCCTCATCCCCGAGCCGGACTACACCAGCACCGTCCAGGCGACCGCCGCGGAGGACCTGCCCGACGTGATGGAGATGGACGCCCCGACGATGGCGTCCTTCGTCTACGACCGCAAGCTCGTGCCCCTCGACGACGTGGTGTCGCAGGAGACCCTCGAGAACCGGATCGAGGGCGTGCGGGAGAGCGGCACGTACCAGGACCAGACCTACGCCGTCGGCATGTTCGACGTCGGGCTCGGGCTGTGGGGCAACCAGCAGCTCCTCGACGCCGCGGGCGTGGAGGCCCCGGCCACCGCCGACGAGGCGTGGACGGCGGAGGAGTTCGAGCAGAACCTGCAGAAGCTGGCGGAGGTCAGCCCGTCGGGCAACGCGATCGACCTGGGCGAGGCCAACGGCTTCGCCGCCGAGTGGGGAACCTTCACCACCTCCCCGGTCCTGTGGTCCAACGGCGGCACGCTGATCCGGGACGGCGCGGCGGAGGGTGTGCTCAACAGCGCCGAGAACGTGGAGGCCCTCGAGGAGTGGGCCTCGTGGAAGGAGCACACGGACCCGAACACCAGCGGCACCGCCTTCCCCGACGGGGACGTCGCCCTG
Organism: Kocuria sp. CPCC 205231; assembly: GCF_040980965.1. Lineage (NCBI taxonomy): Bacteria > Bacillati > Actinomycetota > Actinomycetes > Micrococcales > Micrococcaceae > Kocuria > Kocuria sp. CPCC 205231. The sequence continues at coordinate 191,827 of NZ_JAVKPP010000002.1, read as the reverse complement.
ACCTGGACGGGCAACTGGATGTACCCCACCTTCAGCGAAGCCCTCGGCGAGGACCTGGTCCTGATGCCCCTGCCCGACCTCGGCAACGGCACCAAGGCGGGCCACGGCTCCTGGCAGTGGGGCGTGACGCCGGCGGCCGGCGGCGACCAGGCCGCGGCCGGTGCCTTCCTCGACTTCCTGCACTCCGACGAGAGCATCGCCACGATGGTCGAGGCCAACGCGGCGGTGCCCGGCACCACGAGCGCCCTCGAGGGCAGCGAGCTCTACGGCGAGGGCGGGCCGCTGGGGCTGTTCGCGTCCAACCTGGCCTCGGCCTGCAGCTCGGAGGAGGTCACCCCGGAGTGCATCGCGGTGGCGCGGCCCATCACCCCGGGCTACCCCACGGTCACGAGCTCCTACGGCAGCGCCCTCGCGGCGATCTGGGGCGGGGCGGACCCGCAGGAGGAGCTCGACAGCGCGGCGCGGGCCATCGACGCCGACTTCGAGGACAACAACGGCTACCAGGACGAGTGACCGCCGCGGCGGGGCCGCCCAGCGGCCCCGCCGCGCACCTGCGAGGAGTGCACCATGACCACCACACCGGGCCTCGCGGCCCCCGCGTCCGCCCCGGCGGACGTGCTAGAGGCTCCACCGCCCCGCAGGGGGCTCCGGCGGGACGGGCTCGCCGGGGTCCTCATGGCGGGTCCCGCCGTGCTGCTGCTCGTCCTGTTCGTCGCGGTCCCGTTCGTCGCGGCCATCGGCTTCTCCTTCCACAACGTCCGGCTCGGCGACCCGCGCGATCCCGCCTTCATGGGGCTGACCCAGTACGCCCGGATCTTCACCGACCCCGACGTGTCCAGCCGGTTCCTCAGCGCGCTGCTCCACAACCTGGTCTTCGCGGCCGTGGTGGTCCCGGTGCAGACCGCCCTCGCGCTCGCGCTGGCCCTGCTCGTGCAGAAGACCGTCCGGGGGGTCGGGATCTTCCGGTCCGTCTTCTTCCTCCCCGTCGTCTTCCCCATCGCCCTGGTGGCCCTCATCTGGCGGCTGATCCTCGCCCGCGGGGACGACGGCCTCCTCAACTCCCTGCTCGGGTTCTTCTCGGGCGGTGCCTTCGGGGCCCAGGACTGGCTGGGCTCCGAGCTCACGGCGCTGGCCTCGGTCATCGTCCTGTCGATCTGGCAGGGCGTCGGCTTCCAGATGGTGATCCTGCTGGCGGCCCTGCAGCAGGTGCCCGCCGACCTCTACGAGGCGGCCCGCCTGGACCGGGCCGGTGCGTGGCAGCGCTTCGTGCACGTCACCCTGCCCGGGATCAACACCACCCTCGTCTTCGTGGCGCTCTACACGATGATCCTGTCGCTGCGCGTGTTCGACCAGATCTACGTGCTGGCCCGCTCCGGCGGGGGGCTCAACGAGGACGCCACCCGCACCGTGATGTACGAGGCGGTGACGTCGGCGTTCGACGAGAACAACATCGGGCGCGCGAGCGCCATCTCCGTGGTGTTCTTCGTGATCGTGGTGGTCCTGTCCCTCGTCCAGCGCCGCGCCACCCGCGAACGGGAGGACTGACATGACGCAGACCGCCGCCCCCGCCGCCCGCCGCCGCAGGACGGACGTGCCCCGCTACGCGGTGCTCGTCGTCACGAGCCTCCTGTTCTTCGCCCCGGTCGCCTACATGGTGGCGGCCTCGCTGGCCCCCGCCTCCCGCACGCTCGCCGGCTTCGAGGTCTTCGACCCGCGCGAGTGGGGCCTGCACAACTACACCGGCGTGGCCTCGAGCCTGTCCTCGGACAGCACCGGCCACCTGTGGCGGTTCTTCTTCGTGTCCGTCACCGTCACGGTCTGCGTGGTGGGGCTCGGGCTGGTCGTGAACTCGATGGCGGCCTTCGCCCTGTCGCGGCTGACCTGGCGGGGCAGGAACCTGGTGCTCCTGGGCGTCCTGCTGCTGCTCATCGTCCCGTTCGAGGCCGTGGCCGTGCCCATGTTCTACCTCTACAACGACGCCCGGAACACCCTGTGGATCCAGATCGTCCCCTTCATCGGCAACGCCCTGTCGATCTTCCTCTTCTACTCGTTCTTCTCCGGCATCCCCCGCAGCATCGACGAGGCCGCGCGGATGGACGGCGCCGGGCCGCTGCGGGTGTTCTGGCAGATCATCGCGCCCATGAGCAAACCCGCGTACGCGTCGGTGGCGGTGCTGACCTTCCTGACCCAGTGGGGGGCGTTCCTGTGGCCGGTGCTGATGATCTCCGAGCCGAACCTGCGCCCCCTGCCCCTCCAGATCAGCGTCTTCGCGGGCCAGCTCCCCCCGGCGTGGGGCGAGGTCATGGCCTTCGGGGTGCTCCTGGTGGTGCCCGTGATCGTCGTGTTCCTCGTCTTCCAGCGCTGGTTCATCGAAGGCGTGGCGAGCTCCGCCGTCAAGGGCTGAGCCGGACCGCCCCGGCACCGCCCACCTCCACCCGTCGTCCGGAAGGACCCCCATGCAAGTGCTCGTCCTGCCCACGGCCGGCGACGTCGACGCGCGCGCGGCGGACCTCGTCGCCGAGCAGGTCTCGCGCCGGCCGGACACCGTGCTGGGCGTGGCCACGGGCTCGTCCCCCCTGGGGGCCTACCGGGAGCTCGCCCGCCGCCAGGCCCACGGTCTGCTGGACCTCGCGCGGCTCCGCTGCTTCGCCCTCGACGAGTACGTCGGGCTGCCCTCCGGGCACCCGGCCGGCTACGCCGCCGTCCTGGAGCGCGAGCTCGCCCGGCCCTTCGGTCTGCCCCCTTCCCGGGTGCAGGTCCCGGACGGCTCCCGGGGCGACCTCGGAGCGGCCTGCCGCGACTACGAGGAGGCCGTCGCCCGCGCCGGCGGCATCGACCTCCAGATCCTGGGCATCGGCGCCAACGGCCACATCGGCTTCAACGAACCGGGGTCCTCGCTGTCCTCCCGCACCCGGGTCAAGGCGCTGTCCGCGCGGACCCGTGCCGACAACGCCCGGTTCTTCGAGGCCCCCGACCACGTCCCCACCCACTGCGTGACCCAGGGGCTGGGCACGATACTCGACGCCCGCCGGGTGCTGCTCGTCGCCCAGGGCGAGCGCAAGGCCGCCGCGGTGGCCGCAGCCGTGGAGGGGCCCGTGTCCGCGATGTGCCCGGCGTCCGTCCTGCAGTTCCACCGGGCGGTCACGGTCGTGGTGGACGAGGCGGCGGCGAGCCGGCTCGTCCTGACCGACTACTACCGGTTCGTGGCCGAGGCCGAGCACCGGCTGCCCCGGGAGGAGGGATGACGTTCCGCCTCGCGGACCACTGGGTCTGGGACAGCTGGCTGGCCGACGACGGACAGGACTACCACCTGTTCTTCCTGCGGGCCAGCCGCGCCCTGCGGGACCCCGACCGGCGTCACCGCCGGGCCTCGATCGGGCACGCCGTCTCGGCCGACCTGGAGAACTGGACCCTCCTGCCGGACGCCCTCGTGGCCGGCGACGAACCGTCGTGGGACGACATGGCGACCTGGACGGGCAGCACCGTCCAGGGCCACGACGGCCGCTGGCACCTCTTCTACACCGGTGTCAGCCGCGCCGAGGACGGGCTGCGGCAGCGCATCGGATCGGCCGTCTCGCACGACCTGATCAGCTGGGAGCGCACCGGTGCGGGCCCGCTCGAGGCGGACCCCCGCTGGTACGAGAAGCTCGGGGAGGGCACCTGGCCGGACGAGGCGTGGCGGGACCCCTTCGTCTTCTACGACGACGACAGCCGGCAGTGGCAGATGCTCGTGACGGCACGGGCCGCCACGGGGGACCCGGACGCCCGCGGCGTGGTCGGCCACGCCGTGAGCGACGACCTGGAGCACTGGACGGTCCGCCCCCCGCTGACCGCGCCCGCCGGCTTCGGGGAGATGGAGGTCGTCCAGTCCCAGGTCGTGGACGGGACCGCAGTGCTCATCTTCTCCTGCCTCCCGCGGCTGGCGCCCGGCATCCCGTTCGCGGAGACGAGCACCGGGACCTGGATCGCCCCCGGCGCCGGCCGGCTCGGGCCGTGGGAGCTCGAACGGAGCTCCAGCTTCTTCGTGCCCGGCGTCTACGCCGCCCAGCTGGTCCGCAGGCGCGACGGCCAGTGGGTCGTCTTCGGCTTCCAGAACGGGGTGGACGGCAGCTTCGTCGGCGAGATCGCGAGCCCGGTGCCCCTGGCGGACCTGCTGACGGAGGGCCGGCTCTTCCCCGACGACGACCGGGCACCCCGCCCCGTTCCCCGCACGAGCAGCAGGAGGTGAGCCCCGTGACCACCGAGGACTCCCCGCGCAGGACGGTCCTCTCGGGCCGCGTGCACACGGGGCGCACCGAGCACCCGGACGGTCTCGTGGTCGTCGAGGGCGATCGTATTCTCCACGCCGGCCCGCGGTCCGGCCACCCCGGCGGCGACCCGGGGGAGCACCACGTCTTGGGCCCCGGACAGACGGTGCTGCCGGGGCTCGTGGACGTGCACTGCCACGGTGGTTTCGGCGCGGACTTCTCCTCCTCGGAGGAGGAGGAGATCCGCGCCACCCTGGAGCACTTCCACCGCCAGGGCACCACGACGCTCGTGGCCAGCCTGGTCACGGCCTCACGGGAGGACCTGCTGGGCGCCGTGCCGCTGCTGGCGGCGCTCACCGGGGAGGGGCTGATCGCCGGGATCCACCTCGAGGGCCCGTTCCTGTCCACGGCCCGGTGCGGGGCGCAGGACCCCGCGTGGATGCTGGAACCGGACCTCGGGCTGGCCGCCGACCTCGTCGCCGCCGCGGCGGGGACGCTCCGGACGATGACCTTCGCCCCGGAGCTGCCCGGTTCCCGGGACCTGGCCGAGCTGCTCGTCGCCCACGGCGTGGTCCCCTCCCTCGGGCACACCGACGCGGACACCGCGACCGTCGACGACGCGCTGCGCCACCTGCAGGGCCTGCTCCGCGATGCCCCCGGGGACGGCCCGCCCCGCTCGCCCACGGTGACGCACCTGTTCAACGCCATGCCCGCCATCCACCACCGGTCGCCCGGGCCGGTGCCGGCCTGTCTGCGCGCCGCGGCGCAGGGCCGGGCCGTCGTCGAGCTCATCGCGGACGGCACCCACCTGGACCCCGGCATCGTGCGGTGGGCGTTCGAGCTGGCCGGCGCGGACAGCGTCGCGCTGGTCACCGACGGGATGGCCGCGACCGGGCTGACGGACGGCACCTACACGCTCGGTGCGGCGGAGGTGCGGGTGCAGGACGGGGTGGCCTCCCTGGTCTCCAACGGCTCGATCGCCGGAGGCACGGCCACGATGCTGGAGGTCCTGCGCCGGACGGTCGCGGCGGGTGTCCCCCTCGGGGACGCGCTGCGCTCGGCCACCGTGGTCCCGGCCCGCGTCCTGGGCCTGGCCGGGGAGGCCGGGAGCCTGACGGCGGGCGCGCTCGCGGACCTCCTGGTCGTGGGGGAGGACCTCCGGCTGGAGGCCGTCATGCGCCGGGGCGAGTGGATCTCCGGGGACCCACCCCGCTGAGTCGGCCCCGGCGGCGCCGAGGTCGCAGCCGACGGCCACGCAGCCGGGCGCGGTGGCCGTCGGCTGCGACCTCGCGGGGCAGGGGCGGGGCGCGGGCGCAGGTGGGTAACGATCCCCCGGGCGGCTCCTGTGGGCCCCGGGGGAGCGGCGTACCCTGGCCGTGTCGGAAGGAGCCCGTCATGACACAGCGCAACGAAGCGTGGCCCGCCGGAACCCCCTGCTGGGCCGATCTGACCGCGTCCGATCCGGTCCGCACGCAGGACTTCTACCGTGCGGTGCTCGGCTGGGAGTACAGCGAGCCGCGGCCGGAGCACGGCGGGTACCGCAACGCCCTGGTCGGCGGGAGGCCCGTGGCCGGGCTCTCCCCGGCGGCCCCGGACCTGACGGGCGTCCCGCACGTGTGGCAGGTCTACCTTGCCTCGGACCGGATCGACCTCTGCGCCGAGCGGGTCCTCGCCGCCGGCGGCACCCAGCTGATGGAGCCGGTGGAGGTGGGCGGGGCCGGCCGGATGGGCGTCTGGCAGGATCCCACCGGGGCGTCCTTCGGGATGTGGCAGGCCGGGGAGCACATCGGCTTCGCCGTGCTCGACGTGCCCGGCAGCGTCGCCTGGTGCGACCTCATGACCCCCGACCACCACACCGCCCGCGACTTCTACGCGCACGTCTTCGGCTACCACTACGAGGACATCGGCGAGGACGGCGTCGCCTACGCCACGTTCACGGTGCCGCACGGGGACCGCCCGGCCGGCGGCATCGGCGGGACCGACCCCGCGGCGGAGAACGCTCCCGCGGTCTGGTCGGTCTGCTTCCAGGTCGACGACGTCGACGCGGCCGTCCAGCGGGTGCGCGACGCCGGCGGAGCGGTCATGGAGGACCCCTTCGACTTCGCCTACGGGCGGCTGGCGGTCGTGGCCGGCCCGGACCGGGAGTCCTTCGCGATCATGACCCCGGGGGAGCCGATGTAGGTCGTCGGCGCGCCCCGCTCCGCCCCCTGCGGGACCGTGGCGGAGCGTGCGCGGGCGGTCCGTGATCCCGGTCACCCGGCGGTAGCATGGTGATCCAGCGGACATCCACCCACCTCCCCAGAGATCGGAGCGACATGAACTCCATCGTCCTCGCCGTGGTCGGTGTGGCCATGATGATCCTCGGGTACATCCTGTACTCGAAGTTCGTGGCCCGCCGGATCTACCAGCTCCAGGACTCCTTCGTCACCCCCGCCCACGAGCTCAGCGACGGCGTGGACTACGTCCCCACCAACAAGTACGTGCTGTGGGGCCACCACTTCACCTCCGTGGCCGGTGCGGCGCCCATCGTGGGCCCCGCCATCGCCGTCATCTGGGGCTGGGTGCCCGCCTTCCTCTGGGTGACCCTCGGCACCGTCTTCTTCGCCGGCGTGCACGACCTCGGCGCCCTGTGGGCGTCCAACCGGCACCGTGGCAAGTCCATCGGCTCGCTCTCCGGGCAGTACATCGGCCACCGCGGCCGCAACCTGTTCCTGGTCGTGATCTTCCTCGTGCTGCTCATGGTCAACGCCGCGTTCGCCGTCGTGATCTCCAACCTGCTGGTCGGCACCCCCACCTCGGTCATCCCCACGTGGGGCGCCATCGTGGTCGCGCTGCTCATCGGCCAGGCGGTCTACCGCTACAAGTGGAACCTCGCCGTCGTGTCCGTGGTCGGCGTCGTGGCGCTCTACGCCCTCATCCTGCTCGGCGACCGCTTCCCGGTGGTCCTGCCGGAGACGGTCCTGGGCCTGCCGGCCAACGCGTTCTGGATCGTGGTGCTCTTCGTCTACGCGGGCATCGCGTCCGTGCTGCCCGTGTGGATGCTGCTGCAGCCGCGCGACTACATCAACGGCCTCCAGCTGTTCATCGCCCTGGGCATCCTCTACGGCGCCGTCCTGATCTCCGCCCCGACCGTGGTGGCGCCCGCGTTCAACACCTCCGTGCCCGAGGGCACGCCGAGCATCGTGCCGCTGCTGTTCGTGACCATCGCCTGCGGCGCGATCTCCGGGTTCCACGGGATCGTGGCCTCGGGCACGTCCTCCAAGCAGCTGGACAAGGAGACGGACGCCCGCTTCGTCGGCTACTTCGGCGCCGTGGGCGAGGGCCTGCTGGCACTCGGCGCGATCATCGCGACCACCGCCGGGTTCCGCACCCTCGCCGACTGGGAGGCCGTGTACAGCGCGTTCGGCCAGGGCGGCGTGGCCGCGTTCGTCCAGGGCGGCGCCTCGGTCGTCAACTCCGGGCTGGGCATCCCGCCGTCGCTGAGCGCGACCATCCTCGCCACGATGGCCGTGCTCTTCGCGGCCACCACGATGGACACCGGCATCCGCCTGCAGCGCTTCGTGGTGCAGGAGGCCGGGCACATCATGGGCGTCAGCATCGGCAAGGTGGTCTCCACCCTCATCGTCCTCGCGGTGGCCATGGGGCTGACCTTCAGCGCCGGCGCGGACGGCTCCGGCGGCATGCTGATCTGGCCGCTGTTCGGCACCTCCAACCAGCTGCTGGCCGGTCTGACGCTGTCGATGATCGCGGTGATCCTGCTGCGCAAGGGCCGCCCGGTCCTGCCCGTGCTGGTGCCGCTGGTGTTCCTGCTGGTGATGTCCGTCTACGCGCTGATCGTGCAGCTGGGGCAGTTCTGGGCCGCCGAGAACTGGTTCCTGCTCGTGCTCGACGTGATCATCCTGATCGCGGCCCTGTGGGTCATCGTGGAGTCCGTGGCCGCCATGAACGCGGCCCGGAAGAGCCCGCCCGAGCTGGACGAGGAGACCGTCAGCACCTCGGCCGGGGAGAACCGCTCCCTGTGAGCCGGTGAGGGCCCTCGACCGGCTGCGCTCCGTGCAGGCCCGCCTCGGTGCGGGCCTGCACGAGTTCTACGTGGCGCCCTACCGTCGCACCTTCGCCCGCGCCCAGCGCGACGAGGAGGACCTGTTCATGATGCTGGTCCTCTCCGAGGCCCTGGGCGTGCCCAACCCCGTCAGCTACTACACCGTGGAGCTGCTGCCCGTGGTCTACGACCGGTTCCACGACTGGCACCGGCGGATGGGCATGGAGCGCTCGCCCCTGGAGCACATCTCATGCTGCTAGAGCTCGCCGCCGCCCGCCGGGTCCTGTTCGTGGGCGGCAAGGGCGGCGTCGGCAAGACCGCCGTCGCCTCCGCCACCGCCCTCGCCCAGGCCCGCGCCGGCCGCCGGGTGCTCGTCGTCTCGACCGACCCCGCCCACAACCTCGGGCACCTGTGGGAGCGCCCGGTGGGTGACCGGATCACCCCGCTGGCCCGCGATCTCGGCGGCGGCGCCCTCGACGGCATCGAGGTGGACCCGGTCGCCACGACCGACGCCCACCTCGCCGCCGTGGGCGCCACCATCCGCCGGCTGATGCCCGAGCACCTCGCCGCCGAGGTCGACAAGCACATGGAGCTCGCCCGGGACTCGCCCGGCACCCACGAATCGGCGGTGCTCGAGCGGATCGCGGAGCTCGTGGACACGGACCTGGACGACTACGACCTCATCGTCTTCGACACCGCACCCTCCGGGCACACCGCCCGGCTCATGGCCCTGCCCGAGATCATGTCCGCCTGGACCGAGGGGCTGCTGCGGCGCCGCGGGAGGGCGGAGAAGTTCGGGGCTGCCCTGCGCGGCCTCGAGGACCGGGACGCCGCGAGCGAGAGCATCGTGGGCACCGGCCGGCCCCGGGACCCCCGCGAGGAGCGGGACCTCGAGATCCGGCGGATCCTGCTGCGCCGCCGCGAGCGCTTCGAGGCCCTGCGCGAGGTGCTGGTGGACGCCGAGCGCTGCAGCTTCGTCATCGTCCTCGCGGCCGAACGGCTGCCCGTCCTCGAGACCGCGGAGCTGCACGAGCAGCTGGTCCGCGCCGGCGTGCACGTGGGGGCCCTCGTGGTCAACAAGCGCTCCCCGGCGGACGCCGGGGACTTCCTCGCCGAGCGCCGCGCGCTGGAGGAGGTGCACGTCGCCACCCTGCGCGGCGCCCTCCCGGGCGTCCCGCTGCTGCAGGTCCCCCTGCTGCCGGGGGACGTCGTGGGCCAGGAGGCGCTCGAGCGGTTCGGGGACGCGCTCGCCCAGGCTGATCTCAGGGCCACGTGACACGCTGACGCGCATGACCTCCACCGCGGACCGCCCGGACACCGGGCGACGACGACGGGCCCCCGCCGACCTCGGGCCGTGGATCCTCGCCGGGGTCGCCGCGACCGCCCTCGCCGTGGGCCTGGCCGAGCTGCTCGCCTGGGTGACCGGGCCGGTCGGCGCGCCCCTCACGGCGGTGGGCGGGGTGATCGTGGACGCGGTCCCGGCCCCGGTCAAGGACGCCGCGATCGCCCTGTTCGGCACCGCGGACAAGCTCGTGCTGCTGCTCGTCATGGCCGCCGGCCTCGTGGCGGTCGGCACGGGCATCGGGGCGGCGCAGCGCGCCAACCCGCCCATGGGCACGGTGCTGCTCGGCGTGCTGGGGCTCCTCGGGCTGCTGGCCGTGCTGACGCGGGCGGGGCCCACCGTGGCGGACACGGTCCCCGTCGTCGTCGGCACGGGGGCGGGGGCGCTCTTCCTGACGGTGCTCACCCGCCGCGCCGCTCCGTCCGGCCGGTCCGGGGACGCCCTCGACCGCCGCGGCTTCGTCCGGCTCTCCGCGGCCGCCGCGGTGCTGGGCGCCGCCGCCGGCGTCGCGGGACGCTGGGCGTCCGCGGCCGCGTCCCGGGCGCCCGCCGCCCGGGACCTGTTGCGCATCCCCGCCCCGGCCGTGCGGGACCCGGTCCCCGCCGGGGCCGACCTCGGCGTGGCGGAGGTGGAGCCCTGGCTCACGCCCGCCGACGACTTCTACCGCATCGACACGGCCCTGTCCGTGCCGCGCATCGACGTGGACGCGTGGGAGCTGCGGATCCACGGCATGGTGGAGCGCGAGCTGACCCTGCGCTTCGACGACCTCACGGCCCGGCCGCTCGTCGAGCGGATCGTGACGCTGGCGTGCGTGTCCAACCCCGTGGGCGGCGACCTCGTGGGCAACGCGGTCTGGACCGGCGTGCCGATCCGGGACCTGCTCGCCGAGGCCGGGCCCTCCGCCGAGGCGGACATGGTGCTCTCGACCTCCGAGGACGGGTTCACGGCGAGCACCCCGCTCGAGGCCCTGACCGACCCCGGCCGGGACTCCCTGCTCGCGGTGACCATGAACGGGGAGCCGCTGCCGTTCGAGCACGGCTACCCCGTGCGGATGGTCGTGCCGGGGCTCTACGGCTACGTCTCGGCGACCAAGTGGGTCGTGGACCTCGAGGTCACCCGCTTCGACCGGGCGGAGGCGTACTGGACCTCGCGCGGCTGGACGGCCCGGGGGCCGATCAAGATGTCCTCCCGCATCGAGGTGCCGGCCGAGGGCGGGCGCACGGAGCCGGGGCCCGCGGTCCTCGCCGGCACGGCGTGGGCCCAGCACACCGGGATCGCCGCCGTCCAGGTCAGCGTGGACGAGGGGCCGTGGCAGGACGCCGAGCTCGGCTCCGTGGGCACGGACGACACCTGGCGGCAGTGGGTGCTGCGCACCGACCTCCCGGGCGGCCGGCACACCGCGCGGGTGCGGGCCGTCGACCGGGACGGGACCGTCCAGACCGCCGAGCAGGCTCCGCCCGCCCCGGACGGCGCCTCCGGGTGGCACGAGCGGACCTTCACCGTGGCCTGACCGGCCCGTCCTGCGCTCCCTCCGCGCCGACCGCCGGGTCAGGGGCGGTGGTCGGAGGCCGGGGCCGGGCCGGTGGAGGAGCGGGCGACGAAGTGGGCCGGGAAGAGCTCGTTCGACGGTTCGCGGCTCCCTCCGGCCAGGTGCTCGAGGAGCCGCTCCACAGCGCGGGTGCCCTGCTGCCGGGCGTGCTGGTCCAGGGTCGTCAGGCCGAAGGCCTCCCCGATGGGGTGGGCGTCGACGCCGATGACGGACAGGTCCCCGGGCACGGTGAGCCCGAGGTCCCGCGCCGCCAGGATCGTCCCGGCCGCCATCTCGTCGGACGAGGCGAAGATGGCGGTCGGGCGGTCGGCGGGGTCCGCCAGGAGATTCTTGGCCTGCTGGTACGCGTCGGTGAACGTGTAGTCCGCGACGAGCGACCACGCGGGTTCCACGGCCAGCCCGGCGTCCGCCATCGCCTGCTCCCAGCCGTCCCGGCGGTCGCTGGACATGGGGAAGTAGCGCCTGCCCTCCTCGGCCCCGCCGAGGTGCGCGATCCGCCGGTGGCCCAGCCCGATGAGGTGCTGCGTCGCGCGGCGCCCGACGTCGAGGTCGTCGATGCTGATGGTGGGCGCCCCCACCAGCGGGCCCCCGACCCCGACGAGGGGGATGCCGGCGGCGAACATCTGCTCCGTCTCCGCCGGGTCCAGGTGCAGGGACACCGCCACGGCCGCGTCCAGGCGCTTGCGCAGCAGGAAGTCGGTCAGCACGGTCTCCCGGTAGCGGTCCCCCTCGAAGTTGTAGAGGGTCAGGTCGTACCTGGCCTCCATGAGCGCGCCGGCCACTCCTTCGAGGACGGTGGAGAAGTACCACCGGTCGACGTGGGGGAGGACCACCCCGATGTTGCGGCTCCGGCCGCTCGCCAGGCTCGAGGCGTGGTAGGAAACGACGAAGCCCAGCTCCTGCGCCGCCTCGCGGACCCGGGCCCGGGCGCGGGGCGAGACGTGCCCCTTGCCGCTGAGCGCGCGGGAGACGGTCGCGGTGGACACGCCCGCCCGCGCGGCGACGTCCTGGAGCCGGGGTGGGTTCATCGTCCGGTCGTGCCGGGGTCCTCCGTCTGCAGCCATGCGCACTCCTCCGGGTCCAGGATATGCGGCGCGGAGGCCGGGGACCCGCTGCGGAGCAGGACCGGCAGGTCCGGCAGCTCGACCGGGGCGGAGCCCGTGTTCAGCAGCACCAGGACGCCGTTGTTGACGAGCCCGAGACAGTCCGGGCCCGTGAGGTCCTCCGCCCACGCGAGCGAGCCCGAGCCGAGCCCGTGCTCGCGCCGCAGCGCCAGCGCGGAGCGGTAGAGGGACAGCGTGGACGCCGGGTCGTGGCGCTGCGCCTCGCGCGAGAGCTCCGCCCAGCCCGGGGGCTGCGGGAGCCAGGCCTCGCCCGTGGCGCTGTAGCCCAGGGACGCCCCGGTGCTGGTCCAGGGCAGCGGCACCCGGCAGCCGTCACGGCCGAGCCGGCTCCCGCCGGTCCGATGGTAGGTCGGGTCCTGGCGGACGTCGTGGGGGAGGGTCGTGTGGTCCGGCAGGCCCAGCTCCTCCCCCTGGTACAGGTACACGCCGCCCGGCAGGCCGAGCATGAGCAGGGACGCGGCACGTGCCCGCCGCGTGCCCAGCACGTGGTCCGGCTGCTCGTCCTCGGGCCCGCGGCCGTCGCCCGGCCGCGGGGAGTCCGCGGTCAGCGCCAGGCGGGTCGGGTGCCGCACGACGTCGTGGTTGGACAGCACCCAGGTGGTGGGGGCCCCGACCGCGTCGAACGCCTCGAGGGAGGAGGTGATGATCCGGCGCAGCTCCGCGGCGTCCCACGGCGCCGCCAGGTAGGAGAAGTTGAACGTCTGGTGCATCTGGTCGGGGCGCACCCAGTCGGCCAGGCGGTCCAGCGGGTCCACGCTCGCCTCGGCGCAGAGGATCCGCTCGCCGTCGTACTCCGCGAGCACCTCGCGCCAGCGCCGGTAGATGTCGTGGATCTGCGGCTGCCCGAACATCGGGGCGTCGGTGAACGGGTAGCCCGGGATGCTCCCCCCGTCGGCCCGCCCGTCCCAGTCCGGGAGGCCCTCCGCCTTGATGAGCGCGTGCGCCACGTCCACCCGGAAGCCGGCGACGCCGCGGTCGAGCCAGAAGCGCAGCACCCGCTCGAACTCCTGGCGGACCAGCTCGTTGTCCCAGTTGAAGTCGGGCTGCGACGAGTCGAACAGGTGGAGGTACCACTGGCCGGGCTGCCCGTCGGACTCGGTCACCCGGGTCCAGGCCGGGCCCCCGAAGTGGGACTGCCAGTTGTTGGGGGGCAGCTGCCCGGACGCGCCGCGGCCGTCCCGGAAGACGAACAGGTCGCGCTCCGGGGCGCCGGGACCCGCCGCGAGGGCCTGCCGGAACAGGACGTGCTCCTGCGAGCAGTGGTTGGGCACGAGGTCGATGATCACCCGGATCGACAGGGCGTCCGCGGCCGAGACCAGCGCGTCGAAGTCCGCGAGGGTGCCGAAGGAGGGGTCGACGTCGCAGTAGTCGCTCACGTCGTAGCCGCCGTCCAGCTGCGGGGAGGGGTAGAAGGGGGAGAGCCAGATCGCGTCGATGTCCAGCTCCGCCAGCTGTCCCAGCTCGGCGGTGATGCCGGCGAGGTCGCCGACGCCGTCCCCGTCGAGGTCCCGGAACGAGCGGGGATACACCTGGTAGATCACCGAGGAACGCCACCACTTCGGCTCCTGGTCGCGGTCGTGGACGGGTGTGAGGCGCAGGGACTGCAGCGCACCGTAGGTCGTGGACATGCGGTCCATCGTAGAGCGGATCCCCACGGACTGGAAGCGCTATCACATCGAGTGCCTTGGCAAGGCGGGTGCTGTATCGGATGTGGACAGCCGTGGTGGTAGCGCTTACAGTAGTGAGCCAGCTCACCTCCCGGGTGAAGCCCCCGGCGGCAGCAGCCCCCCGACCCGCACCACCCCCGCAGACCGACGGCCGTCGCGACCGCGCGACCACGGAAGACATCGAGGAACCCCACCATGAAACACCTCCACCGGGCGGCCTGCGCCGTCGGTGCCGTGCTCCTGCTCGCGGGGTGCTCGTCGGCGCCCACGGCCGGGGTCGCCGGCCTGGCCGGCGGGCCGGGCAGCATCAAGATCCAGGCGGGGTCCGACGAGATCCCCGCCCTCCAGCAGATCGCCGAGGAATTCACCGCCGACACCGGGGTGGAGGTGGAGTTCGTCCAGCGGGAGATCAACGCGCAGGCGATCTCCAACTTCATCTCCCAGTCGCCCACGGGGCAGGCCCCCGACATCATCGTCTCGCCGCACGACAACCTCGGGCAGCTGGCGTCCAACGGCGTCGTCGTCCCCGTGGAGATGGGGGACCGGGCGGAGGACTTCACCGAGAACGCCCGGGAGGCCGTCGTCTACAACGGGGTGAGCTATGGGGTGCCGTACGCGATCGAGAACGTGGCGATGCTGCGCAACAACGAGCTCGCCGCCCAGGACCCCGCCACGTTCGACGAGCTGCGGGCGATCGGTCACCGGCTCATGGAGGAGCGGGGCATCGAGTACCCCTTCACGGTGAGCCAGTCGCCCGAGGCCGGCGACCCGTACCATCTCTACGCCCTGCAGACCTCGTTCGGGGCCGAGGTGTTCGAGCGCACCGCGGAGGGGGAGTACACCGGCAACCTCACCATGGGGGGCGAGGACGGCAACGAGTTCGCCCGCTACCTGCAGGAGCTCGGAGCCTCCGGGGACCTGCGCACCTCCATGACCCCGGACATCGCCAAGGAGTCCTTCCTCAACGGCGAGTCCGCCTTCCACCTGGGCGGCCCGTGGGAGCTGACCGACGTCGAGGCCGCCGGGATGGACGTGAGCGTCCTGCCCGTGCCCCCGGCCGGGGACGAGGAGGCCCGCCCGTTCGTGGGCGTCCAGGCGTTCTTCGTCAACGCCAACGCGCAGAACCCGATGGCGGCCCAGGACTTCGCCGCCAACTACCTCACGCGCCCCGAGGCGCAGACGGCCATGTACGAGAGCACGGGCCGGCCCCCCGCCAGCCAGGTGGCCGTCGACCGCATGCAGGGCGACCCGCTGCGCTCCGCCTACGCGGAGATCGCCGAGACGGGTCTGCCCATGCCGGCCATCCCCGAGATGGGCGCGGTGTGGAGCTTCTGGGGCACGACGGAGAACGCCGTCGTGGACGGCCGCGGGGACCCCGTGGAGCTGTGGAACCGCATGATCGACAATATCGAAGGACAGATCTGATGAGCACGCGCACCCCCATCCGGGGCGGGACCGCCGCCCCCGGAGCGACCGGCGGGGGCGCCGGCCTCGGCGCCCCCCTCGAGCTCCAGCACGCCCATTCCCGCGGATTCGGCGTGGGCTTCGTGGTCAAACTGGTCCTGATGGCGCTGATCAACGCGTTCGGCCTCTTCGGCATCCTGGCGGCCTGGGCCGCCGGCAGCTGGGGCATCCTGGCCTTCCTCGTCGTCGCCCTGATCGCAGCCGATCTCGTGTACTTCCTGCCGACCAGGAAGCTGCTGCCCGCGAAGTACCTGTTCCCCGGGCTGATCTTCCTGCTGGTGTTCCAGATCTTCGTGCTGATCTACACCGCCGCCACGGCGTTCACGAACTACGGCGACGGCCACAACGCCACGAAGGACGCGGCGATCACGCAGCTCACCACCACGTACGAGCAGCGGATCGAGGGCTCCGGGGCCTACCCGGTCACGGTGCTCGAGGGCGCCGACGGCCTGGCCCTGGCCACGGTGCGCGACGGCCAAGTGCTCGTGGGCACCACCGGCGAGCCGCTCGCGCCGCTCGAGGGGGCGACCGCCGCCGACGGGCGCGTCGCCGAGGCGCCCGGCTACGAGATCCTCGACTACGGGGGCGTCGTGGCGGCCGCCGGCGAGCTGGCGGACCTGCGGGTGCCCGTGGGCGAGCAGGAGGCCGAGGGCGTGCTGCGCACCGACGACGGCCGGACGGCCTACGCCTACGAGCCCACGCTCGTGCACGACGAGGCGGCCGACGCCATGGTCGCCGACGACGGCACCGTGTACGCGAACAACGGCGAGGGCGCGTTCGTCAGCGCCGACGGCGAGGCCCTGCGACCGGGCTGGCGGGTCTTCGTGGGCCTGGACAACTTCGGGGCGATCTTCGACCCGGAGGTCCTGGGCGGCCCGTTCGTCTCCGTGACCCTGTGGACCTTCGCCTTCGCGATCCTCTCGGTGGCGCTGACCTTCTTCCTGGGGCTGCTCCTGGCGATCCTGTTCAACGACGAGAAGCTGAGGTTCCGCAACGTCTACCGGGCCGTCATCTTCCTGCCGTACGCCTTCCCCGCCTTCCTGTCCATCCTGATCTGGGCCGGTCTGCTCAACGCGGACTTCGGCTTCGTCAACCAGGTCCTGCTGGGCGGCGCCGGGGTGCCCTGGCTCGAGAACCCCTGGCTGGCCAAGCTCTCGCTGCTGCTGGTCAACCTCTGGCTGGGCTTCCCGTACATGTTCCTCGTGACCACCGGCGCCCTGCAGGCCATTCCCGGCGAGCTCTACGAGTCGGCCGAGATGGACGGTGCGGGGCCGGTGCGCCAGTTCGGGGCGATCACCCTGCCCATGCTCATGGTGGCCGTGGGCCCGCTGCTCATCGCGTCCTTCGCCATGAACTTCAACAACTTCAACGTGATCTACCTGCTCACCGGCGGCGGTCCCCAGGACCTGGAGTCCACCACCGGGGTGGGCGCCACGGACATCCTCATCTCGTTCGTCTACAAGATCGCGTTCGCCGGCGGCACCAACGACTACGGTCTGGCCTCCGCCCTGTCCATCCTCATCTTCATCATGGTGGCCGTCATCTCCGCGCTGACGTTCCGCCGCAGCAAGGCTCTCGAGGAGATCAGCTGACATGCCCACTCCCACCGCACCCACCCCGGGCGACCGCCCCGGCCCCGACGGCACGGACCGCGCCCCCTGGGCCGCCGCCGCGGCCGCGCCGTCCGCCGGAACCCCGACCACCCTCCAGCCGACGGACACGCTGCGGCCCCCGGGCGCCGCGCCCGGGGCTCCCCGGCCCCGCCGGCGCCGTCGCTCCGCCGGCGGCGGGTGGAAGCACCTCGCCGCGATCGCCGCGTGCGTCTTCGCCCTCTTCCCGCTGGTCTACGCCTTCTCGGCCTCGCTGTCCGCCTCGGGCTCCCTGCTCGGGTCCAACCAGCTGTTCTCGGACGTGACGGGCGCCAACTACACGAACCTGCTCAACGACCCGCAGAACCCCTACCTGACCTGGTTCGGGAACTCGCTGTTCGTCTCGGTCACCACGGCCGTGGGCACCGTGCTCATGGGTGCGGCCGCCGCCTACGCGTTCTCCCGGTTCCGCTTCCGCTCCCGCAAGGGCGGGCTGCTGGCCCTGCTGGTCATCCAGATGTTCCCCCAGCTGCTGGCGTTCGTGGCGATCTTCCTGCTGCTGTTCGCGATCTCCGGGGTCTACCCGTTCATGGGCCTGAACTCCCGGCTGGGCCTCGTCGCCGTCTACCTGGGCGGGGCGCTGGGCGCCAACACGTTCCTGATGTACGGCTTCTTCAACACCATCCCCAAGGACCTCGACGAGGCCGCGGAGATCGACGGCGCCTCGCACGCCCAGATCTACTGGACGATGATCCTGCCGCTGGTGACCCCCATCCTCGTGGTGGTCGGGATGCTGTCCTTCATCGCGTCCTTCTCGGACTTCCTGCTGGCCCAGATCGTGCTCCAGGACCCGGACAAGTACACGCTGGCCGTGGGGCTGTACCAGTTCGTCTCCGTGCAGTTCGGGGAGAACTGGGGCGTCTTCACCGCCGGGGCGATCCTGGCGGCGATCCCGGTGGTCGCGCTGTTCCTGTTCCTCCAGCGCTACATCGTCTCCGGGCTCACCGGCGGCGCCGTGAAGGGCTGACCGCCCGCCCGGCACCTGCACCGGACCCACCGGTCCGGCCCTGGGCGCGGGTCCTGTCATGATGGGGCGGGACGGGCGACGGGCAGAACGGGAGGTGGCACGCGGTGACGCTGGTGGACAACGTGGTGTACGTGGAGGGCCGGCGCACGTCGACCCCGGAGGACCTCGACGAGACCTACGCGGCGCTGCGCGGGCGCGGCGGGATGGCCTGGATCGGTCTCTACCGCCCGGAGCCGGCCGAGGTGCAGTCCGTGGCCGCGGAGTTCCGGCTGCACGACCTCGCGGTGGAGGACGCCCTGAAGGGCCACCAGCGCGCCAAGCTGGAGCGCTTCGGGGACACCCTCTTCGTGGTGCTGCGCCCGGCCCGCTACCTGGACGACGTGGAGAAGGTCGAGTTCGGGGAGCTGCACGTGTTCGTGGGCCGCGACTTCGTGGTCACGGTCCGCCACGCCGAGTCGCCCGACCTGGCCGCGGTCCGGCGCCGGCTGGAGGCCGCGCCGGAGCTGCTGGGCACGGGCCCGCAGGCGGTGCTGTACGGGATCCTGGACGAAGTGGTCGACGGCTACGCCCCCGTGGTCGCGGGACTCGAGAACGACATCGACGAGATCGAGGACGAGATCTTCGGCGCGGACCGGGACGTCTCCCGCCGCGTCTACGAGCTCTCCCGGGAGGTCATCGAGTTCCAGCGCGCCGTCCACCCGCTGGTGGCCATGCTGGAGGCCCTGCAGCACGGGGCGGAGAAGTACGGGCTCGACCTCGAGCTGCAGCAGCGGCTGCGGGACGTGCAGGACCACGCCATCCGGGTGGCCGAGCGCGCGGACGCGTTCCGGGTGCTCCTGCAGAACGCCCTCACGGTGCACGCGACCCTGGTGGGCCAGCGGCAGAACGACGAGATGCAGCGGCTC
This sequence comes from Kocuria sp. CPCC 205231, assembly GCF_040980965.1. Lineage (NCBI taxonomy): Bacteria > Bacillati > Actinomycetota > Actinomycetes > Micrococcales > Micrococcaceae > Kocuria > Kocuria sp. CPCC 205231. The sequence goes on along the minus strand of NZ_JAVKPP010000002.1, from coordinate 172,871 downwards.
ACCGAGTCGGCCCTGGCGCAGAGCGAGGAGGTCAAGCGGATCTCCTCCTGGGCCGCGATCCTCTTCGCCCCGACCCTCGTGGGCACGGTGTACGGGATGAACTTCGAGCACATGCCCGAGCTCGCGTGGACGCTGGGCTACCCGCTCGCGCTGCTGGCCATGCTGGGCATGGGGGTGGCCCTCTACGGGGTGTTCAAGTGGAAGCGGTGGCTCTGAGCGTCACCGGGCGACCTCCGCGGCGACCCTCCCGGCGACCTTCCCGGCGACCTTCCCGGTGGGCCCCTCAGATGCTGTTGCGCATCGCCCGGATCCCCACGGTCAGGCCCAGGGCGGCCAGTACGACCGCGGCGAGGGCTCCGGCGGCCACGGCCGGATCGCCGAACTGGCCGTTGAACAGGGCCCGCTCGGCGTCGACCATGTAGGTGAGCGGGTTGAACCGCGAGAGCACCTGCATCCACCCCGGACCGGCCTCGAGCGGCAGGAGCATCCCGGAGAGCAGCATGAGCGGGAACAGCAGACCCTGCTGCACGGTCCAGAACATCCAGTCCCGGTTCCGGGAGACGATGGCGAGGGCGTAGCTCAGCGCCCCGAGCCCCACCCCGAAGACCGCGAGGATCGCCAGGCCCACCACCATGCCGGGCAGGGACGGGCGGAAGCCGAAGAACGCGGCCACCCCGGAGAGCACCAGGGCCTGCAGGACCAGCGGCACCATCTCCTTGCACGCGCGCCCCACCATGAGCGCGGAGCGGGTCACCGGCGCCACGAGCATCCGCTCGTGCGCCCCGGACTGGATCTCGAACAGCAGGTTCGAGCCGGTCATCGCGGTGCCGAACAGCGCGATCATCACCACGATGCCCGGCACGAACCACTGGAACGCCTGGTCGAGGGGCAGCCCGGTCATCCCGCCCAGGAGCGGGCCGAAGAAGGCCAGGAACATCAGCGGCTGCATGAGCGAGAACACCAGGCTGAAGGGGTCCCGGACCACGGGCCGGAGCTCGCGGACGAAGACGCTGACGGAGTCGTGGACGATCCCGGCCGGGCGGGCCCGGTCGGTGCCGCCGGGGGACTCGCGGGTGGTCGGAACGGCGGTCATCGGGGTGCTCCCACGCTCGTGGCCTCGGCGGCCGGGTCGGTCTCGGACGCGTCGGTCCGCTCCTCGCGCAGGCTCCGGCCGGTGAGCCGGAGGAAGACGTCGTCGAGGGTCGGGCGGGTCAGCTCGGCGGTCCGCACGGCGTGGCCGGCCCGGTCGAGCTCGCGCAGCAAGGCGGGCAGCACGCGCTCGCCGTGCTCGACCGCGACGACCACGCGGGTGCCCTCCCCGGCGGGGACCGCCTCCGGCTCGGCGCCGCCGGCCCCCGCCGCGGCGGCCGCGCGCCGGACGGCCGCCGCGGCGGCGGGCGGGTCGGCGTCCAGGGTGAGGGCGATCCGGTCGCCGGCCAGGTCCGTCTTGAGCCGGGACGCGGTGTCGTCGGCGATGATCCGTCCCCGGTCCACGACCATGACCCGCTCGGCGAACTGGTCGGCCTCGTCGAGGTAGTGGGTGGTGAGGAACAGCGTGGTCCCGTAGCGGCGGCGCAGGTCGAGGATGTGCTCCCACAGGTGCGCGCGGGACTGGGGGTCCAGTCCGGTCGTGGGCTCGTCGAGGAAGAGCAGCTGGGGGCCGGGGATCAGTCCCAGGGCGATGTCCACGCGGCGGCGCTGGCCGCCGGAGAGCTTCATCGTGGGCCGGCGGACGAGGTCGCCGAGGCCGAGGGCCTCCACGAGCTCGTCCACGCGGCGCCGCGTCTCCGCCCGGCTCAGCCCGTACAGGGCGCCCTGGCTGAGCAGCTCGTCGCGGACCCGCTGGTACTGTCCGGCCCCGTTCTTCTGCCCGATGTAGCCGATGCGGGCGCGCACCTCGGCCGGCTGCCGGGCGACGTCGAACCCGCACACGGTGGCGGTGCCGCCGGTGGGCCGCAGCAGCGTGGTGAGCATGCGCAGCGAGGTCGACTTGCCCGCGCCGTTGGGCCCGAGGAACGCGGTCAGCGTGCCGGGCACCACGTCCATGGTCAGGTCGGCCACCGCCTCGACGGTCCGGCCGCCGGGCCCGCGGAAGCTCTTGCTCAGCCCGCGGGCGCTGATGATGGGTGGGGTGCTCATGGGTCCACGGTAGAGCGCATTCAGGCCACCAGCTGTCCGCAGGGGGGCGTAGATTGCGGGTCATGTCCGATCCGACGTCGCGGGTGCTCCGGCTGCTGTCCCTGCTGCAGACCCACCGCTACTGGTCCGGGCCCGAGCTCGCCGAGCGGCTGACGGTCTCCGAGCGGACGCTGCGCCGGGACATCGACCGGCTGCGCGAGCTCGGCTACGAGGTCACGGCCCGCCCCGGCACGGCGGGCGGGTACCAGCTCGCCGGCGGCACCAGCATCCCGCCGCTGCTGCTCGACGACGACGAGGCCGTGGCCATCGCCGTGGGGCTGCGCACCGCCGCGGTGCACGGCGTCGGCGACGGCGAGCAGACGTCGCTGAGCGCCCTGGCCAAGGTCCAGCAGGTGCTGCCGCGGCACCTGCGCCGCCGGGTCGCCGCGCTGCAGGCGCACACCGTCCCGGTGGCCCGCACGGACGCGCACGTGGCCACCGAGGTCCTCGCCCAGCTCGCCCTGGCCTGCCGCGACCACGAGCGGGTGCGCTTCCGCTACGTCGATCGGCAGGGCCGGGAGAGCGCCCGGCTGGTCGAGCCGCACTCCCTGGTCCCGCGGGACCGGTGGTGGTACCTCGTGGCCTGGGACGCCGACCGCGCCGACTGGCGCACGTTCCGCATCGACCGGCTGCGGAGGCTGGCGGGCACCGCCGTGCGCGTCGCGCCGCGGGAGCTGCCCGCCGCGGACGCCGCCGAGTTCGTCCTGGCCGCCCACGGCGCGGCCGCCGCGCGGCACGAGCTGACGGTGCGGATGACCGTGGGCCTGGACCGGGTCCGGGAGCACTTCGGGCCGTGGGCGGCCACGGCGGTGCAGGGTCCCGGGGACACCGTCGACTGGACCGTCACCGGCGGCTCCGTCCCGGAGCTGCTGATGGCGCTGCCCTGGATCCCGGCGGACGTGCCGTGGCGGCTGCTGTGCTCGGACGAGGTGGCCGAGGCCGTGCGGGGGTTCCGGGACCGCCTCGGCGACGCCCTGGACGGCCCGTCGCCCCCTGACTCCAGCGGGCCGGGGGCGGAGGCGGGGGAACCCAGCCCTTAGAGTCGTGGACGTGACCGTCCAGACCACCGCCCTCGACCCCGCGCGGGTCCGGCGCGCCCGGATCGCGGTGTCCGCGTTCTTCCTCACCAACGGCGCCCTCTACGCCAACCTGCTGCCGCGCCTGCCGGAGGTCAAGGACGCGTTCGGGCTCTCCAACACCCTCTACGGCCTGCTGGTCGTGGCGTTCCCGCTCGGGGCGATCCTCGTGGGCGCCCTCCCCGCCCGGGCGATCCGCCGCTTCGGCTCCGGCCGGGTGGCGGCCCTGGGCACCGTCCTGCTCTCCGTGTGCCTCGCGGCCGCCGGGGCCGGGGCGGGCCTGGGCGCTGGCACGGGGCTGGGCGCGGGGGTGTTCCTCGCGGCGATGTTCCTGGGCGGCGCCCTGGACGCCCACGTGGACACCGCCCAGAACGCCCAGGGGATGGAGGTCCAGCGCGCCCGCGGCCGCTCGATCATCAACTCCCTGCACGCCCTGTGGAGCCTGGGCGCCGTGGTCGGCGGGCTCATGGGCACCGCGGCGCTCGCCCTCGGCGTGCCCCTGGGGTGGCACCTGCCGGCGAGCGGGCTCGTGTGGAGCGCGGTCGCCCTCGTGGCGCTGCGCGCCGCGCTGAGCCCGGCCGAGGGGCAGGAGCTGCGCACGGTCAGCTCGGACGACCCGCCGCCGGAGGATCCGCTTCCGGATGGCACGACGACGACGGGCCTGGGCACCACCGGCTCCCGGCCGGACCCCGGCTCCGGGCCCGCCGGGACGGGGCGGCGGTCGGCGGGGCGCATCGTCGTCGTCAGCCTCCTGCCCGTGGCCGTGATCGCGATGGCCGGGGTGATGGTCGAGGACGCCGGGCAGAACTGGTCGGCCGTGTACCTGAACGCCGAGCTGGGCGCCCCGCTGGCCACCGCGGGGCTCGGGCTCGTGGCGCTCATGGCGGCGCAGTTCGTGGGCCGGATGCTCGGCGACCCCATGACCGACCGCTGGGGCCGGGCCGCGGTGGTCCGCGGCGGGGCCGCCCTGAGCGCGACCGGGATGCTGCTCGTGGTCCTCGCCCCGGCGCCGGGCCCGGCCGTCGCGGGCTTCGCGCTGGCCGGCTTCGGCTGCGCCACGCTCGTGCCCGCGGCCTTCCACGCCGCCGACGACATCCCCGGGCTGCGGACCGGGACGGGCCTGGCCCTGGTCAGCTGGCTGATGCGGATCAGCTTCCTCGGCCTGTCCCCGGCCGTCGGGGTGCTCTCCGACGCCGTGGGGCTGCGGGGGGCGCTGCTCGTGGTCCCGGTCTTCGCGCTCGTCGCGGCCCTGATGGCCGGCGTCCTCCGGGAGCGCCGGACCCCCTGACCTGGGGCCCGCTGCTCTCCCGGCCGCCCCGCCCGCCGAGTCCCCACCTCGCAGCCACCCACTCTGCCGAGCCCCCACGTTGTGCGCCGGGTCCCCAACAAAGTCCTGGGGATCCGGCGAGCGATGGGGGACTCGGCGCTCGGGGTGAGCTGGGGGTTGGGGCTCAGCGGAGCGGACCGGGGCTCTCCCGAGCCGGCGGTCCCGGGCTATCCTGGAGCGACCATGTTCCACCACTTCTTCCTCTGACGGGTTCCGGATCCCGCCGCGCGTCCGCCGCGGCGGTCCGTCGTCCTGCCCACCCGTCCCCTCGTCAGGAGCCCCAGCCGTCCGGCCGCGCGCGGCTCCGCACCCCGGAGGAAGCATGTCCGCCGTTCCCGTCCACCGTCCCGCCGTGCCCGCGGGCGAGCACGCCCAGCTGACCGCCACCGGGATCCGCCTGGTCCGCGGCTCCCGCACCGTCCTGGACGGGCTCGACCTCACGATCACCCCCGCCACCCGCCTCGGCGTGGTGGGGGAGAACGGCCGCGGCAAGACCTCGTTGCTGGAGGTGCTCTCGGGCGCCCTCCTCCCGGACGCCGGCACCGTCCGCCGCACCGGCACGCTCGCCGTGGTCGACCAGGAGCTGCCCGTGCCGCCCGAGGGCACCGTGGGGGACCTCCTGGACCTCGAGCTCACCGCCGAGCACACCGCGGTGGCGCAGGTCGAGGCCGCAGCCCGCGCCCTCGCCGCGGACCGGCCGGGCGCCCCGGAGCAGTACGCACAGGCGCTGGCGGTCGCCCAGGCCCTCGACGCCTGGGACGCCGACCGGCGGGTGGACCTCGCCCTGCAGGCCCTGCACGCCGTGACCGACCGCTCCCGGGTGCTCGGCACCCTCTCGGTGGGCCAGCGCTACCGGGTGCGCCTGGCCTGCCTGCTCGGCACCGTCCACGACCTCCTGCTGCTGGACGAGCCCACCAACCACCTCGACGCCGCGGGGCTGGCCCACCTGGGGGCGGCGCTGCGCGAGTTCCGCGGCGGCGTGGTCCTGGTCAGCCACGACCGGCGGCTGCTGGGCCAGGTCGTGGACACCGTCCTGGACCTGGACCCCAGCCGGGACGGCCGCCCGCGGTGGTACGGGGGCGGGGTGGCGGGCTGGCGCGCCGGCCGGACCGCCGAGCGCTCGCGGTGGATCCACGACCACCGGGAGCAGCAGGCCGAGCACGCCCGGCTGGCCGGGAACCTCCAGCGCGCCCGCTCCCGCCTGGTCGACGGATGGCGCCCGGACAAGGGCACCGGCAAGCACACCCGCGCCACCCGCGCCCCGGGGCTCGTCCGCTCGGTGCACCGCCGGCAGGAGGACCTCGAGCGGCACCGCGTGGACGTCCCCGAGCCCCCGCTGGAGCTGTCGGTGCCGGAGCTGCCGGCGCTGCCCGGTGTCGAGCTGGTGCGCGCCGAGGGCGTCGCGGTCACGGGCCGGCTGCTCCGGCCCGTCGACGTGCTGCTGGAGTCCGGGGACCGGCTGGTCGTCGCAGGCCCCAACGGGGCGGGCAAGTCCACCCTGCTGCAGGTGCTCGCCGGTGCGCTGGCTCCCGACGTGGGGCGGCGCACCGCAGCCCCCGGGGCGCGGATCGGCCACCTGCTGCAGGACGGGGTCCGGCACGGGGCGCGCTCGGCCCAGGAGGTCTACGAGCAGGAGCTCGTCCGGCTCGTGCTCGCGGACCGGCTGGCCGAGCACGAGGTGGCCCCCCTGGAGTCCCTGGGACTGCTGGCGGCGCGGGACCGCGGACGCCCCGTGGCGGAGCTGTCGGCCGGGCAGCGGCGGCGCCTCGAGCTGGCCGTGGTGCTGGCGTCCCGGCCGCACGTGCTGCTGCTGGACGAACCGACCAACCACCTCTCGATCGCCCTCGTGGACGAGCTCACCGAGGCCCTCGCCGCCACGGCCGCGGCCGTGGTGCTGACCACCCACGACCGGCAGCTCCTGCGAGACACGAAGGGCTGGCCGCGGCTGACGCTCTGACGGCCCCGCCGTGGGCGGGGGCAGGACGGGCCGGCCCCGGACCGCGGAGCAGAGGGTCGGTCGGACGTCGTCACAGAGAGGCGCGGAGGCGTCACACCTCTTGCTCCCGCATACCCCCTGGGGTATGTTGTGATCGGCGTCACCGCAGACCGTCGAGCCGAGCGACCCCGCCGGGCCGCTCCTCCCAGGATGGAGAACGGATCATGCACCAGAGACTGATCGTCCCGGCCGCCGCGGTGCTCCTCGTGACGGCCGTCAGCGCCTGCGGTCCGCAGGCTTCCCCGCCGACCGGGGACGGCACCGTCCCGACGTCGAGCCCGTCGAGCCCGTCGAGCTCGGCGACGACGAGCCCCGCGTCGCCGGGCCCGACCACGACGGGCCTGACCACGACGGGCCCGACGACGCAGCCCGGAACGGCGCCCGCCCCGGGCGCTGCCGGGGCGGTCCCCTCGGTGTCGATTCCTCCGGCCGCGGCCGACCCCCTGGCCGCGGCCGCGTGGGAGGCCCTGATGTCCCCCGAGGGCGAGTACGCCGCCTCGGCGCAGTACCGGGCGGTCGTGGACGAGTTCGGACCCGTCGAGCCGTACGCGAGCATCCAGGCCGCCGAGGAGCAGCACGTCGACGCCCTGACCCGCCAGCTGGAGCGGCTCGGTGTCACGGTCCCGCCGAACCCCTACACCGGGCGGATTTCCGCGCCCACCGACCTCGAGGCCGCCGCCACCGCCTGGGCGGCCTGGGAGACCGACAACATCGCGCTCTACGACCGGCTGCTGGAGGAGGTCCGCGGGGACGAACCCCTGACCCGCGTCTTCACCAACCTGCGCAGCGCCTCCCAGGAGATCCACCTGCCGACGTTCGAGGCCGCGGCGGCCAACGGGGGCCGGCTCACCCCGGAGCAGATGCGGGACCTGGGCCACGGCTGACCCGTCGCTCCTCCTGCAGGAGGAGTGCGCCGCGGCCGCCCGCGGGCCGTCCGCCGCCTCCCGCGCGGATCGGCTCCGGGCGGACTCGTCATGTCCGGTCGGGACTGACCTCCCCCGGAGACCGTGCCCGCCCCTAGACTGCCGAGCAGGGGGCGCGTGAGCCGCGTCACCGCACCGGGAGTGCCGAGGAGGACACCATGAGGATCCGCGCCGCCGTCGTCGAGGGGATCGGGGCCCCGTTCGAGCTGGAGGACGTCGAGCTCGCCGAGCCCGGCCGCGGGGAGGTGCTGGTCCGGATCGTCGCGACCGGGGTCTGCCACACCGACGCCATCACCCGTGCGGGTGACATGCCGCTGCCGCTGCCGGGGATCCTGGGCCACGAGGGCGCGGGGATCGTGGAACGGGTCGGCGAGGGCGTCGGCGCCGTCGTGCCCGGCGACCGGGTCGTCATCGGGTGGCCCTCGTGCGGAGCGTGCCGCAACTGCCTGGACGGGCAGCCCCGCTACTGCGCCCGGACCGGGGAGGCTCTCGTCTCGGGCCGCCGCTTCCGGGGCGAGGACGCAGGGACCTCGGCCTACACGCGGGCGGACGGCTCGGAGGTCTCCGGGCACTTCTTCGGCCAGTCGTCCTTCGCCACCCACTCGATCGTCCTCGCCGACGCCCTCGTGAAGGCGCCCGACGACGTGCCGCTCGAGCTGCTCGGACCCCTGGCCTGCGGGCTGGGCACGGGCGCCGGCGCGGTGCTCAACGAGGCCCGCCCGGAGCCGGGCTCGTCCCTGGTGGTCTTCGGCGTCGGGGCCGTGGGGCTGGCCGCGATCATGGCCGCCCGCTGCACCGCCGCCACCACGGTCGTCGCCGTGGACCTGCACGACTCCCGGCTCGAGCTGGCCACCCGCTACGGGGCCACCCACGTCATCAACTCCCGGGACACGGACGTGGTCGCGGAGGTCGCCCGGATCACGGGCGGCTCCGCCGACTACGCGTTCGAGTGCACCGGGGTGGTCCCCGTCGTGGAGCAGGCCGCGGACTGCGTGGGCATGCTGGGCACGCTCGTGCTCATCGGCGGCGCGCCCGCCCAGGCGCGCTTCAGCCTCGACCACATGCACGCGCTGTGGGGCAAGCGGATCGTCGGGGTCCTGGGCGGCGGCAGCCGCAGCGGAAAGTTCATCCCCGCCCTGATCGACCTCCACCGGCAGGGGCGGTTCCCCTTCGACGAGCTGGTGCGCTTCTACGAGCTCGACGAGATCGAGCAGGCCCTCGCCGACAGCGGGTCCGGCGACGTGGTCAAGCCCGTCATCCGCATGCCCCGGTGAGACGGCGCCCCCACCGCCGCGGCGGCTCCGGCGGGCACGGGCACCCGGTTCAGTCGATCCGCAGCTCGTGGACGCCGCGCTCGAGGCCGCGCTCCACCGCGGCGATGACGTCGTCCACGTTGTGCCCCGGCGGCAGCCGGGGCGGCAGGCCGGTGAGCGCCCGGTCCACGAGCCCGGTGTCCATGTGCGGCAGCCGGGCGTCCATCACCGCGATCCGACGACGGCGCAGCTCCCGCCGCAGCGACCCCAGCCACGAGGCCATGGCCGCCTTGCTGGCGGCGTAGCCGGCCATCCCGGCCAGCGGCAGCTCCGCGACCACCCCGGTGAGGACCGCGACCGCGCCGCCGTCCGCGACGTGGGGCAGGGCCGCCCGGATGACGGCCATGGGGCCGAGGGCGTTGACCTCGAACAGCTCCTCCACGACGGCCTCGTCCTCGTCGGCCGCCGGGCCGAACGCGGCGACCCCGGTGGCGATCACCACGGCGTCGAGCCCGCCGAGCTCCTCGGCCGCACGGCGCACCACCTCCGCCGCCTCGTCGTGGTCCACGAGGTCGAGGGCGTGGGCCGCGCGCAGGCCGAGGCCGCGCCGCAGCTCCTCCGCCGCAGAGGCGGAGCGGCCCGTCACCACGATGTCGGTGGTGCGCTCGCTCAGCCGTTCGCACAGCCGCCGCCCGAGGACGCCGGTCGCCCCCACCACCAGGATCCTCGCGCCGTTCAGGTCCATGGCCCCACTCCTGTCCCCGGTGCGACCCCGGAGCGGGCCGTGCCCCGAGCGTACCCACGCTCTCCGACAGCGCCCAGGAATTTGCGATCCCACAACGATCGCCGGGCGCCCGCCGCCCGCCGTTGCCGACCGCGAACCGGGCGGCGTAGCCTGCAGTCCTCGGAGCCGGGCCGGGCGCACGCCCGGGGCGCTGGTGCTCCGCGATCGGGGGGCCGTCCACATGTCACCGACCACGTCACGATCGACCCGGGCGCTGGGCGCGGCCGCCGCGGCCCTGCTCCTCCTGGCCTCCTGCGGCACCCCGTCCGGAGGGGACCCCTCCGCCGAGGGCACGAGCCCGGCCGCGTCGCCGGCCGCCACGGCGGCGGAGTCCCCGACGGCCACGGAACCAGCCACAGAACCAGCCACGGAGAGCCCGTCGCCGACCGCCGAGAACCCGACGGCCGGTCCGACGGAGGCCCCGACCAGCACGCCCACCGCGAGCCCGACGGCGAGTCCGACTGGGGCTCCCGCGGAGCTCGTGACCTACTCCGGCACGGCCGCGGACGCCGCCTTCGCCTTCGAGCTGCCCGCGACGTGGAGCGTGGACGGGGACTTCTCGGACGTCGGCGGCACGGTGACGGTGCTCGGGCCGGACGGTGCTCCCGTGGGCCACCTGTCGGTGCTCATCGCCTGGGGCGCCGAGTGCGGCCCCGACTGCTCGATGCCGCCGGTGGCCCACCTCGGGGACGTCCCGGGGAGCGTGCCCCTGTCCAGCAGCGGGGAGTTCGTGGTGCGCTCCGTGGCCATGGACCTGACGTCCGCCCCGGAGCTGCGCAACGCGTACGGCTGGCCGGACGCCGTGCGGCTCGTGACCTCGCTGACCGATGCGGAGGCCCCTCCGCCCACCACGATGCTGCCGCACGTCCTGTACGGCCTGGGGCTGGTCGAGACCGGGGTGGTCGCGCCCAACGGCATCACCTACCGGACGGTGATCTTCAGCTCGGTCCACGACTTCCCCACGCTCGAGGCCGCCCGGGAGTACGCCGGATCGGAGCAGCACCGGCAGGTCGAGGCGATGATCGCCTCCTTCCGCGCCTGAGCGCCCCGAGGGACCGCAGCCCGGAGGAGGGCTCCGCGCCCCCGGGGGCGCGGCACGGGACCTCCTACGCGGAGCCGTCGAGGGGGACGTAGCCCATGCGCCGGCTGACCCGCAGGCCGGCCTCCTTGAGGTCCTCGACCAGATCGGCCATGTGCTGCTCCGTGAACCGGAACGCGGGTCCCGAGACGCTGATCGAGGCGATGACCGTGCCGAGATGGTCCCGCACGGGCACGGCGACGGAGTTCAGCCCGATCTCGAACTCCTCGCACACGGTGGCGTAGCCGCGGGCGACCACGTCGATCAGCTGGCGCTCCAGCTGCTCCTTCGACGTGATGGTGCGCGCGGTGAGGGCCGGCATGCCCTCGGTGCGCAGGATGTGGGCCCTCTCGTCGGACGGCAGTCCCGCCAGCAGCACCTTCCCGCTGGCGGTGGCGTGCAGGGGGGTCAGGCTCCCGATCCAGTCGTGGGTCGCGACCGAGGAGGGGCCCATCTCCTGGTCCACGTTGACGGCGTGGCCCTCCCGGAGGACCGCCAGGTTGACCGTCTCGGAGTGGGTCCGGGCCAGGCCGCGGACCTCGTCGCGCGCCTCGGCGACCACGCTCAGCCGGCCGGGGATCGCGTGCGCCAGTCGCAGGATGCCGAACCCGAGCTGGTACCTGCTGCCGTCGCTCGGGTGGTGCACCAGGCCCCGGAGCTCCAGGGCGCCGAGCAGCCTCGAGGCGGTGGACTTGTGCACGCCCAGCTCCGCGGCCACCTCGGTCACGGTCGAACCGCCGGTCCGGGCGAGGAGCTCGAGCACCGTGATGGCCCGGTCCACGGACTGGACGCCCCCCGGGGTGACCCCGTCCGTGCTGGGCTGCTCCTTGGCGGCATCGAGGGCGGTCGGGGGTCTGGGGCCGGGGGAGGACATGACTCCATGGTAGTCAATCGTCATTGTCGCGCTCCGTCCGGTCCGTCCGCTCCACCCCGGCTCGCCGGGGTGGAGCGGGCGGGGCGCGCGGTAACGTGCCGTGCGGGCCGGGCGCGTCCCGGACCGTCCCGCGGTGTCATGGGCGGGCCGCCTTCTTCTTCCGGACCTGGCCGTTCTCCCGGCCCTTCTCCCGGGCGTAGATCGGCTGCCCCGCGGCCGTGGCGTCCACGGCCTGGATCTGGTCCGTGGGCGGATCCGTGCTCTCCTGGGTGACCAGGGTGAACTTCTGGTGCCCGTACTCGTCCACGGCGGTGCGGATGGCGCGGCGCACCACGGAGTCGGACAGCCGCTGGCGCAACCACATCGGGTCCGCGCGCAGGTCGCGGGTCAGGGCGACGCACAGGGCGAACATCACGAGGACGAACGGCAGCGCGGCGACGATGGTCAGCCGCTGCAGGCCACCCAGCGCCTCCGCGGGGGTGTCCCCGCCGGCCAGGAGCATGACGGCGGCGACCCCGCCCATCAGCACGCCCCAGAAGATCACGACGGGCTTCGACGGCTCGAGACTGCCCCGGGAGCTGAGGGAGCCCATCACGATGGAGGCCGAGTCGGCGCCCGTGACGAAGAAGATGGCGGTGAGCACCATGGCCAGCACCGCCAGGCCGATGGTCAGCGCCTGCGGAGTGCCCAGACTGTTGAACATGTCGTAGATCGCGCCGTCGAAGGAGATGGTGGGGACGCCGTCGACGACCGTGGCGATCCCGTCGCCGGTGTCCGGGGTCGCGTTCGCCTCCCGCTGGATGTGGATGGCGCTGCCGCCGAAGACGGCGAACCACAGCAGGGACACCAGGGAGGGCACCAGCAGCACGCCGGTGACGAACTGGCGGATGGTGCGACCGCGGCTGATGCGGGCGATGAACATGCCCACGAACGGTGTCCAGGAGATCCACCAGGCCCAGTAGAAGATCGTCCAGCTGGACAGCCACGCGCGCATGTCCTCGCCGCCGGAGGCCTCGGTGCGGGCGGCCATCTCCGGCAGCTGCTGGAGGTAGGAGCCGATCGCGTTGGGGATGAGGTTGAGGATGAACAGGGTGGGCCCCACGACGAAGACGATGAGGGCCATGACCACCGCGAGCACCATGTTGGTGTTGGCCAGGAACTGGATGCCGCGCTCGATGCCCGACACCGCCGAGGCCACGAAGCAGAAGGTGAGCACCGCGATGATCAGCACGAGCATCGGGGTGGCCACCTCGCCCACCACGCCGTTGAACTGCAGGCCGCTGCCGATCTGGAGCGCGCCCAGCCCGAGCGAGGCCGCGGAGCCGAAGAGCGTGGCGAAGATGGCCAGGATGTTGATGATCTTGCCGCCGGCGCCGTCGACCGCCCGCCGCCCGAACAGGGACACGAACGCCTCGGAGAGCAGGTTCTTGCGGCCCAGCCGGAAGGTGCCGTAGGCGATGGCGATGCCGAGCACCGCGTACATGGCCCAGGGGTGCAGCGTCCAGTGGAACAGCGACGTGGCCATGGCCGTCTCGACGGCTTCGGCCGTGCCGGCGTCGACCGTGGCCGGCGGCGGGGAGATGTAGTAGTAGAGGGGCTCGGCGACGCCGTAGAACATCAGGCCGATGCCCATGCCGCAGGCGAACATCATGGAGATCCACGAGACGGTCCTGAACTCGGGCCGTTCGCCGTCCTTGCCCAGCGGGATGTTGCCGAACCGGCCCAGGGCCAGCCACAGGACGTAGGCGACGAACAGGGAGGACAGCAGCACGAAGATCCACCCGGTGTTCTCCAGGACCCACCCGAGCGCCGCGGTCGAGACGGTGGACAGGTTCTCCGTGCCGACGAAGCCCCAGACCACGAAGGCGACGACCAGGGCGCCGGTCACACCGAAGATCACCTTGTCCAGGCCCCGGGGCTCTCCCTGGAGCGCGCTGCGCCGTTCCTGGACCCCCTCCCTGAGCTCGCCGAGGATCTGGGTCTCCTCGGCCTCCGCCTCGTGGAGGTGCGTCGTGTCGTCGACGGGACAGGCCGGCGGGGCCTCCGCGTCCGACGACGGAACCAGTGGTGGATTCTCAGTGCTCATCGTGATCCCCTCCCGGGAACAGGTGCTGCGGCCCGGTCCCGGAGGACCGGGGTGGCGCCGTCCCGACGACGTCGCCGACCTTGTCGGTGATCCAGTCGTGGAAGGCGCCGATGTGGTGCTCGGAGGGGACGAGGACCCCGCCCTTGGCGTAGATCTTGGAGTTCATGGCGGGCTGGCAGCGTTCGCAGGCGTCGAAGTCCTGCTGGTTGACGCGGTGGAAGAGCTCCACGGAGGTGGAGACGTCCTTGCCGGAGTCCACGACCGAGGGGAGGTAGAGCCAGTCGCACTCCACGACGGTGTGGTCCGGAGCCAGCGGGAACATGCGGTGGATGATGACGTGGTCGGGGACGAGGTTGACGAACACGGTGGGCTTGACGGTGATGGCGTAGTAGCGGCGGTCGTGGTCGTCGTCGACGCCGGGGAGCTTGTCGAGGCCCTCGGAGCCGTCGATGGTGAAGCCGCGCACGTCGTCGCCGAACTCGGCGCCGTGTCCGACGAAGTACTGGGCGGCGAGGCCGTCGGCGAACTCGGGCAGCACCTCCGTGAGCTCGGGGTGGATGGTGGCGCAGTGGTAGCACTCCATGAAGTTCTCGATGATGAGCTTCCAGTTGGCCTTCACGTCGTAGGTGATCCGCCGGCCCAGGGAGAGATTGGCGATGTCGTAGCCCTCGATGGCCTGGGTGTCCCCGAGGCGCTCCTGGATGTCGCCCATGACGTCCTCCTCGAAGGACGGAGGGGTCTCGGCCAGGCAGACCCAGACGTAGCCGAGGTACTCGCGGACCGGGATGGTGACCAGGCCGTACTCCTGGCGGTCGATGTCGGGCATCTTGGTGAGGTTGGGGGCGGCGATGAGCTTGCCGTCGAAGTCGTAGGTCCAGGCGTGGTACGGGCACTGGAAGGAGCGCGCGGCTTCGCCGGCGTCCTCCATGCACAGCTTCACCCCGCGGTGGCGGCAGATGTTGTAGAACGCCCGGATGCCGTGCTTCCGGTTGCGGGTGATGATGATGGACTCCCGCCCGACCTGGACGGTGCGGAAGGCTCCGGGCTTGTCCAGGTCGGCGGCGCGCACGGCGCAGAACCACATCTGCTCGAAGATGCGCTCCTGCTCGGCGCGGAAGACTGCCTCGTCCACGTAGGTGGAGCCGGGCAGGGTGGAGATCAGGGACTCCGAGACAACGTTGATCGACAACACGAACTCCTGGGTTCGGACAGTGCGCAGAGCGCGGGGTGGGAGAGGGAGGAGGAGTGGCAGGGCTGCGTGGGCGGTCAGGCCGCGAGCGACTGGACCGCGGCGACGGCGAGCTTCTCGAGGGTCTTGCGCCAGCGGCAGAAGAGCCTCGTCTGGTTCCAGGCGAGCACGGCGACCGGCTCGTCCCCGGCGTAGTAGACGGCGAGCAGGGAGTCCTGGTCCGGGCCGCCGTGCTCGTAGGCCACGCGGTCGGCGCGGGAGGCGTCGCCGGCGAACTGCAGGCGGGTGCCGTACTGGTCGGACCAGAAGTAGGGGGGCTTGACGGCGGGCAGCCCGGCCGGGTCGGCGCCCAGCAGGGCGCCCACGGCCACCGCCGGGCGCTCGGCGGCCCCGGTCCAGTGCTCCACCCGGTGGTGGCGGCCGGTGCCCGGCTCCCACCACGCGGCGCAGTCGCCCACGGCGACGACCCCGGGGATGCTGGTGGCCCCGACGGCGTCGCACAGCACGCCGTTGCCCAGCTCGATCCCGGAGCCCTCCAGCCAGGCGGTGTTCGGCGCCGCGCCGATGCCCACGACCACCACGTCGGCGGGCAGCACCCGGCCGCCGGCCAGGCGCACCGCGCTGACCGACCCGCCGGTGAACTCGAACTCCTCGATGTCGACGCCGCAGATCAGCTCCACGCCGGCGCGTTCGTGCAGCCCGGCGACCACCCCGCCCAGCTCGGTGCCCAGCGGGCCGCACAGGGGGGTGGGGGACTTCTCCAGCACCGTGACGTCCAGACCGAGGGCGTGGGCGGTGGAGGCGACCTCCGCGCCGATGAAGCCGGCGCCCACGACCACGAGCCGCCGCCCGGCAGCCAGCAGCCCGCGGAGCCTCTGCGCGTCGGCGACGGTGCGCAGGCTCACCACGTTCGCGCTCCCGGCGAGCTGCGGCAGCGACCGGGGCGAGGCCCCGGTGGCGATCACCAGGCCGTCGGCGCGCACCGACCGCCCGTCCTCCAGGTGCACCAGGCGGGTGGTCGCGTCGAAGGACACCGCCCGGGTCCCGAGGATCCACTCGGCCTCCAGGGCCTCGTCGTCGGTCTCCAGGGCCAGGTCCTCGAGCTCGATCCGGCCGGCGAGGAAGTCCTTGGACAGCGGTGGGCGGTCGTAGGGGCGCTGGGGATCATCACCGATGATCACCAGTCGTCCGGCGAACCCGAGGTTCCGGGCGGCCCGGGCGGCGGACAGGCCCGCCAGCGACGCTCCGACAATGACGAGGGACTCCATGAGGGACCCCTTTCAGATCTTCGTCCTGAATGACCCGGAGCAAGGGCGGGGAGGTCCGAGGTCCGGACGTCCTGTGCGCTTCGTGCAACACGGCTCACAATGTGAGAATCAGCGTGAACCTCGTCACCGGCCCCGTCAAGGGGTCCGGCGAATTCGACCCGGGGAATTTACATTGCGTCCCCGTGCGGCCCGGCGCGGGTTCCGGGTGGGCCCCGGCTCTTGACAGGGTTCGGTGGAAGTCCTCACGATGTTGCACATTGCAACACTTGTTGCTCATCGTGAGGCAGTGCGGTCGAGGTGGCAACGCTCGGCACAGCAGGCCCGAGCCACCTCAGGAAAGGATCCGCTCCGATGCACCAGGCCTGCCCCCTCAAGGACCTCGCCCCCGGTGACGCCCTGCGCCTCGACACCGTCCCGCCCATCGCCGTCTTCCACACGGAGGAGGGCGAGCTGTTCGCCATCGACGACACCTGCACCCACCAGGACGCCTCGCTCGCCGACGGCTGGGTGGAGGGGTGCGAGGTGGAGTGCCCGCTGCACGCGTCCAAGTTCGACCTGCGCACCGGCGCGGTGGACGCCCCTCCGGCCAAGCTGCCGGTGCGGGCCCACGAGGTGAGCGTCGTGGACGGCATCATCATGGTCGAGGAGTCGTCCGAGGCACCGAACCTGCCGCCCGGTCTCACCGTCAACGGCCACGAGTCCCGGCCGAGCTGAACCCGGCCGAGCCCCCGCACGACATCCGCAGGTCAGGAGAACCGCCCCATGAGCACCACCCCTCGCGTCGTCATCATCGGAGCCGGCATCGTCGGCACGAACCTCGCCGACGAGCTCGTCCAGCGCGGCTGGACGGACGTCACCGTCCTCGAGCAGGGTCCGCTGCCCCTTCCCGGGGGCTCGACGTCGCACGCGCCCGGACTCGTCTACCAGACGAACCCGTCACGGACGATGACCCACTTCGCGCGGTACACCGTCGAGAAGCTCGTCTCCCTGGGCTGCTTCAACCAGGTCGGCGGTCTCGAGGTGGCCACCACGCCGGCGCGGCTGGAGGAGCTCAAGCGCAAGGTGGGCTACGCGGCCTCCTGGGGGATCGAGGGCCGGCTGCTCACCCCCGAGGAGGTGCTCGCGCAGCATCCCCTGGTCAACCCCGAGATGGTCCTGGGCGGCTACCACGTGCCGACGGACGGGCTCGCCCTGGCGGCCAAGGCGGTGCAGGTGCTCATCGACCGCACCGCCCGCGCCGGCGTGACCTACTGCGCGGAGACGACCGTCACCGGCATCGAGCGGGCCAACGGCCGCGTGACCGGCGTGACCACGTCCGACGGAACCGTGCCGGCGGACATCGTCGTCTCCTGCGCAGGATTCTGGGGGCCCGCGATCGGCGAGATGGCCGGCATGCCGTGCCCCCTCCAGCCGCTGGCCCACCAGTACGTCTTCACCTCCGCGGTCCCGGAGCTGGTCGGCAAGCACGACGCCCCGAACGGCGCGACCCTGCCGATCCTCCGGCACCAGGACGCGGACCTCTACTACCGGGAGTGGGGGGACCGGATCGGCATCGGCTCCTACGCCCACCGCCCGATCCCGGTGGATCTGACCGACCTGCCGCAGTACGCGCCCCGCGACATCGCCCACGACCGGATGCCCTCCCGCCTGGACTTCACGCCCGAGGACTTCGCCGAGCAGTGGGCCGAGAGCCGGCGCTTCCTCCCGAGCCTGCGCGGCAGCGAGGTGGCCGAGGGCTTCAACGGGATCTTCTCCTTCACCCCGGACGGGGGCCCGCTCATCGGCGAGTCCCCGGACCTCGCCGGCTTCTGGGTGGCGGAGGCCGTGTGGGTCACCCACTCCTCGGGCGTGGCCAAGGCCGTGGCCGAGCTGCTGGTGGACGGCACCTCGGAGACGGACCTGCACGGCTGCGAGGCCACCCGGTTCGACGACGTGCAGCTCTCCCCGGAGTACGTCGAGGAGACGGGCAAGCAGAACTTCGTGGAGATCTACGACGTCCTCCACCCCCTCCAGCCCCGGGAGTCGCCGCGCAACCTGCGGGTCAGCCCCTTCTATCCCCGGGAGCTGGAGCTCGGCGCGTTCTTCCTGGAGAGCCACGGGTGGGAGCGCCCGCACTGGTACGAGTCCAACGCCGCGCTCCTGGAGCAGCTGCCCGAGGAGTGGCGCGAGCCGGAGCGCGAGCCGTGGGCGGCCCGGTTCCACTCGCCGATCGCGGCGGTCGAGGCCTGGAAGACCCGCACCGCCGTGGCGATGTACGACATGACCCCGCTCAAGCGCGTGACCGTCGAAGGTCCCGGGGCCGCCGCTCTGCTGCAGCGGCTCAGCACCGGCAACGTCCTGCGCAAGCCGGGCGCCGTGACGTACTGCCTCCTGCTGGACGAGAAGGCCGGGATCCGCAGCGACATCACCGTGGCCCGGCTCGGCGAGAACCTGTTCCAGGCCGGCATCAACAGCAGCGTGGACGTGGCGTACCTGTCCGCCGAGGCCACCCGGCAGAGCGCCGCGGACCCCACCGCCTGGGCCCTGGTCCGGGACACCACCGCCGAGACCTGCTGCATCGGGCTGTGGGGGCCGAAGGCCCGGGAGGTCATGGCGAAGGTCTCCCGCGACGACCTGTCCAACGACGGCCTGAAGTACTTCCGCACCAAGCAGATCCGGGTGGGCGGCCTGCGGGTCACCGCGATGCGCCTCTCCTACGTGGGCGAGCTCGGTTGGGAGCTGTACACCACCGCCGACCAGGGACTGCGGCTGTGGGACCTGCTGCACGAGGCGGGCCAGGAGTTCGGCATCGTCCCCGCGGGGCGCGCCGCCTTCAACAGCCTGCGCGTGGAGAAGGGCTACCGGTCCTGGGGCACCGACATGACCACGGAGCACACCCCGGTGGAGGCGGGACTGGACTTCGCCGTCAAGAAGGACAAGGGCGAGTTCGTGGGGTCGGCGGCCGTGGCCTCCGACGGCCAGGTGCGGCGCCGGCTGCGCTGCCTGACGGTCGACGACGGCCGCTCCGTGGTCATGGGCAAGGAGCCCGTGTACGTGGACGGCGCCGCCGCCGGCTACGTCACCAGCGCCGTCTTCGGCCACACCGTGGGACGCCCGGTCGCCTACGCCTGGCTCCCGCCGGAGCTCTCCGAGGGGGACGGCGTCGAGATCGAGTACCTCGGCGAGCGCGTCCCCGCCACGGTCAGCGCCGAGCCGCTCGTGGACCCCGGCATGGAGCGCATCCGCGGCTGAGGCCCTGCCGCCGCGGCCGGGGCGTGCGCCGCTCCGGCCGCGGCTCTTCGTTCCGACCTCGGGACTTCCCAGTACGACTTCTGCGAGCGAGCACCGTTCCCGGTGCCGACGACGACGAAAGGCAGTTCCAGCATGCACAAGGTCAAGGGCGTGGTGTCCAAGGGCAAGAACCAGCCCGTGAGTGTGGAGACCATCCTGGTCCCGGACCCGGGGCCGGGCGAGGCACTGGTGGACGTGCTCACCTGCGGGGTGTGCCAGACCGACCACCACTACGTCGAGGGCGGGGTGGGCGACGACTACCCGTTCCTGCTGGGCCACGAGTCCTCGGGCGTGGTGTCGGCGATCGGGGAAGGGGTCACCGAGGTCGCCGTGGGCGACCACGTGATCCTGAACTGGCGGGCGGTGTGCGGGCAGTGCCGGGCCTGCCGCAGGGGCGAGCCCTGGTACTGCTTCGCCACCCACAACGCCACCCAGAGGATGACGCTCGAGGACGGCACCCCGCTGACCCCGGCCCTGGGCATCGGGTCGTTCGCCGAGAAGACCCTCGTCGCCGCCGGACAGTGCACCAGGATCGAGGCCGACCTCGAACCGCACCAGTACGCGGCCGTCGGGCTGCTCGGGTGCGGGGTGATGGCCGGCATCGGCGCGGTGCTCAACACCGGCGCCGTGAAGCGCGGGGAGTCCGTGGCCGTGATCGGCTGCGGTGGGGTCGGGGCGGCCGCGGTCGCCGGTGCCGCCCTGGCCGGGGCCACCACGATCGTGGCCGTGGACCTCGACGACGAGAAGCTGGCCACCGCGGAGCATTTCGGCGCCACTCACGTGGTCAACTCGAAGGAGCAGGACCCCGTGGCGGCGATCCGGGCGCTCACGGGCGGCAACGGCGCCGACCTGGTGATCGACGCCGTGGGCATCGCCCCCACCTTCAAGCAGGCGTTCGAGGCCCGTGACCTGGCCGGCCGGATGGTGCTGGTCGGGGTGCCCGCCCCCGGCACCACGTGGGAGATCCCGCTGGACGAGGTCTTCGGCCGCGGCGGGTCCATCAAGTCCGCCTGGTACGGCGACACCCTGCCGAACCGGGACTTCCCGATGCTGGTGGACCAGTACCGGCTCGGCCGGCTGGACCTCGACGGGTTCGTCACCGAGCGCATCGGCCTGGACGACGTCGAGGAGGCCTTCGCGAAGATGAAGGCCGGCACCGTCCTGCGCTCCGTCGTGGAGCTGGACCGCTCCGCGACCGGTGCGGAGGAGCGTGACGCCGAGCAGACGGGCGACGCTCAGCCCGGCGTGGCCGCCCCGGCCGGAGCGGCCCGATGACCGCGCGGCAGGATGTGGGGCAGCGCACGGACGCCACGGGCCGGGTCCGGGTGGAGCACCTGGTGACCTCGGGGACGTTCTCCCTGGACGGGGGCACCTGGGAGGTCGAGAACAACGTGTGGATCGTGGGCGACGACGAGCAGTGCGCGGTCATCGACCCGGCCCACGCCCCGCAGCAGGTCGTGGACGCCGTCGGCGGCCGGGCAGTGGCGGCCATCCTGCTCACCCACGGCCACGACGACCACATCCGCGCCGTCGTCGAGGTCGCCGAGCAGCTGCGGGCACCGGTGCACCTGCACCCGGACGACACGATGCTCTGGGAGCAGGTCCACCCCGCCCGCCGCTTCGACCGCATCATCCGCGACGGTGACGTCTACTCGGTGGGCGGGGTGCGCCTCACCGCGCTGCACACCCCGGGCCACTCGCCGGGCTCGGTGTGCTTCTGGGCACCGGACCTGGGCGAGGGCGGAGTGCTGTTCTCCGGGGACACCCTCTTCCAGGGCGGTCCCGGCGCCACCGGCCGGTCCTGGTCGGACTTCCCCACGATCGTCGACTCCATCCGCGAGCGGCTGCTCACCCTGCCGGGGACCACGGAGGTGCTCACCGGCCACGGGGACACCACCACGATCGGCGCGGAGGCCCCCCACCTGCAGGAGTGGATCGACCGCGGCCACTGAGCCGGCAGGAGGCCGGCCCGGGTGACGTTCCGGAGCACGCACGACGTCCCGGAGCACCCACGACGGAGCGCCGCCCCCGGGGATCCCGGGGGCGGCGCTCCGTCGTGCGTGCTCAGCGCAGGACGACCGTGCGGTTGCCGTGCAGGATGACCCGGCCCTCGCAGTGCCACTTCACGGCGTTGGACAGGGCCTTGCACTCGGTGTCCCGCCCCGCGGCCACGAGGTCCTCCGGGCCGTAGGTGTGGTCCACGTCCACGAGCTGCTGCGCGATGATCGGGCCCTCGTCCAGCTCGGCGTTGACGTAGTGCGCTGTGGCGCCCACGGTCTTCACCCCGCGCTCGTAGGCCTGGTGGTACGGCTTGGCGCCCTTGAAGGACGGCAGGAACGAGTGGTGGATGTTGATCACCCGTCCCTCCATCCGGGTGGCCAGCGAGTCGCTGAGCACCTGCATGTAGCGGGCCAGGACCACGAGGTCCACCTCGAAGCGGTCCACGAGCTCCAGCAGCCGGGCCTCGGCCTCGGGCTTGGTGTCCCGGGTGACGGGCACGTGGAAGAACGGGATGCCGTGCCACTCGACGAGGCGCTGGTGGTCGCGGTGGTTGGAGACCACCGCGACGATGTCCACGGGCAGGTCCCCGGTCCGGGCGCGGAAGAGCAGGTCGTTGAGGCAGTGGCCGAACTTGGAGACCATCACCAGCACCCGCCGCTTCGCCCCGTGCTCGCTGAGCTCCCAGCGCATGTCGAAGCGCTCGGCCACCGGGGCCAGGTCCGCGCGGAGGGCCTCGGGGTCGAGGCCCTCCTCCGTGGCCGAGGCGACGTGCACGCGCATGAAGAAGTGGCCGAGCCTCCGGTCGTCGAACTGGGTGAGCTCGACGATGTTGCACCCCTGGGCCAGGAGCACCCCGCTGACGGCGTGCACGATCCCCGGTTTCTCCGGGCAGTCGAGGGTCAGCACCAGCTCCGTCGCGGGAGGGGCTGCGGACGCGGCCTGCGGCTGCAGGAGCTGCTCAGCATTCGATGACGTTGACGGCCAGTCCACCACGGGAGGTCTCCTTGTACTTGATCTTCATGTCGTTGCCGGTCTCGCGCATGGTCTTGATGACCTGGTCGAGCGAGACCTTGTGCTCGCCGTCGCCGTGCAGGGACAGGCGCGCGGCGTTGACGGCCTTGGTGGCCCCGATGGCGTTGCGCTCGATGCACGGGATCTGCACGAGCCCGCCCACCGGGTCGCAGGTCAGCCCGAGGTTGTGCTCCATGCCGACCTCGGCGGCGTTCTCGACCTGCTCCGGGGTGCCGCCGAGCACCGCGCACAGGCCGGCGGCGGCCATGGAGCAGGCCGAGCCCACCTCGCCCTGGCAGCCCATCTCCGCGCCGGAGATGGAGGCGTTCTCCTTGATGAGGATGCCGACGGCGGCCGCGGTGAGCAGGAACTCCACCACCCCGTCCTCGTCCGCCCCGGCGAGGAAGCGGTCGTAGTAGTGCAGCACCGCGGGGATGATGCCCGCCGCGCCGTTGGTCGGGGCGGTCACGATCCGCCCGCCGGAGGCGTTCTCCTCGTTGACGGCCAGGGCGTAGAGGTTGATCCACTCCATGGCGTGCAGGGCGTCGGAGACCGGTCCGCCCGTGGCCGTCGCGGCGGCCTCGGCCTCCCGCAGCCGGGCCCGCAGGCCCGGGGCCCGGCGGCGGACCTTCAGCCCGCCGGGCAGCGTGGCCTCCGTGCGGGTGCACCCGTTCTCCACGCACTGCTGCATCACGGACCAGATGTGCAGCAGCGCCGCCCGGGTGTCCTCCGCCGGACGCCAGGAGAGCTCGTTGGCGGCCATCACCTCGGCGATGCTCATGCCCTCGCGGCGGCAGACCTCGAGCAGCTGGTCACCCGAGGTGAACGGGTACGGCACCTCGGTGGTGTCCTGGACGACGCGGTCCGCCCCGGATGCGTCACCGTCCACCACGAACCCGCCGCCCACCGAGTAGTAGGTCCGCTCCCGCACCGGCTCGCCGTCCGCCCCGTACGCGAGGAACGTCATGCCGTTGGGGTGCGCGGGCAGCGACCTGCGCCGGTGCATGACGACGTCCTCGGCGCGGTCGAAGGGAACCGGGTGGGTCCCCGCCAGGCACAGCTGCCGGCGCTCCGTGCTCGTGCGCACCCAGGCGTCGGCGGTGTCGGTGTCCACGGTCTCCGGGTCCGCGCCCTGCAGGCCCAGGATCACGGCCTTGTCCGAACCGTGACCGTGCCCGGTTGCGCCCAGGGAGCCGAACAGCTCGGCCCGGACCCCGGCGACCTCCTCGAGGAGGCCGTCGCCGGCCAGCCCCTCCGCGAACAGCCGGGCGGCCCGCATGGGGCCCACCGTGTGGGACGAGGAGGGGCCGATGCCGACGGAGAACAGGTCCAGGACGGACAGGGCCATCAGGGCACCTCGGGAGAGGCGAACTCCGTCATGCCGTCCAGCAGCCACCGGGCGGTGTACTCGGCGAAGGAGGCCCGCGGCATGATCCGCCACGTCAGCTCCTCCGTGCGCCACAGCAGCACCTGCACCGGGCCCAGGGTCGTGGCCACGGCGGTGCCGACCGCGAAGGCCCGCGGGTGCAGGTCCAGATGGCAGCTCTTCTCGAGCACGGCGCGGGCCGACGGGCCGGACAGCTCGAGGGTGGTGCGGTTGGCGGACAGGTCCACGGCCTGCCCGGGCTCGGTGCCCAGGGCCCGGGCCAGCCCGGCGGCGGTGCCGGCGTCGTCGGTGCCCGCCGCCCGGAGGTCGCTCCCCGCGGGGTCGATCTCCGCGGGCCCTGCTCCCTCGGGGCCGACGAGCAGGAACTCGTCGGGCCCGATCCACAGGATCGCCGTGGTTCCGGCGGTGCCGGTGACCCGGCCGTGGCCGGTCGGCAGGGGCATCCCTGCCGCGGCGGCGACCGCCTCGGCGGCCGGAGTGCCGGGCGCCACCCGGATCCCGACCATGGTCAGGAAGGGGATCTCGCGCAGGGCCACGCCGCGCTCACCGGCCACGGTGGCCGCCCGGATCGTCTCGTCCAGGTGGGCCAGCGGGCTGCGGCGCAGCCGGGTGGCGTCCGTCAGTACTTGTTCAGCCGTCACGGCGGGCTCCTTCGGGGTCGTAGAGGACGGGTTCTGCGATGACGACGTCCACGAGCCGGCCGTCGAGCGGGGCCTGGAGCGTCTCACCGATGCGGTTGCGGCCGTTCTCGACCAGGGCGAGCCCGAAGGTCCGGTCCAGGGCGGCGCTGCGGTAGCTGGAGGTGACGTGACCGACCATCGGCACGGGGGCGACCTCCGGCGTGATCGGCGTGCCGTGCTCGACCAGCTGGGCGCCCTCCGGCAGCCGGAACGTGCGGTCCACCGGCAGGACTGCGACCAGCTGCTTGCGGTCGGGGCTCGTGGCGGACGGGCGGTCGTAGGAGCGCCTGCCGATGAAGTCCTTGGTCTTGGACACCACCCAGTCCATCCCCAGGTCCTGCGGGGTGACGGTGCCGTCGGTGTCCTGGCCCACGATGGGGAAGGCCTTCTCCGCGCGCAGCACGTGCATGGTCTCGGTGCCGTAGGGCGTGATGCCGAACTCGGCGCCGGCCTCCGCCACGGACTCCCAGACCGACAGGCCGTACCAGGAGGAGACGTTGATCTCGAAGGCCAGCTCCCCGGAGAAGGAGATCCGGCAGATCCGTGCGGGCACCCCGGAGGCCAGGACGGTCTCGCGGAAGGCCATGAACGGGAACGCCTCGTTGGACAGGTCCAGCTCGGGGGCGAGCTTCTCGACGACGGCCCGGGACTTCGGGCCCACGACGGCGACGGTGGTGTACTGCTCCGTCACCGAGGTGAAGGTGACGTCGAGCTCCGGCCACTCGGTCTGGGACCACTCCTCGAGCCAGTCCAGGACCTTGGCCGCGCCACCCGTGGTGGTGGTCATGAAGTACCGGTCCTCGTCCAGGCGCAGGGTCACGCCGTCGTCGAAGACCATCCCGTCGGGGGTGCACATGACCCCGTACCGGCCCATGCCGGGCTTGAGCTTCTTGAAGGCGTTGGTGTAGACGCGGTTGAGGAACTCCCCGGCGTCCTTGCCCCGGATCTCGATCTTGCCCAGGGTGGTGGCGTCCATGAACCCCACGGACCCGCGCACGGCCGCGCACTCGCGCAGCACCGCCGTGTCCATGTCCTCTCCGGCCTGCGGGTAGTACCAGGGCCGCTTCCACTGACCGACGTCCTCGAAGAGGGCCCCGTGGGCCACGTGCCAGGGGTGGACCGAGGTCAGCCGCGCCGGGTCGAACAGGTGGCCGAGCCGCCGTCCGGCCAGGGCCGTGAAGGCCACCGGGGTGTAGGGGGCGCGGTAGGTGGTGGTGCCGATCCCGCCGACGTCGGTGCTGTTCAGCGCCGCGGCGATGACGCCGATGGCGTTGACCCCGGACGTCTTGCCCTGGTCGTTGGCGGTGGAGATGGAGGTGTAGCGCTTGACGTGCTCCACGGACCGCATGCCGGCGCCGGTGGAGCGCAGCACATCGGCCACGGTCTGGTCGCGCTGGAAGTCCACGAAGTGGCGGGTCCAGTCGTCGGACGCGCCCTCGGGCCCCGGCACCAGCCACAGCGGGCGGACGGGCGAGGACTCGACGCTCTCCGCGTGCGGGGTCTCGGGCTGGGTCTCGAAGCCGGCCCGGCCGGCGGCCTCGGCCCCGGCGAGGGCACCCTCGGTGAGGCACCACGCCAGGTCGGTGGTGCCGTTGACCGAGCCCGCGGTGTGCTGGTCCCGCACCGGGGCGCCCGGCACGAACGCCGCGAGGCGCTCGTCCCAGGTCAGCTTCCCCTGCCGCTGGCTGTGCAGGTGGACCACCGGGGTCCACCCGCCCGAGACGGCGAGCAGATCCGTGTCCACGGTCGTGGTGGGACCGGCAGGGGTGCCTGCCCCGTCGAGACCGCTGATCGTCACGGCGCTGATCCGCCCGTGCTCGCCGCCGCCGGCGGTGTCCACCACGGCGCTGCCGGTGAACAGGCGCACCCCGGTGCTCGAGGCGATGTCGGCGGCCCGGCCGTGGAGCTCCGGGCGGGAGTCGACCACGGCCGCGACGCGGACCCCGGCGGCGGCGAGATCGGCCACGAGGTCGTAGGCGGAGTCGTTCGTGGTGGCCACGACCACCGACGTGCCGGCGGCGACGGCATAGCGGTTGAGGTAGGTGCGCACCGATCCGGCGAGCATGATGCCGGGGCGGTCGTTGTTGGCGAAGACGACCGGCCGCTCGTGGGCGCCGGTGGCGAGCACGATCTGCTGCGCCCGCACGTGCCAGATCCGCTCCCGGGACACGCCGGGACCCGGGGCCTCGGCGAGGTGGCCGGTGCGCCGCTGGACGGCGACGACGTAGTTGGCGTCGTAGTTGCCGAACGCCGTGGTGCGGTGCAGGACCGTGACCTCGGGCTCGGCCTCGAGCGCGGCGAGGGTGCGGGCGACCCAGTCGCGGGCGGGCAGGCCGTCGACGACGTCGTCGCGGCCCGACAGCAGGGAGCCTCCGGCCTCCGGCTGCTCGTCCATGAGGATGACCCGGGCCCCTGACTTCGCGGCCTCGCGGGCCGCGGCCAGACCGGCGGGTCCGGCGCCGACGACGAGGACGTCGGTGTGCACGTGCTTGTGGTCGTAGACGGCCTCGTCCTTGCGGGGGTCGAGCTGTCCGAGCCCGCGCAGGTAGGACGCCTGCAGCCCGTCGGTCAGCTCGACGGTGGTGGCCGGGAGCATGGACTCGTCGACATCGGCGCCGGTTCGCGCGGCGACCTTGACCAGCGCGTTGGGCTCCTCCACGCCGGCGGACATGATCCCGCGCGGACGGCCCAGGTACATCGAGTCGCCGCAGTGGATGCGCCCGGCGGCGAGCAGGGCCGAGGCCAGGGTGTCGCCGGCGTACCCGGTGTGCTCCTGCCCGTCGACGGTGAAGCGCACCGGCGTGGTGCGGTCGATGCTGCCGGGCGCACTCTGCTGCGCCGGCAGGCGGTGGGTCTGCGCGCTCACTTGACGCCTCCGATCTCGGGCTTGGGCTCGTCGATCCTGTAGACGGCCTTGATGTCGTAGGTCACGGTGTCGCGGACGACGTTGAACCAGCGGCGGCAGCCGACGGCGTGGGCCCACCGTTCCGCGATCAGACCCTTGGGGTTGTTGCGGTAGAAGAGGTACTCCGCCCACTCCTTGTCGGAGAGCCGGCTGGGGTCCTCGGGGTAGGGCACGTGCGCCTCCCCGCCGTACTGGTACTCGGTCTCGTCGCGCGGCCCGCAGTTGGGGCACTCGATCAGCAGCATGGTGTTCCGGCCTCCTAGTGGGCCACGGCGGCGGCGCCGTGCTCGTCGATGAGGACCCCGGTCTCGAACCGCTCCAGGGCGAAGGGCTCGTTGAGGGGGTGGGGCTCGTCGTGGGCGATGGTGTGGGCGAAGGAGTAGCCGGCGCCGGGGGTTCCCTTGAACCCGCCGGTCCCCCAGCCGCAGTTGACGTACATCTGGTCCACGGGCGTCTTGGAGACGATCGGGGAGGCGTCCAGGGTGACGTCGACGATGCCGCCCCACGTGCGCAGGACGTGGGCGCGGGCGAAGATCGGGAAGAGCTCCACCGCTGCCGCCATCTGCTCCTCGATGACGTGGAAGGCGCCGCGCTGGCCGTAGCCGTTGTAGGCATCCACGCCGGCGCCCATGACCAGCTCGCCCTTGTGGGCCTGGGAGACGTAGACGTGCACGTGGTTGGACATCACCACGGTCGGGTGCACGGGCTCGTGCAGCTCCGAGACCAGGGCCTGCAGCGGGTGGGACTGGATCGGCAGCCGGAACCCGGCGAGCTCCGCCAGGACCGAGGAGTGCCCGGCCCCGCAGAGTCCGACCTTGCCGGCGTTGATCCGCCCGCGGGACGTCTCCACGGCCACCACCCGGTCGCCGTCCTTGACGAAGCCGGTGACCTCGCAGTTCTGGATGATGTCCACGCCCATCTCGTCGCACTTGCGGGCGAAGGCCCAGGCCACGTGGTCGTGCTTGGCGATGCCCGCGCGCGGCTGGTAGGTCGCCCCCATCACCGGGTAGCGGATGTCGTCCCCGATGTTGATGATCGGGCACAGCTCCTTGACCTGCTCCGGGCTGATCCACTCCGCGTCGATGCCGTTGAGCTTGTTCGCGTTGACCCGGCGCATCGACTCGCGGACGTCCCCCAGGGTGTGCGCCAGGTTCATCACGCCGCGCTGGGAGAACAGGAAGTCGTACTCCAGCTCCTCGGGCAGGATCTCCCAGAGCTTCAGGGAGTGCTCGTACATCGCCGCGGACTCGTCCCACAGGTAGTTGGAGCGGATGATCGTGGTGTTGCGGGCCATGTTCCCGCCGGCCAGCCAGCCCCGCTCCAGCACGGCGATGTTGGTCATGCCGTGGTTCTTGGCCAGGTAGTAGGCGGTCGCCAGCCCGTGTCCGCCGCCGCCGACGATCACGGCGTCGTAGGAGGACTTCGGGTCCGGGTTGCGCCACAGGAAGTCCGGGTGCTCCGGCAGCAGGTCGGCCATCAGAAGGCTCCGTTCAGGGCGGGGGCGGACAGGTTCGGGTAGAGCGGGAACCGCTCGGCCAGGGCGGTCACGCGATCGCGCAGCTGCTCGACGAGCTCGTCGGTCAGCTCCTGGATCAGCGCCTGGGCGATGATGTCGGCCACCTCCGTGAACTCCTCGGCCCCGAAGCCGCGGGTGGCCAGGGCCGGGGTGCCGATCCGCAGACCGGAGGAGACCATCGGCGGGCGGGGGTCGAAGGGCACGGCGTTGCGGTTGACCGTGATCCCGATGCGGTGCAGCCGGTCCTCGCCCTGCTGTCCGTCGAGCTCGGAGTTCCGCAGGTCCACCAGCACCAGGTGCACGTCGGTGCCGCCGCTGACCAGGTTGATCCCGGTGGCCATGACGTCCGGGGACAGCAGCCGGGTGGCCAGGATCTTCGCGCCCTCCAGGGTGCGCACCTGGCGGTCGGTGAACTCCTCGGCCGCGGCGTGCTTGAAGGCCACGGCCTTGGCGGCGATCACGTGCTCCAGGGGGCCGCCCTGCTGACCGGGGAAGACCGCGGAGTTGATCTTCTTCGCGTGCTCCTGCTTGCACAGGATCACCCCGCCGCGCGGGCCGCCGAGCGTCTTGTGCGTCGTGGAGGTCACCACGTCGGCGTGGGGCACCGGGTTGGGGTGCAGCCCGGCGGCGACGAGCCCGGCGAAGTGCGCCATGTCGACCATCAGGTACGCCCCGACCTCGTCGGCGATCGCGCGGAACGCGGCGAAGTCCAGCTGCCTCGTGTAGGCGGACCAGCCGGCGATGATGAGCTGCGGGCGGTGCTCGCGGGCGAGCCGGGCGACCTCGTCCATGTCGACCCGGTGGTCGTCCTCGGAGACCCCGTAGGCGGCGACCTGGTAGAGCTTGCCGGAGAAGTTGAGCTTCATCCCGTGCGTCAGGTGCCCGCCGTGGGCGAGGTCCAGACCCAGGATGGTGTCGCCGGGCTGGAGCAGCGCGGACATGGCCGCGGCGTTGGCCTGCGCCCCGGAGTGCGGCTGGACGTTGGCGTGCTCGGCGCCGAACAGGGCCTTGAGGCGGTCGATCGCCAGCTGCTCGATCACGTCCACGTGCTCGCAGCCGCCGTAGTAGCGCCGGCCGGGGTAGCCCTCGGCGTACTTGTTCGTGAGCACCGAGCCCTGGGCCTCCATGACCGCCGCGGGCGCGAAGTTCTCGGAGGCGATCATCTCCAGCGTGGACTGCTGGCGCCGCAGCTCGGCGTGGACGGCCGCGGCGACCTCGGGGTCGCTCTCGGCCAGCGGCTGGTACAGGGAGTGGTCCTCGTGCACGGTCATGTGCCCTCCTGGGAAGTCTTCTGTGTGCAACTGATATATCAGTTGTTCAGGCCTAGTATGTGACGAGGGGCACGGCGGGTCAAGCATGACGTCCCGTCCCGTCGTCATCCGGCGCTCGGGCCCCGTCACACACGCCGCAGGAAGGGCCCGCATGCTGCAGCACACCGACGAGACCGCGGCGGGCGGCCGGTCCCTGGCCGACCAGGCCTTCCTCCGGCTGCAGGACCGGTTGATCCTGCTCGACATCCCGCCCGGCAGCCCGCTCAACGAGGCCCGCCTGAGCGAGGACCTGGGCGTGGGTCGCACTCCGCTGCGCGAGGCGCTCAAACGGCTGGAGTCGGAGCACCTCGTGGTGACCTATCCGCGCCGGGGGACGTTCGCGACCACGGTGGACATCACGGCCCTGTCCGAGATCTCCCAGGTGCGCGAGGTGCTGGAGCCGCTGGCGGCCCGTCTGGCCGCCGCGCGGCGCGGGGGCGCCGCCCGCGAACGGCTGGAGCGGCTGCGGGAGCAGCTCGAGGAGCCGGCCGCCGAGGACCGCGAGGACACCCTCCGCTGGGACGTGGCCATCCACCGGGCCGTGTACGCCGCCGCCGGCAACGCGCACCTGGAGACGACCCTGACGCGCTACGGCAACCTCGCCACCCGCATCTGGTGCGTGGCCGCCGACCGGATCCCGCAGCTGCAGGAGCACATCTCCGTGCACGCGGCCCTGCTCACCGCGGTGCTGGAGGGCAGGGGCGACGAGGCCGCCACGATCATGCTCGAGCACATCCGCGACTTCGAGGAGCAGGTGCGGCGGGTCCTCTGAGCGGCCAATTGTTGCGCTGATCACAACTTCGATGCGTCGCCGCCGCACCACGGGCGGCTGAATGTCTCCCTGTGTGACCGGGTTTAACCTCGCAGTAACACGAATTAACGCCACGGCCATTGACGGTGAGCTGGATCACTCCCTACATTGAGGCAACGCTGTTGCATTGAAAGCAACGCACTTGCGCCAAGAGGCACTCCTCTTCCCCGGCTCCCAGGCCGTTCGGCACGGATCCGTTCCGTGCCACCAGGAGCACCCACGAAAGGACGACCATGACCACCTCGCCCATCACCGCCCCCGCTGCCTCCGTCGCCGAGCTCGAGCGTCTGAAGACCCTGCACAACGGGCAGAAGGAGCAGCTGACCTTCTCCGACGCCGAGTTCGAGCGCCGTCTCACCGGCCTGCGGGCGATCATGGCGGAGCAGCAGCTCGACGCCGTCATCCTCACCAGCTACCACGGCATCAAGTACTACTCGGACTTCCTCTACACCACGTTCGGGCGCAACTACGCCCTGGTCGTCACCGCCGACGACTCCGTGACGGTCACCGCCAACATCGACGCCGGCATGCCGTGGCGCACCAGCTACGGCGACAACATCGTCTACACCGACTGGCGGCGCGACAACTTCTACTACGGCCTCCAGGAGGCCCTGCGCCGGCGCGGTGTGCAGGCCCGGCGGATCGGCGTCGAGGACGACGCCCTGCCGCTGCTGACCCGCCGGCGCATCCAGGCCGCGTTCGAGGGCGCGGAGCTCACCGACGTCTCCCAGGACGCCATGCGCCAGCGCATGATCAAGTCCGCCGAGGAGATCGAGGTCATCAAGCACGGCGCCCGCATCGGCGACCTCGGCGGCGAGGCCATCCGCGCGGCGATCCGCGAGGGCATCACCGAGTACGAGGTCGCACTGGCCGGCACCGAGGCGATGGTCCACGAGATCGCCCGCACCTTCCCGCACCGGGAGGTCCGCGACACGTGGGTGTGGTTCCAGTCCGGGATCAACACCGACGGCGCCCACAACTGGGCCACCACCCGGAAGCTGCAGCGCGGAGACATCCTGTCCCTGAACTGCTTCCCGATGACGTCGGGCTACTACACCGCCCTGGAGCGCACCCTGTTCCTCGGCGAGCCGGACGCCCGCTCGCGCGAGCTGTGGGAGATCAACGTCCAGGTGCACGAGCGCGGCCTGGAGCTGATCAAGCCCGGGGCGGTGTGCAAGGACATCGCCGCGGAGCTCAACGAGATCTTCATCTCCCACGGCCTGCTCGCCAACCGCACCTTCGGCTACGGCCACTCCTTCGGCGTGCTCAGCCACTACTACGGCCGCGAGGCCGGCCTGGAGCTGCGCGAGGACATCGACACCGTGCTGGAGCCGGGCATGGTCGTGTCCATGGAGCCGATGATCACGGTCCCGGAAGGCGAGCCGGGCGCCGGGGGCTACCGCGAGCACGACATCCTCGTCGTCGGCGAGGACGGCGCGGAGAACATCACCAAGTTCCCGTACGGCCCCGAGCACAACATCATCTCCGCCTAGGCACGGAACGACGACGGCGGCGGCGCCCCGGTGCGCCGCCGCCGTCCTCCCCGGCAGCTCCTCTGCCGCAGCCGCACCCCGCGGCACCGCCACATCCACTGCACGGAAGGACCACGGTGGTCACCACCCGTTCGCTCGAAGACCTCGACGCCCACAGCTACCAGGAGTACGTGGCCACCGGTCAGGGGCTGGTGCTCATCCCCACCGGGGCCACGGAGCAGCACGGGCCGCACATGCCGCTGGGCGTGGACGCCATGCTCTCCCGCGCCGTCTCCCTGGCTGCGGCGGAGGACCTCGACGCCCTCGTGGCGCCGGCCTTCTGCTACGGCTACAAGTCCCAGCCCCGCTCCGGGGGCGGCAACCACCGCGCCGGCACCACCAGTCTCTCGGCCCAGGCCCTCATCACGCAGACGAAGGACGTGGTCCTGGAGTTCTTCCGCCACGGCGTCCGCCGGATCGCGGTGGTCAACGGCCACTTCGAGAACTACCAGTTCCTCTACGAAGGACTCGACCTCGCGGTGCGCGAGGCCCGGGCCGGCGGCCTCGACGACAGCCGGGCCCTGCTGCTCTCGTACTGGGACTTCGTCGACGAGCAGACCCTGGCGGCCGTCTTCCCCGACGGCTTCCTCGGCTGGGACATCGAGCACGGAGGCGTCCTCGAGACCTCGCTGATGCTCCACCTGCACCCCGAGAAGGTCGACATGTCCCGGGCCCCCGACCATCCCCCCGCTGACCTGGCCCCCTACGACGTTTTCCCCGAGGACCCCGCTCGCACCCCGAGCTCCGGGTGCCTCTCCTCTCCAGCAGGCGCGACCGCCCAGCGCGGCGAACTGCTGCTCTCCACCGTCCGCACCGGCATCGTCCGGGCGGTCACCAGCGAGTTCGGGAAGTGAGAAACACATGAAGAAGTCACACGCCTCCGCGGCGGCCGCCACCGAGGCCGTGACCGTGCCGCGGTTCCGGGGGCGGCACCTGCCCGCCCTGGACAGGCTCGTCATCACGGTCCTCCCGCCCCTGCTCATCATCGCTGTGCTGGTGGTGGTGACCATGGACCCGGGCGGCGCCGCCGAGGCCATCTCCACGGCGCGCACCTTCGTGACCGGGAACTTCACGTGGCTGTTCATCCTGTACTCGCTCGTGGCGGTCGCCGTGTGCGTGTGGCTGGTCGTCAGCCGCGTCGGCTCGATCCGCCTCGGCGGCCCGGACGCCCGCCCGGAGCACGGCAAGTTCGCCTGGTACTCGATGCTCTTCGCCTGCGGACAGGGCATCGGCCTCATCTTCTGGTCGGTCGCCGAGCCCATCCTGCTCCGGGACGACAACCCCGTCGTGCCCGCGGGACAGGACGGCGCGGCCGAGGGCGCCATGGTGTGGTCCTACTTCCACTGGGGCCTGACGGCCTGGGCCATGTACTGCGTGGTGGCCGTCTGCCTCGCCTACTCCCACCACAACCTCGGCAAGACCCTCACCTTCCGCGAGGCCACGGTCGACATCCTGCCGAAGTGGTCGCAGCGCGGGGCCGGCGTGGTCGTGGAGCTGCTGGCCATCATCGCCACCGTCCTGGGCCTGGCCACGTCCTTCGGCTTCGCCGCCATGCAGTTCAGCTCGGGGCTCGCGTCCTTCACCGGGATCTCGCCGAGCTCGGGCGTCTGGCTGCTGGTGATCCTGGGCCTGGGCGGACTCACCGCCGTCTCCGCGTTCTTCGGCATCAACAAGGGCATGAAGCGGATCAGCGAGCTCAACTCGGTGCTGAGCATCGTGCTGCTCGTGGCCGTGTTCGTCTTCGGCCCCACGATCTTCCTCATCTCCAACATCACCCAGACCTTCGGCTCCTTCTTCGCCAACTTCCTCCCGATGAGCTTCTGGACCGACGCGGGGACCGCGGGCCAGGACATCGCCACCTGGCAGGACAGCTGGAACGGCTGGTGGACCGTGTTCATCTGGTGCTGGGTCATCGCCTTCAGCCCGTTCGTCGCCGGCTTCATCGCCCGCATCTCCCGGGGGCGCACCATCCGGGAGTTCGTCATCGGTGTCACGGTGGTCCCGTCCCTGATCGTGATGGCGTGGATCGGCGTGATCGGCTCGGCGGCGCTGCACTACGACGACCGCAGCGACCGCGGCATCTCCGCGGCGGTCGCGGCGGACACGTCCAGCGGGCTGTTCGTCATGCTGGAGTCCGTGCCCGTCGTCGGCTCGCTGCTGCTCGTGGTGGCCACCGTGCTCGTCGCCACCTACTACGTCACCTCCCTGGACTCCGGCGCCCACGCCCTGGCCGAGTTCGTCTCCGCGCCCCGCCGGGCCGGGCCCCTCTTCCGCGTGGTGCTCGTCGCCAGCATCGCCGCCGTGGCGGTCACGCTGCTCACGCTCGGCGGCACCGCGGTGGTCGACACGGTGCAGACCGGCACCATCATCGGGGCCTTCCCGTTCTCCTTCGTCATCCTGTTGATGATCGCGAACCTGGTCCGGCGGCTGCTCACCCGCACCCCGGAGACCGAGCGCCTGGAGCGCGAGGTCAACGACCCCTCGCCGGACGCGTCCGGCGGCGGCGACGCCACGGTGGTGGAGCGGGCGGTCCCGCAGCCCCCGGCCCGGCCCGCCGCGGCGCCCGCCGGGCGGGCACCGGTCCCGGACGCGCTCGCGCGGCCGTGATCCCCGCTCACGACCAGTGGCCCTGACGGCGGCCGCGGTGTGCTGACCGTCCCCCGGCAGAGCACCTGCGCACGGTGCCCGGGAGGCGGGGCCGCGACACACGGCCCCGCCTCCCGGGCACCGTGCGCAGGCGGACCCGCCCCCGTGCAGGAGAATGGAGAGTCCTATGACTGAATCACCGGCCAACGCCTCCTCGAGCGAAGCCCGCGCGGCGTCCGTCGTCTCCCACGCCCTGCGGGTGCTGCGGTGCTTCTCCGTGGCCGAACCGACGCTCGGGGTGACCGAGATCGCGGCGCGCGTGGGCCTGCACAAGAGCACCGTCTCCCGGCTCCTGGCCACTCTGGAGCGGGAGGACGTGGTGGAGCGCGACCCGCAGACGCGGCGCTACCGCCTGGGGCTCGGCCTGATCTCCGTGGCCGGGCCGCTGCTCGCGGAGCTGGACGAGCGGCGGGTGGCGTACCCCGTGCTGCTCGAGCTGACCGAGCAGACCCAGGAGACCAGCGCGCTGCTGGTCTGGAACGGCGACCAGGCCGTGTGCGTGGAGCAGATCCCCAGCCCGCGGCAGATCAAGCACACCACCCCGCTGGGCACCCGGTACGACACGGCCCTGAGCGCCTCGGTGCAGATCTTCCTCGCCGAGCAGCCGCCGGAGCGGGTCCGGGCGCTGCTGCTGTCCGGGATCGTCGAGCTGCCCGATCCCACCGAGGCGAGCATCGAGCTCTACCTGGAGTCCCTGCGGCAGGTCGCCGTGGACGGGGTGGCCGTCAACTACGGCAAGACCTCCGTGGAGGAGGTCGGGGTCGCCGCCGCCGTCCGCGACCACCGGGACCAGCTGGTCGCGGCCGTCATGGTCGCCGCGCCCCGCTACCGGGTCACGCCGGAACAGGCCGGGCTGCTCGCGGCCGCCGCCGTGGCGGCGGCCCGGGAGGTGTCCCAGCGGCTCGGCGCGGCACCGGCGGCCCGCCGGACCGGGCGGGCGTCCCTCGAGGTGCACTGACCGGGGCGCGCCTCACGCCCCGTCGGCCACGGCCCGCCCGATCGTCTCCCGCAGGATCTCGCTGGTGCCCCCGAAGATCGTGAGCAGCCGGGACGCGAGGTAGGCCTGCGCCACCGGGTAGTCGAGGATGTACCCGTAGCCGCCGTGCAGCTGGAGGCACCGGTCCGTCACGGACCTCGCCCGCTCCCCGGCCCAGTACTTGGCCTTGGACGCCCCCACCACGTCGAGGGTCCCCGCGTTGAACGCGTGCACCGCCCGCTGCACGTAGGCCTCGAGGACCTCCACCTCGACCGTCAGCTCCGCGAGCTCGAACCGGGTGTGCTGGAAGTCCAGCACCCGGGAGCCGAAGGCCGTGCGCTCGCGGGTGTACCGGACGGTGTCCTCCAGGGTCGAGCGCGCGACGGCGCTCGCGGCCACGGCGACCGCCAGCCGCCCCTGCGGCAGCACCTGCTGGATCTGCCGCAGCCCGCCGCC
Organism: Kocuria sp. CPCC 205231; assembly: GCF_040980965.1. Taxonomy (NCBI): domain Bacteria; kingdom Bacillati; phylum Actinomycetota; class Actinomycetes; order Micrococcales; family Micrococcaceae; genus Kocuria; species Kocuria sp. CPCC 205231. Next base: position 136,338 of record NZ_JAVKPP010000002.1, on the reverse strand, counting down.
CTCGGCGCCGACCAGGTTCGCCGCCGGGACCCGGACGTCCTCGAAGAACAGCTCGGCGGTGTCCGAGGCCCTGACCCCCATCTTGTCGAGCTGCTTGCCGGTCTCGTATCCGGGGGAGTCCGCCTTGTGCACCAGGAACAGGCTGAGGGCGTCCTCCCCGGCGCGCGCGGTCCCCCCGTCCGTGCGCGCCAGGACCAGGGCGGCGTCCCCGCTGATCCCGTTGCCGATGAACGTCTTCTGACCGGTGAGCACCCACTCCTCGCCGTCGCGCACGGCCCGGGTGCGCACCCCGCGCAGGTCGGAGCCCGCGCCCGGCTCGGTCCAGGCCGCGGACGTGACGAGCTCCCCCGTGAGCATGCGCGGCAGCCACCGCCGCTTCTGCTCGTCGGTGCCGTGGGCGAGCAGGTGGGGCAGCACCCAGTCGTCGTGCAGGTGCAGGGCCAGGGCCACGCCGAGGGCGCCCTGCCGGACCAGCTCCTCGTCGAGCACGGCGCGGAACCGGTAGTCCGTCAGGCCCATGCCGCCGAACTCCTCCGGCACGGCGAGGCCGAGCAGGCCCGCCTCCCCGGCGGCCGTCCACAGGCGGCGGGGCATCAGGTGCTGGGCGTCCCACGCGGCGTAGTGCGGGGCCACCTCGCGGGTCGTGAACTCCCGGGCCACCTCGCGGAACTCCTCGTGCTCCTCCTCGTAGAACGCCGGGGGGAAGGGCCGGCCGGCCGGGGTCTCGTTCACGGGGTGCCTCCTGTGCTGGCGGGGGTCGGGTCGAACGCGGTGCGCAGAGCGGCCCAGGTCATCTCCTCGAGGGCGGCCCGGGCCGCGTCGAGCCGCTCCGCGTCCTGCGGGGCGCGCAGCCGGTGGGCCCTCCGCAGGGAGTGGGGGGTCGAGTTGATGAGCCCGAAGGCGGCCTGGGCGCGCAGGGTGAGCTCCGCGACGTCGCGCGCCGGGGCCAGCTCCTGCAGGGCGTCCACCCACAGCGTCACGTAGCCGCGCTGCAGGACGCGGACCGCGCGGCGGTCCTCCTCGGTCAGGTTCGGCAGCTCCCGGTCCTGCACCACGATCACGGCGGGACGGTGCAGCGCGAACTCCACCTGGAAGGAGATCAGCGCCCGCAGCCGCCGGGCCGGATCGGGGGAGCGGGCCACCGCCTCGCGGCCCCGGTCGAGCAGGTCGTGGCTGACCTCGAGCAGGATCGCGCCCAGGACCGCCTGCTTGCTCGGGAAGTGCCGGTAGACCGCGGGCCCGCTGACCCCGGCGGCGGCGCCGATGTCGTCGATCGAGACGCCGGCGAAGCCGCGCTCGGCGAAGAGCGTCGCGGAGGCGGCCAGGAGGTCCTGGCGCCGCTGGGCCTTGGCCTGCCCGCGCACGGTGGTGGGCGGGCCCGGGCTGTCCTGGGTCTGGGTCACGGGTCCTGCTCTCGGGGTCGGATTCCTGGACATTCTAGTGAGCCACCACTAACCTGAACCCCAAGTTAGTCGGGATTAACCGAAATGGCATCCCCGGACGGCCGGCCCGGAGCGGAGGGAACCCATGCGCGTGCTCAGCACCCAGGTCGATCCGGGCGGCGCGGAGTTCGCCGCCAACGCGACCGCCCAGCAGGGGCTCGCCGAGGAGCTGGCCCGGCGCCTGGAGCGGGCGGCGCAGGGCGGGCCGGAGGCCTCCCGGCAGCGGCACGTGGCGCGCGGCAAGCTGCTGCCGCGCGAGCGGGTGGAGCACCTGCTGGACGAGGGCAGCCCGTTCCTGGAGCTCGGCGCCCTGGCCGCGGAGGGCATGTACGACGACGAGTGCCCGGGGGCCGGTCTGATCGCCGGGATCGGCCTGGTCCACGGCCGGCAGGTGATGGTCGTGTGCAACGACGCCACGGTCAAGGGCGGCACCTACTACCCCGTGACGGTCAAGAAGCACCTGCGCGCCCAGGAGATCGCCCTGGAGAACCGGCTGCCCTGCGTCTACCTCGTCGACTCGGGCGGGGCGTACCTGCCGCTGCAGGACGAGGTCTTCCCGGACCGGGAGCACTTCGGGCGGATCTTCTTCAACCAGGCCCACCTCTCGGCGGCCGGCGTCGCGCAGATCGCGGCCGTGCTCGGCTCCTGCACCGCGGGCGGGGCCTACGTCCCGGCGATGAGCGACGAGACCGTGATCGTGCGCGAGCAGGGCACCATCTTCCTGGGCGGCCCGCCGCTGGTGAAGGCCGCGACCGGCGAGGAGGTCACCGCCGAGGAGCTCGGCGGCGGAGAGCTGCACGCCCGGACGTCCGGGGTGGTCGACCACCTCGCCGAGAACGACGCCCACGCCCTGCAGATCGTCCGGGACATCGTGGCGACCCTGCCGCCGCCGGGCCCGCGGGCCTGGCCGGTGAGGGAGCCCGCGCCCCCGGCCGTGGCCGAGGACGAGCTCCCCGGGGCGGTGCCGGTCGACCCCAACTCCGGCTACGACGTGCACGAGGTCATCGCCCGGCTCGTGGACGGCAGCCGCTTCGCCGAGTTCAAGGCCGAGTACGGCACCACGCTGGTCACCGGCTTCGCCCACGTCCACGGCCACCCGGTGGGCATCGTGGCCAACAACGGGGTGCTCTTCGCGGAGTCGGCGCTGAAGGGCGCCCACTTCGTCGAGCTGTGCGACCAGCGCGGGATCCCCCTGCTGTTCCTGCAGAACATCACCGGCTTCATGGTGGGCCGCGACTACGAGGCCGGCGGCATCGCCAAGCACGGCGCCAAGATGGTCACGGCCGTGGCCACCACCCGGGTGCCCAAGCTCACCGTGGTGATCGGCGGCTCCTTCGGGGCCGGCAACTACTCCATGTGCGGGCGGGCCTACTCCCCGCGCTTCCTGTTCCTCTGGCCCCAGGCGCGGATCTCGGTGATGGGCGGGGCCCAGGCCGCCTCGGTGCTGGCCACCGTGAAGGCCGACCAGCTGGCCGCCCGCGGGCAGGAGTGGGACCCGGCCGAGCGCGAGGCGTTCATGGCGCCCGTCCGGGCCCGGTACGAGGCCCAGGGCAGCCCCTGGTACTCCACCGCCCGGCTCTGGGACGACGGCGTGATCGCCCCCACCGACACCCGGGAGGTGCTCGGGCTGGCCCTCGAGGTCTGCTCCCGGACCCCGCTGCCCGAGCCGGCCTTCGGCCTCTTCAGGATGTGATCCCCGTGACCGCCGGCACGCCGCCGCGCCGCTTCGACGTCGTCCTCGTGGCCAACCGCGGGGAGATCGCCCGCCGGGTCCTGCGCACGCTCCGGGCGCTGGGGATCCGCTCGGTCGCGGTCTACAGCGAGGCCGACCGGGACGCGGTGCACGTGCGGGAGGCCGACACAGCCGTGTGCGTGGGCCCGGCGGCCCCGGCCGAGAGCTATCTGCGCATCGACGCCGTGATCGGGGCGGCGCGGGCCACCGGCGCGCAGGCGATCCACCCCGGCTACGGGTTCCTGTCCGAGAACGCCGCCTTCGCCCGGGCGTGCGCGGACGCGGGGATCGTGTTCATCGGCCCCGGCGTGGAGGCCCTCGAGACGATGGGCGACAAGATCCGCGCCAAGCGGCACGTGTCCGCCGCCGGGGTGCCCACGGTCCCCGGGGTCTCCGAGCCCGGTCTCGACGACGACGCCCTGGCGGCCGCGGCCGCCGGGATGACGTACCCGATCCTGATCAAGCCCTCTGCCGGGGGCGGCGGCAAGGGCATGCACGTGGTGGCGGCCCCGGGCGAGCTGCCGGAGGCCCTGGCCACGGCCCGCCGGGTGGCCGCGGCGGCCTTCGGCGACGACACCCTGCTCCTCGAGCAGCTCGTCGAGTCCCCCCGGCACATCGAGGTGCAGGTCCTCGCCGACGCCCACGGGGCCGTGGTCCACCTCGGGGAGCGGGAGTGCTCCCTGCAGCGGCGGCACCAGAAGGTCATCGAGGAGGCGCCCTCGCCGCTGCTGGACCCCGCCACCCGGGAGCGGATCGGGCAGGCCGCCTGCCGGGTGGCCCGCTCCGTGGGCTACACCGGTGCGGGCACCGTGGAGTTCCTGGTGCCCGCCGCGCAGCCCGGCACCTTCTACTTCATGGAGATGAACACCCGCCTGCAGGTGGAGCACCCCGTCACCGAGCTGGTCACCGGCACGGACCTCGTGGCGCAGCAGATCCGCGTCGCCGCGGGGGAGCCGCTGGACCTGGTGCAGGAGGACGTGGTGCTCACCGGCCACGCGGTCGAGGCCCGGCTCTACGCCGAGGACCCCGCCCGCGGCTTCCTGCCCACCGCCGGCACCGTGCTGGCCCTGGAGGAGGCCTCCGGCCCGGGGATCCGCGTGGACTCCGCGCTGGCACCGGGGCTGACCGTGGTCTCGGACTACGACCCGCTGCTCGCCAAGGTCGTCGCCTGGGGCGCCGACCGGGCCCAGGCCCTCGACCGGCTCGACCTGGCCCTGGCGGACACCGTGGTGCTCGGGGTGGGCACCAACACCGAGTACCTGCGCGCCCTGCTGGCCGATCCCGGGGTGCGCGCCGGGGTCATGGACACGACCCTCATCGAGCGGTGCCTGCCGGAGCTGGAGTTCACGGCACCCGACGAGAGCCACTTCGCCGCCGCGGCCGCCCACCTCGCCCGGCACCGGCCCGCCGACCCGCGCCCCGCCGGGGACACGGGCCCCTGGTCCCGCCCGGACGGCTGGCGGGCCGCCGGCCGCGCCCGGCCCGCGGTGGTGCTGGCCCACGGGCTCGAGGAGCCCCGGCGGACCGCCGTGGACCCCGCCGTGCGCCTGACCCCGCTGCCGGGCCGCCCGGCCGCGCACCTGCTCGAGAGCGGCGGGACGGCCCGGGTGGTCCACGTGGCCGCGGGCGCGGACAGCGTCTGGGTGGGCGAGGGCGGCTGCGCCTACGAGCTCCGGGTGCTGACCCGCGAGGCCCGGCTCGAGCGGTCGCTGGCCGCCCTCGAGCGCACGGCCGGGCCCGCCGCCCCGGAGCTGCACTCGCCCATGCCCGGCACCGTGGTCGCCGTCCCGGCCGCCACCGGGGACCGGGTCGCCGAGGGGCAGACCGTGGTGGTGGTCGAGGCCATGAAGATGGAGCACCGCCTGACCGCCCCCACCGCCGGCACCGCCGAGCTCTCCGTGCGGGCCGGTGACCGCGTGGTACTGCACCAGCTGCTCGCCCGCGTGGTCCCCGACGTCGTCCCCGAGGGCGTGCCCGCACCGGTCCCCGGGGACGCCCGCGACGACGTGCCGGACGGCGCTCCCGCCGGGACGCCCGGCGGCGCCCCGGAGGACCCCGGCACCCGCCCGCAGACCGACCCCCGTCCGACCGACCAGGAGCGCACCCCATGAACTTCGAGCTCGACGAGGAGTACCAGGACCTCTCCGACACCGTCCGCGACTTCGCCGACGAGGTGATCGCCCCGGTCTCCGCGCGGTACGACGCCGCGCACGAGTTCCCCTACGACATCGTGGCGCAGATGGGGGAGATGGGCCTGTTCGGCCTGCCCTTCCCCGAGGAGTACGGGGGGATGGGCGGGGACTACTTCGCCCTGTGCCTGGCGCTGGAGCAGATCGCCCGCGTCGACCAGTCCGTGGCCATCACCCTCGAGGCCGGGGTGTCGCTGGGCGCCATGCCCATCCACCGCTTCGGCACCGAGGAGCAGAAGCAGCGGTGGCTCCCCGACCTCGCCGCGGGCCGGGCGCTCGCCGGGTTCGGGCTCACCGAGCCGGAGGCCGGCTCGGACGCCGGCGGGACCCGCACCACTGCGAAGCGGGAGGACGGGCAGTGGGTGATCGACGGCGCCAAGGAGTTCATCACCAACTCCGGCACGGCGATCACCCGCCTGGTGAACGTCACCGCGGTCACCGGCACCACGGAGCTGCCGGACGGGCGGGTGCGCAAGGAGATCTCCACGATCATCGTCCCCACGGACACCCCCGGCTTCCGCGCCGAGCAGGCCTACGACAAGGTCGGCTGGAACGCCTCGGACACCCACCCGCTGTCCCTCCAGGACGTCCGCGTCCCCGAGGAGAACCTGCTGGGGGAGGAGGGCCGCGGCTACGCCAACTTCCTGTCCATCCTCGACGAGGGCCGCATCGCCATCGCGGCCCTGGCCACGGGCGCGGCCCAGGGCTGCGTCGAGGAGTCCGTGCGCTACGCGCGCGAGCGGCAGTCCTTCGGCCGCCCCATCGGGGACAACCAGGCCGTCTCCTTCAAGATCGCCCGGATGCAGGCCCGCGCCCACACCGCCCGGCTGGCCTACTACGACGCCGCGTCCCGGATGCTCGCCGGGCGGCCGTTCAAGACGCAGGCCGCGATCGCCAAGCTCGTGGCCGGGGAGGCCGCGATGGACAACGCCCGGGACGCCACCCAGGTCTTCGGCGGCTACGGGTTCATCAACGAGTTCCGGGTGGCCCGCCACTACCGGGACGCCAAGATCCTCGAGGTCGGCGAGGGCACCACCGAGGTGCAGCTCATGCTCATCGCCCGCGAGCTCGGACTCTGAGGGGGCCGCCGTGACCGAGGAGCGCCGGGTGGTCCGCCAGCGCGGGCTGTGGTTCGAGGAGTTCGAGGTCGGCACCGTCTACGAGCACGCCCCGGGCCGGACCGTGACCGAGGCGGACAACGTGCTGTTCACGACCCTCACCATGAACACCCAGTCCCTGCACCTGGACGCCGCGTGGTCCGGGCGCCAGCCCTTCGGCCGGCGGCTCGTGAACTCCATGTTCACCCTCTCGACCATCGTGGGGGCGTCCGTGGCCCAGCTGACCCAGGGCACCATCGTGGCGAACCTGGGCTTCGAGGAGGTCGCCTTCCCGCACCCGCTCTTCCACGGGGACACCCTGTACTCGTCCTCCGAGGTCCTCGGCGCCCGCCCCTCGGCCTCCCGGCCCGGGCAGGGCATCGTCCGCGTGAAGCACGTGGGCCGCAACCAGGAGGGCGTCGTGGTGGCCGAGTGCACCCGCTCGGTGCTCGTGTGGTCCCGCGATGCCGCCCCGCAGTGACAGCGCACCGTGAAGCCCCACCGCGACACCCCGCCGCGACCCCCGGCCAAGGAGCCCCGATGACCGACCCGTTCACCCTCGGACCCGCCCTGCTGTTCTGCCCGGCCGACCGCCCCGAGCGCTACGCCAAGGCGGCCGAGCGCGCCGACGCCGTGATCCTGGACCTCGAGGACGCCGTGGCGCCCTCCGCCAAGCCCGCCGCCCGGGACGCCCTCGTGGCCACGCCCCTGGACCCCGCCCGCACGGTCGTGCGGATCAACGCCGAGGACACCGAGGACTTCGCCCACGACCTCGTCGCCCTGCGGCACACCGGGTACACCACCGTGATGCTGCCCAAGACCGCCTCCGCGGAACGGCTCGCCGTCGCCGCCGAGCTGGGCCTGCACCGCGTCGTCGCGCTGTGCGAGACCGCGGAGGGCGTGGTCAACGCGGCCGAGATCGCCCGGTCCCCCAACGTGGTCGCGCTGATGTGGGGCGCCGAGGACCTCGTGGCCTCGCTCGGCGGCAGCTCGTCCCGGCGCCGGGACGGCGCCTACCGGGACGTGGCCCGCCACGCCCGCTCCGCCGTCCTGCTCGCGGCCGGCGCCGCCGGCCGGCCCGCGATCGACGCGGTGCACGTCGACCTCGCCGACCACGACGGGCTGCGCGAGGAGGCCCTCGACGCGGCGGCCTCCGGCTTCGCGGCCACCGCCTGCCTCCACCCCGGGCAGGTCGGGACCGTCCGCGCCGCCTACCGGCCCGGTGCCGAGGAGGTCGCTGCCGCCCGGGAGCTGCTCGCCGCCGCCCGCCGCACCCCCGGCGTCTTCGCGTTCCGCGGGCGGATGGTCGACGCACCCCTGATCCGCCACGCCGAGCGCCTCGTGCGCCGCGCGGACGCCTGAGACCCCGTCCGTCCGCGCGGACCGCCCGTCACCACCCCGTCACCGCCCCGTCCCGTCCATCCCCGTCCCGCCCGGAGGAGACCATGAGCCTGCCCCTGACGATCGTCGTCCCCGTCAAGCACGTCCCCGACGCCGCGGGGGACCGCGTCCTCGCCGGGAGCCCGCCCCTGCTCGAGCGCGCGTCCGGGATCCTCTCCGAGCTCGACGAGTACGCCCTCGAGGCCGCCGTGCAGATCGTGGAGACGCACGGGGGCGCGGCGGCCGGGCACCGCGTGCTCGCCCTCACCCTGGGACCCGCGGGTGCGACGGGCGCGCTCAAGCGCGCCCTCCAGCTGGGCGCCGACGCCGGGTTCCACGTGCTCGACGACGCCCTCGCCGGCTCCGACGCCTGGGTCACCGCCCGGGTGCTCGCCGCGGCGGTGCAGCGGATCGCCGCGGCGGAGGACCGGGCCGTGGACCTCGTGCTCACCGGCATGGCCTCCACCGACGGCGAGACGTCCCTGGTCCCCGGTCAGCTCGCCGAGCGGCTCGGCCTCGCCCACGTCGGCTTCGCGAGCTCCCTGGCGCTGGCCGAGGACGGCGCCTCGCTCACGGCCGTCCGGCACACCGAGACCGAGGCCCTCCGGGTCGCCGCGGACCTGCCGGCGCTCGTGGCCGTGACGGACCAGGTCAACACCCCGCGCTACCCCACCTTCAAGGCGATCATGGCGGCCAAGAAGAAGCCCGTGCAGACGTGGTCCGTCGCCGACCTCGGCCTGGACACCGGGGACGTGGGCCTCGCCGGCTCGCTCACCGAGGTGCTCGACGCCGTGCCGCGCCCGCCCCGGACCGCGGGGGAGGTCGTGGTCGACGACGGCGAGGGCGGCATCCGCCTCGCCGAGTTCCTCGTGGCCCGGAGGCTCGTCTGAGCACCCGGCCGCACCCCGCCGGACCCCCATCGCAGACGCCCGCCCGCCGGGCAGGAGGAGGACGACCATGACCACGACCACGACCGTCGCACTGGTGGTGCTGGGCACCACGGACCGGCTGCGCCGCGCCGACCGGGAGCTGCTCGTGCTCGCCGGCACGCTGGGCGAGACCCACGTCGTCGTGCCGGACGCGCCCGGCGACGCCCTGCTCGGCGAGCTCGTCGCCCACGCGGTGGGCACCGTGCACGCCCCGGAGGGCGGGCCCGGCGACCGGCTCACCACGCCGGCGGTCGCGCTGGCGGAGGCCGCCGCCCGGGAGACCGGCGCCGGGGTGCTGCTGCTCGCCGCCACCCCCGAGGCCAAGGACGTCGCCGCGCGCCTGGGCGTGCGGCTCGGGGCCGGGGTGGTCACCGACGTGGTCGCCCTCGACGCCGACCTCGTCGCCACCAAGTCCGTCCTCGCCGGGGGATGGACCACCCGGTGCCGGGCCACGAGCCCGGTGCTGATCGCGACCGTCCGCCCCAACTCGGTCGAGATCCCCGCCGACCTCGCGGCCGGCGCCGCCGCGGGCGCCCCCGGCGCGGGGTCTGCCGGGGTGCAGCGCCCGCGGGTGCGCACGCACGCGCTCGAGGACGCCGTGCCCGCGGCCCGGGTGGTGGGCCGGTCCGCGCTGCCGGCCTCCGGGCGCCCGGCGCTGGGCGAGGCGCGCGTGGTCGTGGCCGGCGGCCGCGGCACGGGCGGGGACTTCGGGCCGCTCGAGGCGCTCGCCGATGTCCTCGGCGGCGCGATCGGGGCCTCCCGCGCGGCGGTGGACGCCGGGTGGATCGGCCCCGAGGCGCAGGTGGGCCAGACCGGGCGCACCGTCTCCCCGCAGCTCTACGTCTCGTGCGGAATCTCCGGGGCCGTCCAGCAGCGCGCCGGGATGCAGACGGCGGGCACGATCGTGGCCGTGAACAAGGACGAGCAGGCGCCGGTCTTCGAGATCGCCGACCTCGGCATCGTGGGCGACCTGCAGAAGGTGCTGCCCCAGGCGGTCGAGCACCTCAGGGCGCTGCGCGGATAGGAACCGGCCGGCGGAGCCCCGTCCCGGGCCGCGAGCTCAGCGCACCACGGTCCGGTGGCCGGCGTCCAGCCGCCGGGTCCAGCCGCGGGCGTCGAGGTGCTCGAGCAGCGGGATCGCGACGCGCCGGGAGGTGCCGAGCGCCTGGCGGGCCTGGCTCGTGGTGAAGGGCTGCGGCAGCCGGGCGAGCTCGCGCATCGCCAGGGCGGGGGCGGTGGGGAGCAGCACGACGCCGTCCCCCAGCCGGAGCAGCCGGCCGGTGCGCTCGGCCGCGGCGAGCTCGCGGGCGCCGAGCCGCAGCGCCGTCAGCTCGTCGGCCTCCGGGCTCCGGAAGGGCTCGGCCCCGAGCCGCCGCTCCAGCTCGAGCACCGCGGTCTCGTGGGCGCCGAGGCCGCCGCGGTGGTGCGGGGACCGGATGTGCCCGCCGTCCTGCTCCAGGCCGGCGCCGCGGACCACGGGGTCGACCAGCGCGGCGTCGGGCAGCGCGAGCAGGTCGCGGGCGGCGCCCCGCGAGAGACCCGCGGCCAGGGGATCCCGGGCGTGCAGCTCCTCCACGGCGGTGCGCAGCCGCTGCGTCCAGGACTCGAGCACGGGGGCGTGCACCCACCAGCCGCCGAGTGCGCGCACGTCGCCGGGCGGGGCGGCGTCCGCGGTGGTCACCAGCCCGAGGCGGTGCAGGTGCTGCGCCTGGACCGCGCCGCGGCGGGCCACCTCCGCGCCGACGTCCCCGCGCAGGTCCGTGCCGGCGAGCCGGACGGCCCGGCGCGCCCGGTCGCCGCGCCGCCGCAGCGCGGGCGGGTCGGCGTCGAGGACCTGGGCGCCGCCGAGCACCGAGCGGCTGCCGGGGTCGCGGAGCACCAGGCGGTCCCCGAGGACCAGGGGCAGGGGCCGGTCCAGGACCAGCCGGGCGTGGTCGTCGTCGAACGGGCTCAGCCGGGCGGGCACCGCCGCGGTGCCGGCGTGGACCACGAGGTGCTCGGCCGTGTCCGTGAGGGCGGGGCCGGTGGCCCGGCGGACGTCGAGGACGTCGGTGAGCGGCCACGTGCCGGGGGTGACCAGGGCGTCGCCGCGGCGCACGTCGGAGGCGGAGACCCCCCGCAGGTTGAGCGCCACGCGGGTGCACGGCTCCAGCGCGGTGTGCGGCTCGTTCCGGCTGTGCATGCCCCGGACCACGACCGGCACGGCCCCGCCGTGGCCGAGCAGGTGCAGCCGGTCGCCCTGCCGGAGCGATCCCGCGGCCAGCGTGCCGGTCACCACCGTCCCGGAGCCGGTGATCGTGAAGGACCGGTCCACCCACAGCCGCAGCCGCCCCTGGGCGGGGGCGGGCGCCCGCGCCAGGACGTCGTCGAGGACGGCGCGCAGCTCGTCGAGGCCCGTGCCCTCGAGGGCCGAGACGGTGACCGCGGGCGCGTCGTGCAGACCGGTCCCGGCCAGCTCCGCGCGGACCTGGGCGAGGACCTCGCCGGTGCGCCCGGGGGCCCGGTCGGCGCGGGTGAGCACCACCACGCCGTGCTCGATGCCGAGGGCCGCGACGGCGTCGCGGTGGTCGCCGGACTGGGCCTGCCAGCCCTCGTCGACGGCGACCACGAAGCAGACCACGGGAGCCGGGCCGAGACCGGCGAGCATGTTGCCGAGGAAGCGCTCGTGGCCCGGGACGTCCACGAAGGCCACGTCGCGCCCGGACGGCAGCGCGGTCCAGGCGTAGCCCAGGTCGATGGTCAGCCCGCGGCGGCGCTCCTCCTCCCACCGGTCGGGCTCCATCCCGGTGAGGGCCCGCACCAGGGTGCTCTTGCCGTGGTCGACGTGCCCGGCCGTGGCGACGACGTGCACGCTCACCGAGCCCCTCCCGGGCCGCCGTCCGCCCCGGCCAGGGCGGTCAGGGCCGCCTGCACCGCCGCGCGCAGGCGCTCGTCCTCGGACTCGGGCACGCAGCGCAGATCGACCAGGCACGCCCGGTCGTGGACCCGGGGGAGCACGGCCGGGCGGCCGGTGCGCAGCAGCGGGGCCGCCGCCTCGGGCAGCCGCACCGCCCACCCCGGCAGCGGAACGCCGGGCGCGCCGCCGCCGCCGACACGGCCGTCGTGGGCGACCACGGGTGCGCCGACGGCCGCGCCGAGCCGTTCGGCCCGGTCGCGGAGCCGGTCCGGGTCCGCGTGCAGCGCGGTCGTGACCGGGGCGGGCCCCCCGGTGAGCGTGGCCTCCAGGGCCGCGAGCGCGAGCTTGTCGGCGCGGACCGCCCGGGCGAGGGGGTGGGCGGCCAGCCGGGCGACGGCTTCCGAGCCGCCGAGCAGCAGCCCGGCCTGCGGGCCGCCGAGCAGCTTGTCGCCGCTCGCGATGACGAGGTCGGCACCGCCCTCGAGGGCCGAGGCGGCGTCGGGCTCGGACGGCAGCTGCGGGTCCGGGACGAGGAGCCCGCTGCCGAGGTCCGCCACGAGGGGCAGGCCGTGGGCCCGGGCCAGCGGCCGCAGCTCGTCGACCTCGACGGCCGAGGTGAACCCCTCCAGCCGGAAGTTGCTCGGGTGCACCTTGAGCAGGCAGCCGGTCTCCGGGCCGATCGCCTCGGCGTAGTCGCGCAGGTGGGTCCGGTTGGTCGTGCCCACCTCGCGCAGCCGGGCGCCGGTCGACTCGATCAGCTCCGGCAGCCGGAAGCCGGCCCCGATCTCGACGAGCTCGCCGCGGCTGATCACCACCTCGCGGCCGGCGGCCAGGGCCGTGGTGGCCAGCACGAGGGCGGCCGCGCCGTTGTTGACGACCAGGGCGTCCTCGGCGGGTGGGCAGGCGGCGAGCAGGGCCGCCCGGGCGGCGGCGCCGCGGCGGGAGCGGGTGCCGCTCACCAGGTCGAGCTCCACGTCGACGTACCCGCCGGCCGTCACCAGCGCGTCGAGCGCCGCCGCGGACAGCGGGGCGCGGCCGAGGTTGGTGTGCACCACCACGCCGGTGGCGTTGAGCACCGGCGTCAGGCTCGAGGCGGAGCGGGCCCCGAGCGCGGCGAGGACCGCCGGCTCGACCTCGCCGGGGGCGATCTCGCCGCGCCGCGCCCGGTCCTGGGTCTCTCGCACCAGCGCGCGGACGACGTCCTCGCTCAGCCGCTCGAGCGCCCGGCGGACGGGCGGCAGGGCCAGGAGCTGGTCGGTGCGCGGGATCAGGCGGCGCGGGTCGTCCAGGGCCACAGTCCCTCCTCGTCGGGCGGCACGCGGTGCGGGTGGTCGGTGCGCGGGTGGGCGGCGCAGGGGGTTGGCGGAGGCGGACGGGAATCGAACCCGCCAGGCCGAGGTGCTCGGCCTCACCGGTTTTGAAGACCGGGGGGCCCACCAGGACCCGGACGCCTCCGTCACCCAACCTAGCACCGCCGTCACCAGTAGGCTGACGACATGGAACAGACCCGGACGCCGACCCCGCCCCTGCCAGCGCCCGGGACGGTCCGCCTGACCGGCTTCGCCCACGGCGGCGGATGCGCGTGCAAGATCCCGCCCGGCGAGCTCGAGGACGCGGTCCGGGGCCTCACCGGCCAGGCGGGGGACGGCGTGCTGGTCGGTCTCGACGACGGCGACGACGCCGCGGCCGTCCTGGTGCGCGAGGACCTCGCGGTGCTGTCCACCGCCGACTTCTTCACCCCGGTGGTCGACGACGCCTACGACTGGGGCCGGATCGCCGCCGCGAACGCGCTCTCGGACGTCTACGCCATGGGCGGGCGCCCGGTCATGGCCATCAACCTCGTGGGCTGGCCCCGCGACGTGCTGCCCATGGAGCTGATGACCGAGGTGCTCCGCGGCGGCCTGGCGGTCGCCTCCGAGGCGGGGTGCCCGGTGATCGGGGGGCACTCCATCGACGACCCGGAGCCGAAGTACGGCATGGCCGTGACCGGTGTGGCCCACCCGGACCGGCTGCTGCGCAACGACGCCGCCGCACCGGGGCTGCCCCTGACCCTCACCAAGCCCATCGGCGTGGGACTGCTCAACAACCGGCACAAGGCGACCGGCGAGGTCTTCGCCGAGGCGCTCGCCACGATGACCCGGCTCAACCGGGACGCGGCCGACGCGGCGCTGGCGGCCGGGGCCCGGGCGGCCACGGACGTCACCGGCTTCGGCCTGCTCGGGCACCTGCACAAGATGTGCCGTGCCTCCGGGGTGGGCGCGGTGCTCGACCGGAGCGCCGTGCCCCTCGTGGAGGGCGCGGCCGAGGCGCTGCGGGACGGCTACGTCTCCGGCGGGACCCGCCGCAACCTGGACTGGGTGCGCCCGCACCTGCGGGCGGGGACCGGTGTCACCGAGGACGACCTGCTCCTGCTGGCCGACGCGCAGACCTCGGGCGGCCTGCTCGTGGTCGGCGAGGTGCCGGGCTACCCCGTGGTGGGCCACACCGTGGCCGGGTCCGGACTCCACGTGCGCTGAGCCCCGCCGGGGCACGGCGCCGGGCGCTCAGCCGACGGTCGTGATCGAGTCGTCGGTGATCCCTGCGGCGCGCCGGGCGGCCAGCCGGGCCTTCTGCGGCTCGATCGTGTAGCGGGGGTCCACGGCCGAGTGCAGACCGGCCTCCATCACGCCGAACCGGGTGAGCGCCGAGGACGCCAGCAGCGCCAGCCCCGAGACCGCGGCGACGGCCCGGTGCCGCCCGCCCAGCAGCGTGCCGAGACCGCCGGCGACCGCCAGCCGCTCGCTCCACGCCAGCATGGTCCCGGCCTGGCCGTGGTGCAGCGGCTCGGCCGCCACCGGGTCCATCCGGCGCTCCATCAGCTTCGTGGCGATCAGCTCACCGGCCACGCCCAGCAGGGCCAGCCGCCTGGCGGGGCCGGCCTCGCCGACCGAGGTCGTGACCATGGCCAGGCCGCCCGAGGCGAGGCTCGCCGAGCTCACGAAGACGAACGCCAGGTCCTCGCGGGCGGCGTTCCAGGTGGGCGTCGCCGTGTCGGAGAGCAGCGCCGCGGTGTACGCGGCGAGCGGGCCCGCGAAGACCGCGGCCTCGACGCCGGCCGGGCCCTCCACGGCGCGCAGCACCGGGCGCAGCGGGCCCAGCGGAAGGCGGGAGCCGGTCATCCGGTCCACCTCGGACGCGACCGCGGTCCCCATGCCGGCCCCGAACGCGCTGAGGATCCACGTGCCCATGCTCATCGGCGAGGTCGGCTTGAACGTGCGCAGCATGTGCAGGAAGCGCTCCGGGCGGCCGAGGTCCGCGACCAGCGCCGCGCCGCCGAGACCGAGCGCGGTCACCGAGCCCAGCCGGGCGTTGCGGCGCAGCTCGGCCCGGCCCGTGAGCTGACCGCCGAGCGCCAGCAGCGCGGAGCCGCCGGCCACGCCGCCGAGGAACAGGTACGCGGCGACCTCGTGGCCCCAGGGCGCCGGCTTGACCACCGGGCGGCCGTAGTAGGAGCCGAACTCCGGCTCCGGGACCATCGGCATCTCCCGGGAGCCGTCGCCGCCGCCCTGCCCGGCGCCCCGGCGGCGCGGGCCGTCCCGCCGCCGGCGGCGCGGCGGCTCGGGCGGACGGTAGCCGTCGAACTCGGACAGGCTCACGAGCGGCCCCCCGCGAAGGCCAGGGCGGCGGCGGCGAGCATGCCCGCCGCGGCCAGTCCGGCCCGCTGGTACATCCGGGGCAGGTCCGCGGTCGGCACCCGCGGGTCGGGCGGGAGCCCGTAGACCTCCGGCTCGTCGAGCAGCAGGAACACCGAGCCGGTGCCGCCCACGCCGTCCAGCTCGTTCGCGCCGTAGAGCCGCGCCTCGGTGCGCCCCTGGGCGTGCAGCTCGGCGACCCGGTGCCGGGCCGTCTCGACCATGTCGTCGTGCTCGCCGTACTTGATGGACGTGGTGGGGCACGTCTGCGCGCACGCGGGCGTCTGGTCGTCCACCATGCGGTCGTAGCACAGGGTGCACTTCTGGGCGACGCCCACGTTCTTCACCGCAGGCTTGTCCGGCTTGCCCGGCTGCCCGTCCCGCTCCGTGCGCGGGGCGGCCGTGCCGTCGGTGCGCCGCTCGATCACGCCGAACGGGCAGCCGGCCACGCAGGTGCCGCACCCGTTGCACACGTCGTCCTGGACCACCACGGTGCCGTGCTCGGTGCGGAACAGCGCCCCGGTGGGGCACACGTCGAGGCACCCGGCGTGCGTGCAGTGCTTGCAGACGTCCGAGGACATCAGCCAGCGGAACTCCTCGGTGTTCGGCGGGGTGGTGTCCCCGGCGGCCGGCTGCGGGCGGGCCTCGGGCGGGCCGACGCGCGGCATGCCCAGGCTCACGAGCTTGCGCCCGGACTCGCGGGCCTCCTCGATCCGCTCGCTGTCCTGCTCGACGAACGCCACGTGCCGCCAGGTGCTGGCACCCAGGGCGCCGGTGTTGTCGTAGGAGGACTCGAGCAGCTCGAGGTCCCCGTCCTGGGGGTTCTGGTTCCACTCCTTGCAGGCCACCTCGCAGGCCTTGCACCCGATGCAGATCGAGGTGTCCGTGAAGAAGCCCTTCCGCGCGTGGGCGTGCTCCCAGTGCGCGTCGGCCGTGGGATCGGTCGGTCCGGCCAGCTGGCCCATCAGTGCTCCCTCATCGGGTCGGTGGTCGGGTCGGTGCCCGGATCGGTGCTCCGGTCGGTGCCGGGGACGTCGATCCGGGTGTTGCCGGTCTCCACGGTGGCGCCCGCGCGCTGCTGGTACTCCAGGACCAGGTCGAGCAGCTCGGGACCCCGCGGCCGGCGGCCCGGGCGGATGTGGCACGAGCCCACCTTGGAGTCCTGGATCTGCACGTTGGGCTCGAGGGTCAGGCCCAGCAGGTCGTTGGCGGAGTCGCCGCTGACCACGGCGTCGTCGCCCACGCCCCAGTGGTACGGGAGGCCGATCTGGTGCACGGTGTGCCCGCGCACCACGAGCGGGGTCATCCGCTCGGTGACGAGCACCCGCACCTCGATCGCCGCCCGGGGCGAGACGATCGTGGCCCAGCCGTACGGCTCCAGCCCGCACTCGGCGGCGAGCTCGGGGGAGACCTCGCAGAACATCTCCGGCTGCAGCTCCGAGAGGTACGGCAGCCACCGGCTCATGCCGCCGGCGGTGTGGTGCTCGGTGAGCCGGTACGTGGTGAACACGTAGGGGTACACGTCCGCCCCCGGCTCCCCGGCGCTCGGGGCGGTGAGGTTGTCCTGGCGGGCGAACAGCACCCGGGAGGGGTTGCGCTGCTGGGTGTACAGGGCGTTGGCGACCGGCGACTCCTGCGGCTCGTAGTGCGTGGGCAGCGGCCCGTCCAGCACGCCCTTGGGCGCGTACAGCCAGCCCTTGCCGTCGGCCTGCATGATGAACGGGTCGTCGCCGGCGAGCGCGGCCGCGCCCCCGGAGTCGGGGTCGGGGCGGGTGCCCGGGGCGAGGTGGAGCGGGAAGTCGGGCACGTCGTCCCCGACCCACTGGTCCTGCTCCTCGTCCCACCACACGAGCTTCTTGCGCTCGCTCCAGGGCCGGCCCTCCGGGTCCGCCGAGGCGCGGTTGTAGAGCAGCCGACGGTTGGCCGGCCACGCCCAGCCCCACTCGAGCGCGGCGGGGCCCTGTTCCCCGCCGGGTCTGCGGGCGGCGGCACGGTTGACGCCGTCGGCGTAGACCCCGGTGTAGATCCAGCAGCCGCCGGAGGTCGAGCCGTCCGCCCGCATCTCGGTGTACGAGGACAGCGGCTTCCCGGCGTCCGGGCCGGTGAGGTGCCGGCCGTTGATCTCGGCGAGCACCGCCTCGGGGTCCGGCTCGCCGTGCTCGTCGACGGGGTAGTCCCAGGTGAGGTCGAGCAGCGGGCGGTCGCGCTCGTCCCCGGACCCGGCCAGCCGCTCCCGGATCCGCCGGCCCAGCTCGAAGAAGAACTGCAGCTCGCTCTGGCACTCGCCCGGCGGGGCCACGGCCTGGTGGCGCCACTGCAGCAGCCGCTGGGTCTGGGTGAAGGTGCCCGACTTCTCCACGTGCGTGGCCGCGGGCAGGAAGAACACCTCGGTCTCGATGTCCTCGGTGCGGAGCTCGCCCGAGGCGATCTCCGGGCCGTCCTTCCACCAGGTCGCCGACTCGATGAGGTTGAGGTCCCGCACCACCAGCCACTTGAGGTGGGACATGGCCATCCGCTGCATCCGGCCGTTGGAGGAGCCCACCGCGGGGTTCTGGCCGAGCAGGAAGTAGCCCTCCACCTCGTCGTCGAGCATCTTCGTCAGCGTCTGGAAGGTGCCGTGCGCGCCGGTGAGGCGCGGGAGGTAGTCGTAGGCCCAGTCGTTGTCCGCGGTGGCGGCGTCCCCCCACCAGGCCTTGAGCAGGCTCGTCGTGTAGGCGTCGGCCTCGGCCCAGTAGCCCTTCTGCTTCTTCGACGCGATCGCGGCCAGGTAGTCGTCGAACGTGTCGTGGGTGCCGGCCACCGGCATGGGCAGGTAGCCGGGCAGCAGGTTGAACAGCGTGGGGATGTCGGTCGAGCCCTGGATGCTGGCGTGCCCGCGCAGGGCCATGATCCCGCCGCCGGGGCGGCCCATGTTGCCCAGCAGCAGCTGCAGGATGGACGCGGTGCGGATGTACTGCGCGCCCAGGCTGTGCTGGGTCCAGCCCACGGCGTAGGCGAAGCACGTGGTCCGCTCCCGCCCGGAGTTCTCCGTGATGGAGCGGGCCAGGTACGCGAAGTCCTCGGGGGAGACGCCGCACACCTCCTGCACCATCTCGGGGGTGTAGCGCGCGTAGTGCCGCTTGAGGATCTGGAACACCGTCCGGGGGTCCTGCAGGGTCTCGTCGCGCTGCATGCGGGCGTGCTCCATCGGGGCGCCGCCGCTGCCGAGCTGCTGGCCGGCGGCCTCGTCCACGGCCTCCGCCCCCTCCTCGGCGCCGTGGTCGGGGTCGCCCGCGGGTGCGTCCACCCGGCCGTCGTGGTCCCCGGCGCCGCCCTCGTTCTCGGCGTAGGCCCAGGTGGACATGTCGTACTGGCCGGTCTCCGGGTCGAACCCGGAGAACAGCCCGTCGAGGTCCTCGGCGTCGCGGTAGTCCTCGTTCACCAGCGTGGCGGCGTTGGTGTAGGCGCGCACGTACTCCTCGAACCACAGGTCGTGGGTGAGCACGTGGTTGACCAGGGCGCCGAGCAGGACGATGTCCGAGCCGGCCCGGATCGGGACGTGCTTGTCAGCGACCGCCGAGGTGCGGGTGAAGCGCGGGTCGACGTGGATGACCCGGGCGCCGCGCGCCTTGGCCTCCGTCACCCACTGGTAGCCCACGGGGTGGCACTCGGCCATGTTGGAGCCCTGGATGACGATGCAGTCGGCGTTGGCCATGTCCTGCAGGGACTGCGTGGCACCGCCACGTCCGAACGAGGCTCCCAGACCGGGAACCGTGGCGGAGTGTCAAATACGGGCCTGGTTCTCGATCTGGATCGCTCCCGCGGCGGTGAAGAGCTTCTTGATGAGGTAGTTCTCCTCGTTGTCCAGCGTGGCGCCGCCCAGGGCGGCGAAGCCCATCGTGCGGCGCAGCGGACGGCCCTGCTCGTCGGCGTCCTGCCAGCCGTTGCGGCGGGCCTCGAGGACGCGGTCGGCCACCATCTCGAGGGCGGTGCCGAGGTCCAGCCGCTGCCACTCGGTGGCCCGGGGCGCACGGTAGAGCACCTCGGTCTGCCGGCCGGGGGCGTTGACCAGCTGCTCGCTGGCCGCGCCCTTGGGGCACAGGCGTCCGCGGGAGATCGGCGAGTCCGGGTCGCCCTCGATCTGGACGACCTTCTCGTCCTTGACGTACACCCGCTGGCCGCAGCCGACCGCGCAGTACGGGCAGACGCTCTGCACGACCCGGTCCGCGGTGGTCGTGCGCGGGCTCGTCGTCCGGGTGCGCTCCGAGGTCACCGCCGGTCCGCGACCGAGCAGGTCGCCCGAACGGATCTGCCGGAGGACCGGCCACTCCAGGGGACTGAATCGTGACATGTCAGGAGCATAGCCCGCCGGTGTGTCAGGAGCCACACCGGCGGGCGGCGCGGACGCAGGCGCCGCCGGCGCGCGGAACCCGCTGGTCCCGTGGGGACTCCGCTAGGCCCGCGGGGACTCCGCCGTCCGGGAAGGGGTGCCCAGGACCAGGCGGCGGGTGCCCCGGACGGCGGCCGCGATCACCCGCTCGAGCGGTCCCTGAGCGAACGTCGCCTGCCAGAGCACGGCGAAGCCGGCGGCCACGGCCACGTGCACGGCGAACCAGAGCACGCGGTCCTCGTAGTGGAGCGTCGTGGCCAGGGCGAGCAGGTGGGCCGAGTACAGGGTCAGGGTGCGGGCCCCCATGGCGCCCAGGGTGGTCCACAGCCGGTTCGGGCGCGCGACGAGCAGGAAGAGCCCCAGCACGGCCAGGCCGGTGCCCAGGTCCATGAGCAGCGTCACCGGGGTGTTGCTGTGCGGTCCGGGGGTGAGCAGCCACCACCACGTGGAGGTGGGCAGGTCCGGGCTCGGGCCCCAGACGAGGATCTCGTCGACCTGGTCCTCGCTCAGCCACGGGGTGTGCCGCAGCAGCTGGTCGTAGCCGCCGGCCTGCAGGACCAGCACCCAGTAGACGAACCAGGCCCCGAGCGCCAGGACCACGCCGGCCACGGCGATCCGGACCCGCACCACGATCTCGTGCAGGTCGGTCCGGCCGAGGAGCAGACCGGCGCAGAGGTACGTCAGGTAGGGCACGGCCGGGTAGGTCCCGGTCAGCAGCACCTGGGCCAGGGTGGCGCCCGGGTCCGCGAGCGCGCTGCCGAGGGTGGGGTTGACGGCCCCGGCCTGGGGCAGGGCGGGGCCGAGGACGTGCACGAGCACGGGGCCCAGGACTGCGGCGAGCGCCGCGACGGCGGCCAGCGTGCGGCGCCGCAGGCCCAGCAGCGGGACGGCGAGCAGGAAGAACGCGCCGTAGTAGACGAGGATGCCCAGCGCGGGCGCCGGGGACGGCATGACCTGGTTGATCGCCAGCCCGGCGGCGGCGATGAGCAGGGCCCGCACCACCAGGCCGGCGCGGGTGGCCGTCAGCGCGCGGCCCCGGTGCGGGGCGCGCCCGCCCGAGGAGAACGCCAGGCTCAGCCCGGCCAGCAGGGCGAACAGCGCCGCGGCGCGCCCGCCGAACAGGGTCCACTGGAGGGTGGGCTCGAAGGTGTCGGGGTCGTGGGCGGGCAGGATGTGGACCGCGATCATGCCGATCAGCGCCAGGCCGCGGGCAGCGTCCACGGCGATGAGGCGGGGTCTGCGGGCGGGGGCCGCAACGGTCGTGCTGATGGTGCCGGTCGTGGGGGCTTCGGACGTTCGGCTCATGGGATCTCCGGGGGGCGGGGGCGCGCAGGGGATCGTGACCGCTGCCGGCGGGGACCGGTGCGGCCCGTGCGCGGGGGTGCGCAGGGGTGCGCGCGGACGGGGCGGCTCGCGGGGATCCGGGCGGCCGGCCGGTGGGACGTCCGGCCGGCCTCCGGGGGAGGGGCCGGTGCGGACGTCGGTGCGCCCGGGCGGGGGCCCGGTGCGGCGGCGGTCCCGAATCCCCCTCGGGCCGCCTCCGACCCTAGGAGCCGGATCCTCTCCTGTCCACTTGGCGCGTTTGCATTGTCCCAGGTCACAAGGTGTTTGTGACGTGTTCACCGACGCCCCTCTGGAAGTCCGCCGGGGTCGCTGGTTCCATGGGAGCAGGCCTCTCCGACCCGCGCCGGGCGCCGGGTGGAGGGCGTGGTCGCAGGTCCTGAGGAAGGTTCGATGATGAGCAGTGCACTGTCCCCCCGGCCGGCGTTCCGGTCGGTCGACCCCGTCCACGTCCCGCTGCTCCCGGAGCACCCCGACGACGCTGCCCCCGACCGCCAGGACGACGGCCTCGGTCTGCACCCCGCCGGGCTCCTCCAGCGGGTCTTCACCGCGGCGGGAGAGGTGGAGGCCGCGGAGTGGGCGCTCGACCACGTCCTCGACGCCGTGGCCTCCGGCGAGGAGGTGGGCATCGGTCTCGACGTCGCCCCCCTCGACGGCGCCCTCGAGTCGGCGCGCTGGGCACTGGACCGGGCGGTGGGCGCCCTGCGCGCCGAGATCCGCTGGGCGGCGCGGCACGGCGTCCCGCTCTGCCTCCTCGCCGAGGCCTCCGCGACGGAGCTGGACGAGGTGCGCTCCGTGCTGCGCTCCGCCGCTCTCGGGGCGGGGACAGGGGGACTGGCCGTCGCCGGCTGAGCCGACCTCCGCCCCGCGGGGGCTCGGAGCCCGGCCTTGTTGTTACGAATGGGTAACTGATACCGGCGGTTCCTGTTTCTCCTGGCGTGTCTGCTGTCGTCCCCCGAACGGACCACATAGATTTCTTCTGGGTGCGGCGGACGGTGATCTCCGTCACGTCGGACCCGGAGCCCCGTGCTCCACGACGCGAGCCCCGTGCTCGCCCCGGCGTGGCCCCGTCCCCCTCGGACTGCGAACCCAGCACTCCTGGCGGGCCCGTATCGACCCATGGAGGAAACGATGAGAACGAAGCGGATCGCGGGCACGTCAGTGGCGCTCTCCGGAGCCCTGCTGCTCACCGCGTGCGGCGGGGGAGACGGCGGGGGCACCGCCGCCGAGGGCGGCGGCGACGGCACCTTCAGCGTGTACATCGGGGAGCCCGAGAACCCGCTGCTGCCCGGCAACACCGGCGAGACGGAGGGCGGCCAGGTCGTCGACGCGCTCTGGACCGGCCTGGTCGAGTACGACCGGGAGTCCAACGAGGCCGTCTACACCGGCGTCGCGGAGTCGATCGAGTCCGAGGACCAGACGACGTGGACGGTCAGCCTCAAGGACGGCTGGACCTTCCACGACGGGTCCCCGGTGACCGCCCAGAGCTACGTGGACTCGTGGAACTACGTGGCCAACAGCGAGAACGCGCAGGGCAACTCCTACTTCTTCTCCAACGTCGAGGGCTACGACGCCCTCCAGGGCGAGGAGGGCGCGAGCCCCACCGCCACCGAGATGTCCGGCCTGCGCGTCGTCGACGAGCAGACCTTCGAGGTCACCCTCAGCGAGCCCTACGCGCAGTGGCCGACCACCGTCGGCTACACCGCGTTCTTCCCGATGCCGGAGGCGTTCTTCGAGGACCCCGAGGGCTTCGGCGAGCAGCCGATCGGCAACGGCCCGTTCAAGGCGGACGAGGCCTTCCAGGAGGGCCAGGGCATCACGCTCACCCGCTACGACGAGTTCGGCGGCGACGAGCCGGCCAAGGCCGCCGCCGTGGAGTTCCGCGTCTACACCGAGATCAACACCGCCTACAACGACCTCCAGGCCGGCTCGCTCGACGTGGTCGACCAGATCCCGCCGGACGCCATCGCCTCCGCCGAGGACCAGTTCGGCGAGCGGTTCAAGACCACCCCGCGCGGCGACATCACCGCGCTCGGCTTCCCGACCTACGACGAGCGCTTCGCCGACCCGGAGGTCCGCCGAGCCTTCTCCATGGCCATCGACCGGCAGGCGATCACCGACGCGATCTTCCAGGGCTCCCGCACCCCGGCCGCGTCCTTCGTCTCGCCCGTGATCGACGGCCACCGCGAGGACGCCTGCGACGCGTGCGAGCTGAACGTCGAGGAGGCCAACCGGATGCTCGACGAGGCGGGCTTCGACAAGTCCGAGCCCGTGGACCTGTGGTTCAACGCCGGCGCCGGCCACGAGGAGTGGATGCAGGCCGTCGGCAACCAGCTCCGCGAGAACCTGGGCGTCGAGTACCAGCTGCGCGGCGACCTCCAGTTCGCGGAGTACCTGCCCAAGCAGGACGAGAAGGGCATGACCGGCCCGTTCCGCTCCGGCTGGATCATGGACTACCCGGTCATGGAGAACATGCTCGGCCCGACGTACTCCACGGCGGCCCTGCCGCCGGCCGGCTCGAACGTGACGTTCTACTCGAACGAGGAGTTCGACGCCAAGCTGCAGGAGGGCAACGCCGCCGACTCGATCGACACGGCGATCCAGGCCTACCAGGAGGCCGAGGACCTGCTCGTGGCCGACATGCCGGCCACGCCGCTGTTCTTCGGGCTCGTGCAGTACGCACACTCGGAGAACGTGGAGGAGGTCTACGTCAACAGCTTCGGCCGCGTCGAGGTCGAGGACGTCGTCGTCACCTCGGAGTGATCCGACCCTGACCCGGGGCGCCCCGCACGGGGCGCCCCGGGCCCACCTGTCCGCGCAACACCTCCGCACACACAAGGAGACCCATGGGGCGGTACGTCCTCCGCCGTCTGCTGCTGACCGTCCCGGTGCTGCTGGGCGCGTCCCTGCTCATCTTCTCGATGGTCTACGCGCTGCCCGGCGATCCCATCCGGGCGCTGGCCGGCGACCGGCCGCTGTCCGAGGCCGTGCAGGCGCAGCTGCGCACCGAGTACAACCTCGACGACCCGCTGCTGATCCAGTACGCCAAGTACCTGGGCGGCCTGGTGCAGGGCGACTTCGGCACCGACTTCTCGGGCCGTCCCGTCCTCGACACGATCGTGGACCGGCTGCCGGTGACGGCCCGGCTGGCCCTCGTGGCCGTGGCCTTCGAGATCCTCATCGGCATCCTCGCCGGCGTGCTGGCTGGCCTGCGGCGCGGATCCTTCTTCGACAACCTCGTGCTGGTCTCCACCACGGTGGTCGTGTCCATCCCCGTCTTCGTCCTCGGCTTCCTCGCCCAGTACGTCTTCGGCGTACGGCTCGGCTGGTTCCCCATCGCCGGCATCTCGGACGGCTGGTACAGCTACGTCCTGCCCGGCTTCGTGCTCGCGGCGCTCTCGCTCGCCTACGTGGCCCGGCTGACCCGCACGAGCCTCGCGGAGAACCTGCAGAGCGACTACGTGCGCACGGCGCGCGCCAAGGGCCTCAGCGAGGTGTCGGTGGTCGGCAAGCACACCCTGCGCAACAGCCTCATCCCGGTGGTCACCTTCATCGGCGCCGACCTCGGCGCCCTCATGGGCGGGGCCATCGTCACCGAGTCGGTGTTCAACATCCCCGGTCTCGGCCGGGCGGTCTACGACGCGGTGCTGCGGCAGGAGGGCGCCGTCGTCGTCGGGATCGTCACCCTGTTCGTCTTCTTCTACATCTTCTTCAACCTGGTGGTCGATGTCCTCTACGCCGCCCTCGACCCGAGGATCCGCTATGAATGAGCCGCGTCCGGAGAGCGTCCGCGAGGAGCGGGACGCCCACCACGAGACCTTCTCCGACCGCGTGGACGACCGCGCCGACGAGATCGCCTCGGCGGCGGCCGCGGGGGACATCGAGCAGGTCAGCCTGTGGCGGGACGCCTGGAAGGGCCTGCTCCGCAACCCCTTCTTCCTGGTGGGGGCCCTGCTCTTCGTCGTGTTCGCGGTGATGGCCCTCGCCCCGCAGGTGTTCACCTCGGTGGACCCGCGGGCCTGCAGCCTCGGCCGCTCGGGGGAGGGCCCGCAGCCCGGGGCGCCGTTCGGCTACGACGTCCAGGGCTGCGACTACTACTCGAACGTGGTGCACGGCGCGCGCATCTCCCTGGCCATCGGCTTCCTCGCCGTCCTGGGCACCCTGGCCATCGGCGTGGTGGTGGGCGCGCTCGCCGGCTACTACGGCGGCTGGCTCGACTCGCTGCTCGCCCGGATCACCGACATCTTCTACGGCCTGCCGCTCATCCTGGGCGCCATCATCCTGCTCTCCGTGCTGCCCGAGCGCGGGGTGCTCGAGGTCTCCCTCGCGCTGATCGCGTTCGGCTGGATGACGGCCATGCGCCTGGTCCGCTCCAACGTGATCGGGGTCAAGGAGGCCGACTACGTCCAGGCGGCCCGGGCGCTGGGCGCGCGGACCGGCCGGATCCTCACCAAGCACATCCTGCCCAACGCCGTGGCGCCCGTCCTGGTCTACTCCACCATCGCGGTCGGCACGATCATCGCCTCCGAGGCGACGCTCACCTTCCTGGGCGTGGGCCTGCAGCTGCCCGAGATCTCCTGGGGCCTGCAGATCAACGCGGCGCAGAACAGGCTGCGCGACGCCCCGCACCTGATCCTCTTCCCGTCGCTGTTCCTGTCCCTGACCGTGCTCTCGTTCATCCTCATGGGCGACGCGCTGCGCGACGCCCTCGACCCGAAGTTGCGCCGATGACACCCTCCTCCGTCCCCGCTCCCACCCCCGCCCCCGTGCCCGCGCCGCCGGGCGGCGCGGCGGGCCCCGTGCTCGAGGTCGACGACCTCGCGGTGGAGTTCCGCTCCCGTCGGCGCACCGTCCGGGCCGTCAACGGGATCAGCTACACCGTCCGGGCCGGCGAGACCCTCGCGATCGTCGGGGAGTCCGGCTCCGGCAAGAGCGTCAGCGCCCAGGCCGTCATGGGCATCCTCGACATCCCGCCCGCCCGCATCACGCACGGCGAGATCCGCTTCCACGGCGAGGACCTGCTGGGCATGAGCCGCCGGGACCAGCGGGCGGTGCGGGGGCCGGGCATCGCCATGGTCTTCCAGGACGCCCTCTCCGCGCTGAACCCGGTCTTCTCCGTGGGCCACCAGATCGGCGAGCTGTTCCGCGCCCACCGGGGCGCCTCCCGGCAGGAGGCGAAGGCCCGGGCGATCGAGCTCATGGAGCGCGTGGGGATCCCCGCGGCCCGGGAGCGCGTGGGCGACTTCCCGCACCAGTTCTCCGGCGGCATGCGCCAGCGCGTGATGATCGCGATGGCCATCGCGCTGGACCCGGACATCCTGATCGCCGACGAGCCGACCACCGCGCTCGACGTCACCGTCCAGGCCCAGATCATGGACCTGCTCACCGAGCTCCGCACGCAGACCGGGATGGGCGTCATCCTCATCACCCACGACCTGGGGGTGGTCAACGAGGTCGCCGACCGGGTGGCGGTGATGTACGCGGGCAGCATCGTGGAGAACGGCACGGTCGACGAGGTGCTCTCGGCGCCCCTGCACCCCTACACCCGGGGGCTGATGTCCTCGATGCCCAGCCTCGAGTCCCAGGGCGAGCGGCTCCTGCCCATCGCCGGGACCCCGCCGGACCTCTCCGCCGTCCCCGCCGGCTGCGCGTTCCACCCGCGCTGCCCCATGGCCCGGTTCGGGCGGACGGCGGCGCCGGGCAAGGACTGCGCCGCGGACGTCCCGGTGCTGCGCGAGGTCGTGCCGGGCCGGACGGCCGCGTGCCACTACAGCGAGGAGCTCGAGCATGAGTGACACCCTGCCGACGACGACGGCGGACGCGCCCCTCCTGGAGCTGCGCGGGCTCACCAAGCACTTCCCCCTCACCCAGGGGGTGCTGCTGCGGCGGACCGTGGGCCAGGTCCAGGCGGTGGACGGCGTGAGCATGACCCTCGGCCCGGGGGAGACCCTGGGGCTCGTGGGCGAGTCCGGCTCCGGCAAGTCCACCGTGGCGAAGCTCATCATGGCGCTGCAGCAGCCCACCGCGGGCCAGGTCCTGTACAAGGGCCGGGACGTGGCCGCGATGTCCTCGCGGCAGCTGCGGGAGTACCGCCGCAACGTGCAGATCATCTTCCAGGACCCCTACTCGTCCCTCAACCCGCGGATGACGGTGGGGGACATCGTGGCCGAGGCCTGGGACGTGCACCCCAACGCCGTGGCGCGGCAGGACCGCGCGGCCACGGTCCGGGAGCTGCTGGAGCGGGTGGGGCTGCGGCCCGACTACGCCAACCGGTACCCGCACCAGTTCTCCGGGGGCCAGCGGCAGCGCATCGGGATCGCACGGGCTCTGGCCCTGCGCCCCGAGGTGATCATCTGCGACGAGCCGGTCTCGGCCCTGGACGTCTCCGTCCAGGCGCAGGTCATCAATCTGCTGCAGGACCTGCAGGACGAGTTCGGCCTGTCCTTCCTCTTCATCGCCCACGACCTCTCGGTGGTGCGCCACCTCAGCGACCGGGTCGCGGTGATGTACCTGGGCAAGGTGGTGGAGACGGGCGACCGGGACGCGATCTACCACCGGGCCGCCCACCCGTACACGCAGGCCCTGCTCTCCGCGGTGCCGGTCCACGAGCCCGCCCTGCGCGGGGGGCGCGAGCGGATCATGCTCAGCGGCGACCTGCCCAGTCCCGCGAACCCGCCCTCCGGGTGCCGGTTCCGGACGCGGTGCTGGAAGGCGCAGGACGTGTGCGCCGAGCAGGAGCCGGAGCTCGTGGACCGCGGCCAGGGCCACCCGGCGGCCTGCCACTTCGCCGAGAGCCGGGACCTCGTGCCCGGCTCGGCCTAGCAGCCGGCCCGCGCGGCAGACCCGCGCCGCCGGCCGGGCTCAGCGGGCCCCGGACCCTCCGGGGCCCCCGTCGGGGCCGGGTCCGCCGGGCGCTGCGCGGTCCCCGCCGGCGGGCAGGGCGGCCGAGTCCGGGAACGCCGCGCGGGCCCACAGCCGCATCACGGCGTAGCTGCGCCAGGGGCTCCAGGCGGACGCGGTCGCCGCGGCGGCGGCCGCCCCGGCCGCCCCGAGCGCGCGCCGCAGGACCAGGTCCTGGGGCAGGAAGACGTCGGGGTCGCCCAGGACGCGCAGCGAGATCGACCCGGCCGTCCACGGGCCGATGCCGGGCAGGGCCAGCAGGCGCTCGCGCAGCACGGCGGCGTCCTCCCCGGCCGGCACGCCGGCACGTCCCGGCGGGGCGTCGAGGACGAGTCCGTCGCGGACCGCCACGGCGAGCGCGTGCACGGTCGCGGCCCGGCGGGTGGTGACGCCCACGTCCCGCTGCAGCCGGGCCGGGTCCGTCCCGGCGATCCGGCGGGCCGTCGGGAAGGCGGTGGCGCCGCCGGTCACGGGGATGCCGTGGTGGCGGACCAGGCGCCCGGCGAAGGTGCGGGCCGCGGCGAGGGAGACCTGCTGCCCCAGCACGGTCAGGACCGCCGTCTCGAAGCCGTCCGGTGCACCGGGCAGCCGGATCAGCGGCCAGGCGCGCACGTCCGCGGCGAGCACGGGGTCGGCCGCCAGGGCGCGGTCCGCCGCGGGGGACTCCGTGCCCTCGCCGAGCCAGCGGCGCACCCGCTCCAGCACGGGCTCCAGGGTCTCCGCCGCCCCGGGCCCCACGCGCACCGGCAGACCGGCCGGAGTGAGGCCCCTCCAGTCGACCGTCACCGTGCGGACCGCTCCGTCCACCACGACGGGGCGCCGGTGGGCGCCGCCCGCGAGGTCGTCGCACCCGGGCACGGCCTGGGAGGCCAGGAAGTCCCGGAGGAACCCGGGGGACGCCGGCGCCGGGAGCAGGACGTCCACGGCACCCGCGGACCCGTCGTCGTGCATGCGCTGCTCCCGGTCGTCGAGGGGCGGGGATCCGGCCCCAGCCTGTCCCGGGGGGCGCTGCGTGTCCAGGCGGAGAAGCGGCGGAGGCCCTGTTCAGATTGTTCAACAATCACTACACTGGCACGAGAGTGACCGCGGCCACGTCCAGGGTGGCCGGCGCCGTGCCCCGGCGCAGGTCGCCCCCGTCCCGAGGAGGCCGCATGTCCAGCTCCGCCCCCGTCCCGCCCGACCCGGAGGGCCGCGGCGCCGTCAGCAGCCCCGCGGCGATGCGGGCCGTGAACCGCTCCGCCCTGCTCGGCGCCCTCTTCCTGATGGCCACCAGTGCCATCGGCCCCGGGTTCATCACCCAGACCGCGAACTTCACCGTGCAGCTGGGCGCCGCCTTCGCGTTCGCCATCGTCATCTCCATCGTCGTCGACATCGCGGTGCAGCTGAACGTGTGGCGGATCATCGGCGTCTCCGGGCTCAAGGCGCACGAGCTCGGCAACCGCGTGCTGCCGGGCCTCGGCTGGTTCATCGCCGCGCTCGTGGCCACCGGCGGGCTCGTCTTCAACATCGGCAACACCGCCGGCGGCGGGCTCGGCCTCGACGCGCTGCTCGGCCTCGACCCCACCTGGGGAGGCATCATCACGGCGCTGATCGCGGTGGGCGTGTTCGTCAGCAAGCGCGCGGGCGTGGCCCTGGACCGGATCGTGGTGGCCCTCGGCGTGCTCATGATCCTCGTGACGAGCTACGTCGCGTTCGTCTCGCGGCCCCCGGTGGGGGAGGCGCTGCGCAACGTGGTGCTGCCCGAGAACGTGGACTTCCTGATCATCACGACCCTCATCGGCGGGACCGTGGGCGGGTACATCACCTACGCGGGCGCCCACCGCATCGTCGACGCCGGGATCACCGGCGTGGAGAGCGTCAAGCAGATCTCCCGCAGCTCCGTGGTGAGCATCGTGCTCACCGGGGTCATGCGCTTCCTGCTGTTCCTGGCGATCCTCGGGGTGGTCGCCGGCGGCGCCCAGCTCACGGGCGAGAACCTCGCCGCCCAGGCGTTCCGCTCCGCCGCCGGGGAGGTCGGCCTGCGCCTGTTCGGGGTCATCCTGTGGGCCGCGTCCATCTCCTCGGTCATCGGCGCCGCCTACACCTCGGTGTCCTTCCTCACCACCTCCCGGACGAAGCCGCGCACCCGGAACCTGATGACCATCGCCTTCATCCTGGTCTCGGCCACCGTGTTCGCCCTGCTCGGCCAGGCGCCGTCCACGCTGCTCATCGTGGCGGGCGCCGTCAACGGGCTCATCCTGCCGCTGGGCTTCGCGGTGCTGCTGTGGGTGGCCTGGCGCCGGCGGGACCTGCTGGGCGGCTACGAGTACCCCAAGTGGCTCGCGCTGATCGGCACCGTGGTGTGGCTGCTCACCATCTTCCTGGGCTACCAGTCCCTCAGCGGCATCGCCGCGCTGTGGGCGTGATCGCCGTGGGACCGGACAGCACACAGGCCCGGCGGGACCGGGCCGCCCTGGCCCCGGGCGCCGCCCGGGCGATGTTCCGCAGCGGCCTGGTCACGCCCACGTCGGGCTGGTGCGACGGCTTCGCGCAGGCCAACCTGATCGTCGTCCCCGCGGACTGGGCCTTCGACGTCCTGCTCTTCGCCCAGCGCAACCCCAAGCCGTGCCCGGTGCTCGGCGTGCTCGAGGCCGGCGAGGTGACCGGGCCGCTGCTGGGCGGCGGCGACGTCCGCACCGACGTCCCCCTCTACACCGTCTACCGGGACGGAGAGGCGGCGGGCACCCGCACCGACCTGCTCGACGTGTGGCGCGAGGACCTCGTGACCTTCGCCCTCGGCTGCAGCTTCACCTTCGAGGCGGCCCTGCAGGAGGCCGGGATCCCGATCGCCCACATCGACCAGGGCGTCAACGTCCCGATGTACCGCACGAACGTCCCGTGCGCGCCCGCCGGGCGGCTGTCCGGCCCGCTGGTCGTGTCCATGCGGGCGATCCCCGCCTCCCGGGTGGCCGACGCGGTGCGCATCACCTCCCGCTATCCCGCCGTGCACGGCGCCCCGGTGCACGTCGGCGCCCCGCAGGAGCTGGGCATCCGGGACCTCGGGGCCCCCGACTACGGGGACGCGGTGCAGATCCCGGACGGCCACGTCCCCGTGTTCTGGGCCTGCGGGGTGACGCCCCAGGCGGCGGTGCTCGAGTCCGGGGTGCCGTTCGCCCTCGGCCACGCCCCGGGCCACATGCTGGTCACCGACCTGCCCGACTGGCAGTACCAGGTCCCCTGAGCGCGGCCGGCGCGGGGCCCTCCAGGACGTCCAGCAGCTGCTGCCGGGAGGCCTCCAGGTAGTCGTGCATCTGCACGGCGGCCTCCTCGCGCCGGCCCTGCTCGAAGAGCTCGAGGATCCGGGCGTTGCGCTCGATCCAGGGCGCGTGGAAGGACGGGTCCTGGCGCATGGAGTGGAACACCAGTCGCATCTCCGCGAGGGTCCGGGACATCAGCTCGTCCTGACGCGGCGAGCCGGCCAGCTCCACCACGCCGCGGTGGAACTGCTGGTTCGCGTCGGCCATGCCGGTGACGTCCCGGCGGTCGCGGGCGGCGCGGCCGTCCTCGACGGCGGCGTGCAGGCCCGGCTGCGGGACCGGGTCCGACCAGCGCAGCGCCGAGGTCTCCAGCGCGAGCCGCACCCGGTGGATCTCCCGCACGTCGTCCGCGCCGGGCCGGGCCACCGAGACGCCGCGGTTGGGCACCCGCACCAGCAGGTTCTCCCCGACCAGGATCGTGAACGCCTCGCGCAGGGTGTTGCGGGAGACCCGCAGCGCCTCGCTGACCCGGGCCTCCGAGAGCCGGGTCCCGGGCGGCAGCCGGCCGGCCACGACGCCCTGGCGCAGCACGTCCACCGCCCACGGGATGGCCTCGCCCTGCGGGGCAGGCCCGGCCTGGGCGACGGCCGTCGTCAGGAACTCGTTCTGCACGGTGTTCATCGATCCCCATCCTGACATCCCGGGGGCGCCCGGCCGTGCGGCGGCACCCTGGTGGCGGACCAGGCCGTCCTCTACGCTGTCAGGACGTCCGACCCACTCCCTGGAGGCTTCGATGCAGAAGACCGGTGCAGCACTCGCCACGGCGGCCGTCCTGACGGTGACCGCGTGCGGGGGAGGGGAGTCCGGCGGCGGAGCGGCCGGGGACGGCGAGCTGACCAGGGTCGGCGTGGGCGTCATCGCGAGCACCGACGTGGCACCCCTCTACCTCGGGATCGAGCAGGGCTTCTTCGAGGAGGAGGGCCTGGAGCTCGACATCACCCAGGCCCAGGGCGGTGCGGCCATCGTCCCGTCCGTGGTCAGCGGGGAGATGGACTTCGGCTTCAGCAACGTGACGTCGCTGATCGTCGCCCGGTCCCAGGGGCTGCCGCTGCAGATCATCGCCAACGCCAACAACTCCACCGGGGTCCAGGGCGAGGACTTCGCCGACGTCCTGGTGCGCGAGGACAGCGACATCCAGGACGCCGCGGACCTGCAGGGCAGGACCGTCGGGGTGAACACCCTGAACAACATCAGCGACACCACCATCCGCGCGGCCATCGAGGCGCAGGGCGGGGACCCCGGGGACGTCGAGTTCGTCGAGGTCCCGCTCCCCGACATGCCGGCGGCCCTGGAGCGGGGCGAGGTGGACGCGATCGGCTCGATCGAGCCGTTCCGGACCATCGCCATGCAGGACGGGGCGCGCTCGGCGGTCTCCAACTACGCGTTCCCGATCGAGGACCTGACGGTGGCCGTGTACTTCACCACCGAGGACGTGCTGGCCCAGGAGCCCGAGACCGTCGAGGCGTTCCGGGCCGCCATCGAGAAGTCGCTGCAGTTCGCGCAGGACAACCCCGACGAGGTCCGGGCCGTGCTGCCCAGCTACACGCAGCTCGACGAGGAGCTGATCGACCAGCTCGTCCTGCCCGCCTACCCCACCGAGGTGAACCGGCAGTCCGTGCAGGAGCTCGCGGACCTCGCCGTCCAGCACGGACTCATCGAGGAGGCCCCGCCCCTCGAGGAGCTGCTCCCCGAGTGAGCCCCCGGGGAGGTCCGGGCACCCCGGGGACGGAGCCCGGTCAGGAGAGGCGGGCCAGCACCTGGTCGGCGGTCACCGCGTCCCCCGGTCCCACCGCGAGCTCCCGGACCGTGCCGGCCCGCGGCGCGGACACCCGGGTCTCGGTCTTCATGGCCTCCAGTACGGCGACGTCCTGGCCCGCCTCGACGTCGTCCTGCTCGGCCACCAGCCACGAGACGAGCGTGCCCGCGAAGGGCGCGGTGACGGCGCCGTCGTCGGCGGGCTGCGCCCCCGCGGGGGCGGCCTCCGACGCCGCGGGGGCGGAGCCCAGGGCCGCGGCGAGGGCGTCGGGGATCCCGATGCTCACGCGCCGCCCGTCCACGTCCACCGTGAAGCGGGTGCGGCCCGGCTCGTCCGCGCGGGCGTACTCGGCGTCCGGGGCGAGCCGGCCGGCGAACTCGTCCTCGATCCACGTGGTCCACACCCCGAGCCCCTCGCCCCCGGCGAAGGCGGGGGCGTCCAGCACGGCGCGGTGGAACGGGACCGTGGTGGCCACGCCGTGCACCCGCAGCTCGCGCAGGGCGGTGCGGGCTCGCACGAGCGCCTGCTCGCGGGTGGGCGCGCTGACCACGAGCTTGAGCAGCAGCGAGTCGAAGGTCGTGGCCACCCGGGTGCCGCGGTGCACCCCGGAGTCCACGCGCACACCCGGGCCGGTCGGGGTGTCGACGGCCTCGACCGTGCCCCCGGAGGGCAGGAAGCCGCGGCCGGGGTCCTCGGCGTTGATCCGGAACTCGAACGCGTGCCCGCGCGGGACCGGGGTCTCGAGCACGGGCAGCGGGTCCCCGGCGGCCACGGTCAGCTGGGCGCGGACCAGGTCCACGCCGTAGACCTCCTCGGTGATCGGGTGCTCCACCTGCAGCCGGGTGTTGACCTCCAGGAAGGAGATCAGCCCGTCCGGGGCCACGAGGAACTCGGCGGTGCCCACCCCCACGTACCCGGCCTCCCGGAAGATGCCCTCGGCGGCGGCCGCGATCCGCTCGCGCTGGTCGTCCGAGAGGAACGGCGCGGGGGCCTCCTCGACGAGCTTCTGGTGGCGGCGCTGCAGGGAGCAGTCCCGGGTCCCGAGCACGACGACGTGGCCGTGGGAGTCGGCCACGACCTGCGCCTCCACGTGCCGCGGGCGGTCCAGGAAGCGCTCCACGAAGCACTCGCCGCGGCCGAACGCGCTCTGCGCCTCGCGGGCGGCCGAGCGGAAGGCGTCCTCGACCTCGTCGAGCTCCCGGACCACGCGCATGCCGCGGCCCCCGCCGCCGTGGGCGGCCTTCACGATCACCGGCAGGCCGTGCTCCTGCGCGAAGGCCCGGGCGTCCTCCGGCGACTCGACCGGGCCGTCGCTGCCCGGCACGAGCGGGGCGCCCGCGCGCCGGGCGATCTCGCGGGCGGCGACCTTGTCCCCCAGCAGCACGATCGTCTCGGGGGAGGGGCCGATCCAGGTGAGGCCGGCCTCGATCACCGCCCGGGCGAACCCGGCGTTCTCGGAGAGGAACCCGTAGCCCGGGTGCACGGCGTCGGCGCCGCACCGGCGCGCGATCGCGAGCACCTCGTCCCCGTCCAGGTAGGTCTCGGCGGCCGAGGTGCCCTCCAGGGCGTACGCCTCGTCGGCCAGGAGGACGTGCGGGGCGTCGGCGTCGGGGTCGGCGTAGACGGCCACGGACTCGAGGCCGGCCTCGGCGCAGGCGTGGATGACGCGGACGGCGATCTCCCCGCGGTTGGCGATCAGGATCTTGCGCACGGTGCTACTCCCGGGAGGTGTCGGTGGACATGTCGGTGGACGTGCTGGTGGCGGTGCTGTCGGGTTCGGCCTGCGCGGTGGCGGGCCCGGGGTCCTCCGCGGGCGGCGGGCCGAGATCGGGCGCCGGCAGCCGGACGAAGCGCAGGCGCCCGCCGGGGCGCAGCTGGGCGAGCACGGCGAGGTCCTCCGGGTGCACCACCCCGAGCACGGGGTAGCCGCCGGTGGTGGGCGCGTCCTGCAGCAGGACGACCGGCAGGCCCGCGGGCGGGACCTGGACGCAGCCGGGCACGGTCCCCTCGCTGGGCAGCTCGTCCGTGCGCACCCGCTCCAGCGGCTCGCCGGAGAGCCGGGCGCCCACGCGGTCGGAGGACGCGGTCAGCTCCCACTCCTGCGCGAAGAAGGAGGCCACGGCGGCGGGGGTGAACCAGTCGTCGCGGGGGCCCGGGACCACGCGGACCGCGGGCACCGCGGCCGGGGCGGGCGCCGGCTCGGGAGGCCGGACGGCGGTGCCCGGCTCCGGTCCGACCGGCAGGGCGTCGCCGGCGGCCAGGGGGGCCGGGCCCAGCCCCGCGAGCGTGTCCGCGGAGCGGCTGCCCAGCACCGGCGGGACCGTGATCCCGCCGCGGACGCCCACGTAGACCCGCGCCCCGGCCGTCACGGTGCCGACGGCCAGCCGTTCGCCGTCGCGCAGGGCGAAGGGGGTGCCGGGCGGGGGCCGCCACGGGGCCGGGCCCGTGACCGTCAGCGCCGCCCGCGCGCCGGTGACCGCCAGGACGTGCTCCCCGTGGGCGGTCAGCTCGAGCCCGCCGAGCAGGTGCTCCAGCACCGCCGCCCCCGGACCGTTGCCCACGAGCCGGTTGGCCGATCCGGCGGCGGCGGCGTCGAGCGCGCCCGAGGGGGACACGCCCAGCGCGGCGGAGCCCGCCCGGCCGCCGTCCTGGACGAGGGTCTGCAGCCCGGGGGCGCCGACCGTCAGGTGGGGCCCCCGCACCGGGGCGGTCCGGGCTGCGGTCGCGGCGACCTCCACGAGCTCGCGCACGGGCCGGTAGCGCACCCGGTCCCCGGGGCGCAGCAGGGCGGGGTCCTCGCGGTCGAGGTCGAACATCCGGGCCGCGGAGCGGCCGATGAGCTGCCAGCCGCCGGGGGAGCTGCGGGGATAGACGGCGGAGAACCGGCCGGCCAGGGCCACCGAGCCGGCGGGGACGGCGGTGCGCGGCGTGCCCCGGCGCGGGACGTCGGGACCGTCCTCGCCCACGCAGTAGAAGAAGCCGGGCGCGAAGCCGGCGAAGGCGGCCGTCCACGCCTGCCCGGTGTGGAACCGGACCACCCCGTCCGCGCCGAGGCCCGTGAGCTCGCCGACCGCCGCCAGGTCCTCGCCGTCGTAGACGACGTCGATGGTCACGGTGCGGGCCCCGCCGGCCCCGGCGCTCCCGCGGGGGACGGCGCGGGCGGCGCGGACGACTCCCCGCAGCGCATCGGTGGTGCTCGCGCGCACCACCACGGTCTCCGCGCCGGCCACGCAGTCCACGAGCCCGGGCAGGTCCGCGGCGGCGAGCCGGGCGTGCACCGCCACGGCGTCGTGCAGGTCGGCGCACTCGACCAGCGCCGCCCGCGGGCCGAGCGGCCGGACCCGGCGGGGCCCCGCGGGGGCCGGCCCGCTCACAGGAAGCTCCCGACCCGCAGACCGGCCTCCTCGAGGGCGCGGCGCACGCGCTCGGCGATGGCCAGCGCCCCGGGGGTGTCCCCGTGCACGCAGATGCTCTGGGCGTCCACCGCCACGAGGGAGCCGTCGACGGCCTCGACCACGCCCTCGACGGCCATCCGCACCACGCGGGCGGCGATCTCGTCGGCGTCGTGCAGGACGGCGCCGGCCTCGGTGCGGGGCACGAGCGTGGCCTGCGGCGTGTAGCCGCGGTCGGCGAAGGCCTCGCGGACCGTGCGCAGCCCGGCCGCCCGCGCCTGGCGCTCGATCTCGGAGCCGGGCAGCACCAGCAGGGGCAGGGCGTCGTCGACGTCGCGCACGGCGTCCACCACCGCTCCTGCGTGCTCCTCGTGGTGGACGATCGCGTTGTACAGGGCGCCGTGCGGCTTGACGTAGCTCACCCCGGTGCCCGAGGCGCGGGCCAGGGCCTGGAGGGCGCCGATCTGGTACACCAGCTGGTCGGTCAGCTCCGCCCGGGGTACGGCGATGAAGCGGCGGCCGAAGCCCTTGAGGTCGTCGTAGGAGACCTGCGCGCCCACGGCCACGCCCTGCTCGGCGGCCACGGTGCAGGTCCGGCGGGCGACCGTCGGGTCCCCCGCGTGGAAGCCGCAGGCCACGTTGGCGCTGGTGACCACGTGCAGGACGGCCTCGTCGCCGGCCATGGCCCAGGCGCTGAGCGACTCGCCGCAGTCCGCGTTGAGGTCGATGTCGGAGGGGGGCATGCTGTGCTCCTTGTCACGTCGGTCCCTCCAGCATGCCCTGTCCCCCAGGATTGTTCAACAATATTTGCCGTCGGGATCGGAATCCGCGCGGACCGGTGGACGCCGGGGCCCGGCCGCCGTAGGTTGGCCCGCACGAGGGCGCAGCGGTGCCGCGGGCAGCGCGGTGGGACCGCGCCGCCCGTCCACCTCCACCGATGGGACAGCACATGAGCGACAGGACCTCCCGCGCCGCGGACGACTCCCCGGGACGCTCCGGCTCCGTCCTGGCCCACCTGAGCGAGTCGACCGTGCTCCTGGACGTCCACGGGGCGGACCGGGACGGCGTGATCCGGCAGCTCGCCGAGCTCGGCGCGCACACCGGGCGGGCGTACGACGCCGACAGCACCGTCGCGGCGGCCCTGGCCCGGGAGGAGGAGGGGTCCACCGGGGTGGGCAACGGCGTGGCCCTGCCGCACGCCAAGTCCGCCGGTGCCGAGCGGCCGATGATCGCGTTCGCCCGCAGCCGGGACGGCGTCGAGTGGAACGCGCTGGACGGCGAACCGGTCCACCTGGTCTTCCTGATCTCCCTCCCGGAGGAGCGCTCCGGGGAGGAGCACCTGGAGCTGCTGGCCGAGCTCTCCGAGGCCCTGGCCGGGGAGTCCTGCCGGCGGGCCCTCCTCGACGCCGGGAGCGCGTCCGAGGTGCTGGCCGCGCTGGAGGAGGCGCTGGGCTGACCGGTCCGGCCGGGCAGGTGCGGGGCCCGGACCGCGGCGCCGAGGTCGAGCGCCCGCGGGCTCAGGCCGACCGGGGCGGCCGGGGTGCGGACGGTGGTCTCCCGCCCGTCGGGCGGCGCCCCGCCGGACCGCGGGCCGGTCTCACCGCTGGGGGTGGGCGCCGGCCGGGGGGCGGGACCAGCCGGCGGTCCGGTCGCGCAGCGTGCGGTAGGCCTCCAGGACCCCGGGCGTCGGCTCCGCCTCGTACTGCCGGGCGCCGGCGAGCGCCCAGGCCGGGGGCTCGTCCTCGCCCGAGAGGGCCCAGGCGGCCTGCCGGGCGGCACCGAGGGCCACGTACTCCGCCGGGGCGGGGACGAGCACGGGACGGCCGAGCACGGCCGGGGCGAGCCGGCGCACCGCCTCGGACTGCGCGCCGCCGCCGATCAGGAGGATCCGCTCCGTAGCGGTGCCGGTGGCCCGCTCGAGCGCGGCCACGCCGTCGGCGAGGGAGCAGAGCAGGCCCTCCACGCAGGCCCGGGCGATGTCCTCCCGGCCGGTGCGCGAGGACATCCCGTGCAGGGTGGCGCGGGCCTCGGGCCGGTCGGGCGTGCGCTCCCCGTCGAGGTAGGGGAGCAGGGTGACGCCGCCGGCCCCGGGACGGCCCGCGAGGGCGAGCTCGGTGAGGCCCGCGTGGTCGACGCCCAGCACGCGGGCCCCGAACTCCAGGATCCGGGCGGCGTTGAGGGTCGTGGCCATGGGCAGGTAGCGGCCGGTGGCGTCGGCGAAGCCGGTCACCAGCCCGCTGGGGTCCGCGGTGCGGGTCTCCGAGACCATGGCCGCGACCCCGGAGGTGCCGATCGACAGGGACACGTCGCCGGGGCCGAGCGTGACGCCCAGCGCGGCGGCCATGTTGTCGCCCGTGCCGGCCGCGAGCACCGCCCCCGCGGCCGTGCGGCCCATGACCGCGTTCGGGGCGGCGGCCACCTGCGGGAGCTCGAGGTCGTGGCCGAGCGCCTGCTCCACGAGGGCGTGGTCCCAGGCGCCGGTGCGCGTGGAGAAGTAGCCGGTCCCGGAGGCGTCGCCGCGGTCGGTGAAGAAGGACGACCGGTCGGCGTCGAGGTGGTGGGACAGGTAGTCGTGGGGCAGCAGCACCCGGTGGGTGCGGGCGGCGTGCTCCGGCTCGTGCTCCGCCATCCAGCGCAGCTTGGTGGACGTCATGGACGCGACCAGCACGCTGCCGAGCTCCTCGGCGCAGGCGGCCGCACCGCCCATCTCCTCGACGAGCCGGCGGGCCTGCGGCGCCGAGCGGGTGTCGTTCCACAGCAGGGCGTCGCGCACCACGGCGTCGTGCTCGTCGAGGGCGACCATCCCGTGCTGCTGGCCCCCGACGGAGACCGCGGCGGCCTCCGCGAGGAAGGGCCCGGCGGCGTCGTCGAGCGCGGCGAGCCAGGCCCGGGGGTCCACCTCGGTCCCGTCCGGGTGGGGGGCGCGGCGCTGCGCGAGGACCTCGCCGGTGCCGGCGTCGACGAGGAGCGCCTTGGTGGACTGGGTGGAGGAGTCGATGCCCAGGACGGTGGTGCGTGCCATGAAGAACCTCGGTGCGGGGTCGGGACGGAGCGGCGAGTGCGCCGCGGGACGGGACGCGCAGTGCCCGGCCCGGCGCAGGGGGGGATGTGCGCCGGACCGGGCCGGGACGGGGCCGGCACCCCGGAGGGGGTGGGTGCCGGCCCCGGGTGTCTCAGCCCCGGGC
This sequence comes from Kocuria sp. CPCC 205231, assembly GCF_040980965.1. Classification (NCBI taxonomy): domain Bacteria; kingdom Bacillati; phylum Actinomycetota; class Actinomycetes; order Micrococcales; family Micrococcaceae; genus Kocuria; species Kocuria sp. CPCC 205231. Next base: position 96,763 of record NZ_JAVKPP010000002.1, on the reverse strand, counting down.
GCCCATGAGGTGCTCGACGGCGAGCTGGTGCAGGCGCACGAAGTCGTAGTTGCGCTCCGACGGGCCCGTCAGGTCGAGGTCCTCGTAGGCGCTGCGGTCGGCGAGGAACGCCTCGAGGTCCTCGCCCTCGGCGAGGGTCGGCTCGCCGAGCTCGAGGATGCCGGACTGCTCCATGGCCTCCTGGACGTCGGGGTCCTGGCGGAAGGCCACCGCCCGCTCCTTCAGCAGCAGGTACATCCGCATGTTCGCCGCGGCCGAGTCCCAGACGCCGTCGAGGTGCTCGGTGCGGGAGGGCTTGTAGTCGAAGTGCCGGGCCCCCTGGTAGGCGCCCGGCAGGGACGGGAACCCGTTCTCCAGCAGGTCCACCGTGAAGAAGGCGCTGATCAGGTTGCCGTGGCCGAACACCAGGTCCTGGTCGTACATCGGGCCGTTCTGCCCGTTGAGGTCGATGTGGAACAGCTTCTCGCACCACAGCGCCTCGGCGAGGCCGTGCGTGTAGTTCAGCGTGGCCATCTGCTCGTGCCCGGTCTCCGGGTTCACGCCCACGACGTCCCCGTTCTCGAGCCGGTCGATGAACGCGAGGGCGTGCCCGATGGTGGGCAGGAAGATGTTGCCGCGGGGCTCGTTGGGCTTCGGCTCGAGGCCGATGCGCATGTCGTAGCCCTGGGACTTGATGTACCCGGCCACGGTGTCGATGCCCTCGGCGTAGCGGTCCAGGGCGGCGTAGAGGTCCTTGGAGGAGTCGTACTCGGTGCCCTCGCGCCCGCCCCACATCACGAAGGTCGTGGCGCCGAGCTCGGCGGCGAGGTCCACGTTGCGGAGCACCTTGCGCAGGCCGTAGCGCCGGACCCGCCGGTCGTTGGACGTGAACGCGCCGTCCTTGAAGATCGGCTCCGCGAAGGTGTCCGTGGTGACCATCTCGCAGACCATGCCGGTCTCGTCCATGGTCTGCTTCAGCTGCCCGATCAGCTTCTCGCGCTGGGCCTCGGTGGCGTCGAAGGGGATCAGGTCGTTGTCGTGGAAGGTGAAGCCCCAGGCGCCGAGCTCCTTGAGCTTGCGCACGGACTCGAGGGGGTCGAGCTCGGGCCGGGAGGCGGTGCCGAACTGGTCGCGGGCGGCCCAGCCCACGGTCCACAGGCCGAAGGAGAACTTGTCCGCGGGGGACGGGGTGAGTGACGGGGCGAGGGAGGTCGCGGGGGAGGAGGTGGGCATCGGAGGTCCTTTCCCAGTTGGTTAGTTTCCGTTACTTACTATAGGAGCTGGGATACCGTGGGGGAAGACCGCCGGCGGATTTTCTGCCGTCCGGTCGGCCGGGATCCGCGCCGGACCCGGTCCCCTCGGCACCAGAGGAGAGTCGTCCGTGCAGTCGAGCCACCTGCGGGAGCACAACCTCTCCACCGTGCTGCGCGCCGTCGCCGGGGCGGACGCGCCGGTCTCGCGCGCCGCGCTCGCCAAGCTCACCGGGCTCACGAAGCCCACCGTGTCCAAACTGGTGCAGGAGCTGCTCGAGGCGGGCCTGCTCGTCGAGGGCCGGCAGACGGCCGCGCGGGTGTCCGGGCGGCCGACGATCCCCCTGACCGTGGCCCGGGGGACCGTGCTGGGCGTGGGCCTGGAGATCGCCGCCGACCACCTCGCGTGCCTCGTCACGGATCTCGGCGGTCGCGTCCTGCACGAGGAGTCCCGCTTCGGGGCCTTCGCGGGGGCGTCCGTGGACGAGGTCGCCTCCGTGCTGGCCGGTCTGCTGGACACCGCCCTGGCGCCCCGCCGGGACGTGCCCGTGGCCGGGATCTGCGTCTCGGTCCCCGGCCGGCTCTCCACGGACCGCGCCACCGTGCTCTCCGCCCCCAACCTCGCCTGGCAGGACGTCCCGCTGGTCGAGCGGCTCCGGGAGCACCCGGCGTTCCGGGGCCCGGCGCTCACCGCCGGCAACGACAGCATGCTCGCCGCGCGCACCGAGGTCCTGCGCCGGCCCGGCGCGTCCTTCCTCTTCCTGCACGGCCAGACCGGCATCGGCGGCGCCGTGGTCCTGGAGGGGCGCATCCACCGCGGCGAGCACGGCTGGGCGGGGGAACTGGGCCACGTCACGATCACCCCCGGCGGGGAGCTGTGCCGGTGCGGGCGGCGCGGCTGCCTCGAGGCCTACGCCAGCTACCACGCGCTGCGGGGCCGGACCGGCCTGCCGGAGGACGTCCGGATCGAGGACCTCGTGGCGGCCACGGCGGAGCGGCTGCAGAGCCGGGAGGCGGTCATGGAGATGATCGGGCGGCCCCTCGGCGTGGTGCTCGCGAACTCGATGAACGTCCTGGACCTGTCGACGGTCGTGCTCTCCGGGTACTTCGCCCCGATCGCCCCGGAGCTGGAGCCCGTGCTGCGCGAGGTCCTGGAGGCGCACGCGCTCACGGCGGAGGTGGGGCCCGTCGAGATCCAGCGCTCCGCCGCGGAGGCCCATCCCGCCCTGACCGGCGCGGCCGCCACGGCCCTCGAGGCCATTTACGACTCGCCGGCCCGCTGGATCGACCGGCGCTGACCCGCTCCCGTCCGGGGACGACGACGGGGCCCGCTCGCACGAGCGGGCCCCGTCGCGCTCCGGCCGGGGCCGGGCGATCGGCTCAGCGGAACGCGGGGTGGTGCTCCCACTTCGCGTCGCCGCCGGGCTGCGAGCGGACCAGGGCCTCCTGGAGGGCGTCGTAGGCCGGCTTGCGCTCGTAGTCGCCCTCCATGGTCAGGGCGTCCCCGTAGCCGGGGAAGGTGTTCGGCACCCAGGAGTGCTCGTCGAGCACGCCCCACACGGTGAAGGAGTTGCAGTCCTCCACGGCCAGGCACGCCTCGAGGGCCGTGCGGTACCAGTCGGCCTGCTTCCGGCGCAGCTCGTCGGTCATCCGGTCGTCGCCGTCGACCGGTCCGCGGACGTCGATCTCGGTGACGGCCGTCTCCAGCCCCAGGTCGTCGAAGCGCTGGAGGTTCTGCTGCATGCGCCCGTCGAAGCCGTACTGGAGGCCGAGGTGGGTCTGCATCCCGAAGCCGTGGACCGGCACGCCCTGCGCGAGCAGGTCCTGGATCAGCGCGTAGTAGGCGTCGGACTTCGCGTTGATGCCCTCCACGTTGTAGTCGTTGAAGAACAGCTGGGCGTTCGGGTCGGCCTCGTGGGCCCAGCGGAAGATGTCGGCGATGATCTCCGGGCCCAGCTCCCGCAGCCAGATGTTCTCCTGCAGGCGCAGGTTCCCGCTGTCGTCGAAGATCTCGTTGGCGACCTCCCACTGCTGGATGCGGCCCTCGTAGTGGCCGACCACCGTGTGGATGTGCTCCTTGAGGATGGCGCGCAGCTCGTCGGGGGTGTAGTCGCCTTCCTCGAGCCAGTCGGGGTTCTGGCTGTGCCAGAACAGGGTGTGGCCGCGCACGACCTGCCCGTTGGCCTCGGCGAAGTCGACGATGTCGTCCGCGGGGCCGAACTCGTAGACCCCCTCCTCGGGGTGGATGAACTCCCACTTCATCTGGTTCTCGGGGGTCAGGGAGCTGAACTCCCGCGCCAGGACGGAGCGGTACTCGGGGTCGGAGGGGAAGGGCTCCGGGTAGTCGGCGCTGGTGTGGTGGCCTCCGCCGGCCACGGCGCTGCCGATGCGGAAGTCCTTCGGGGTGTTCCAGCGCAGGGTGTCCTGCTTCGCCTGGCCGGGGGGCCGGGTCTCCGGGGCGGCGCTCGCGGCCTGGGGGACCGCGGTGAGGCACAGGGCGGCGACGGCGGTGGCCGCTCCGGCGCGGAGGAGGGGGGCTCGTCTGCTCATGTCGGGGCTTCCTTCATCGGGGGGTGGGGGATTCGCGGGGACGGGTGGGACGGGGCGCGGGCCGCACGGCGGCCCGCGCCCCGGGCTCAGGAGGCGTCGGCGGACGCGGCGAGCGCGCGGTCGGCGACGCGGACCTCGACGGGGGTCGTGAGGACGCGGTCGGCGTCCTCCACGTCCCGGACCGTGCCGGTGACCGTGAACCGGCCCTCGAGGGGCAGGTCCTCGCTGGAGGTGCCGGCGCGCAGGACGAACTCGCCCGGCTCCACGATCAGGCGCACGGCCCGGCCCGTGAACGAGGTGCGGTCGGCGTGGACGGAGAAGACCACGCGGGCGCTCTGCCCGGCCTCCAGCGCGATCTTGGCGAAGCCGACGAGCATCTTCAGCGGCCGGACGACCTGGGCGACGGGGTCGCTCAGGTACAGCTGGACGACCTCCTGGCCGGCCCGGCCGGAGGTGTTGGTCACGGTGACCGCGGCCTCCACGGTGCCGTCGGTGCCGATCTCGGCCGCGGACAGCTCGAGCGCGTCGTAGGAGAAGCTCGAGTAGCCGATGCCGTGGCCGAACGGGTACAGCGGCCGGGGGTCCAGGTTGGAGACGCCCTCCGAGTACCCGCCCAGGGCGGGGGTCAGGTAGGTGCCGGGCTGCCCGCCCACGTGCCGGGGGATCCCCACGGGCAGCCGCCCGGAGGGGTTCACCCGCCCGGAGAGCACTCCGGCGACGGCGTGCCCGCCCTCCTCGCCCGGCATGAAGGCCTGCACCACGGCCGCGCAGCGGTCGTCGAACGCGCCGAGGCTGTAGGGGCGGCCCGTCACGAGCACGAGGACCACCGGGGTGCCCGTGGCGAGCACGGCCTCGACGAGCTCGGTTTGCCGGCCGGGCAGGGACAGGTCCACGACGTCGCAGCCCTCGCCGGAGGTGCCCGTGCCGAAGAGCCCGGCGAGGTCGCCCACGGTGACGACCGCGAGGTCGGCCTCCTCGGCCGCGGCCACGGCCTCGGCGACGCCGCTGGTGTCGGGGTCGGTGAAGTCGACGCCGCGGGCGTGCCGGAAGGTGGTCCCCCCGTCCGCGAACTCCTCGGCGAGGGCGTCGACGATCGAGGTGATCTCGATGCCGGTGCCGGACTCCCCGAAGCGGGACAGGACGTGGTTGGTGAAGCTGTAGCAGCCGAGGAACGCGCGGGGCTGCCCGGCGCTGGGGCCGATGACCGCGACCTTCCGGGCGGTGTCGAGGGCCAGCGGCAGGAGGCCCTCGTTCTTGAGCAGGACGACGGACTCCTCGGCCATGCGCCGGGCGAGCCGGCGGTTCGCCGGGGAGTCGAGGTCGACGGCCCCGCCCGCGGTGCCGGGGTCGAAGCCCGGATCCAGCAGGCCCAGCTCGACCTTCTGCGTCAGCACCCGCCGCACCGCGCGGTCGAGCAGGGACTCGTCGAGCGCGCCGTCGCGCACGGCGCCGGCGAGGTCCGCGAAGCAGCCGGTCTCGGGCAGCTCCACGTCCATCCCGGCCGCGAGCGACTGGACGCCGGCGTCGCGGGGGTCCGCGGCGACGTGGTGCATGGACTCCAGGAAGCTCACGGCCCAGTAGTCGGAGACGACCGTGCCCTCGAAGCCCCAGGTCTCCCGCAGGAGGGTGGTGAGCAGCTCGGGGTCGGCGACGGGCGGGACGCCGTCGACGTCCGCGTAGGAGTTCATCACCGCGCCGGCCTGCCCGAGCTTGACGGCCATCTCGAAGGGCACGAGGACGACGTCGCGGAACTCGCGCGGTCCGATCGAGACGGGGGCGTGGTTGCGCCCGGCGCGGGAGGTGGAGTAGCCCGCGAAGTGCTTCAGGGTGGCGATCACGCCGGCCTCCTGCAGCCCCCGGACGTACTCGGTGGTCAGGGTGCCCACGAGGTAGGGGTCCTCGCCGACGGTCTCCTCGACGCGGCCCCAGCGGTAGTCGCGGACGACGTCGAGCACGGGGGAGAGGCCGAGGTGGACGCCCACGCCCTTCATGTCGGCGCCGATGTGCCGGGCCATGGTGCGGACCAGCTCGGGGTCGAAGGCGGCGCCCCAGGCGATCGCGGCCGGGTAGCAGGTGGCCCCCAGGGTGGTGAACCCGGTGAGGCACTCCTCGTGGGCGATGGCCGGGATCCCGAGCCGGGAGGTCTCCACGACCTGGCGCTGCAGGGTGCGCAGGTGCTCCACCCCGTCCGCGGCCGAGATCGGCGCGCTGCCGAAGGCCCGGGTGATGTGGCCGAGACCGTGCGCGATCGCGGCCTCGAAGGTCGAGCGGTCGTCGGCGAAGGCGGACTCCATGGGGGCCGCGCCGCCCGTGGCCTCCTCCGGGTCGGGGCGCAGCCAGTAGCTGCCGAGCTGACCGGCCTTCTCCTCGAGGCTCAGCTCCTGCAGCAGGGCGTCGACGCGTTCGGCGACGGGGCGGGCGGGGTCTTTCCAGGGTGCTGTCATGGGGGTGTTCTTTCTGCTCGGTGGGCGCGTCACTTGCCGAAGCCGGCGGTGAGCCCGGCGACGAGGTGCCGGCGCCCGAAGACGTAGAGGACGAGGATCGGCAGCGCCGAGAGGACGACGGCGGCCAGGACGGCGGGGATGTCGGCCTGGAACTCCCCCTGGTAGGTCCACAGGGACAGGGGCAGCGTGCGCTTCCCGGAGCTCTGCGTGAGGATCAGCGGGAACAGGAAGTTGTTCCAGCTGTTGAGGGCGTTGTAGACGCCCACGGTGGTGATGGCGGGCAGGCTCAGCGGCAGCACGAGCGTGCGGAAGACCTTCCAGTCGCCGGCGCCGTCGAGGGTCATGGACTCGTAGAGCTCGTTGGGGATGTCCCGCATGAAGTTCGTCAGGATCAGGACCGTGATCGGGATCCCGGACGCGATCCCGGGCAGGATCAGGGCGGCCAGGGTGTCGTAGAGGCCGAGCTGGACGATGATCAGGTAGATCGGGATGATCGTCGCCTGGATCGGGATGGCGATGCCCAGCAGGAACAGCCGGTTCGAGAACACGGCCAGCCCGCTCCGGCTGCGCACGATCACGTAGGACGCGAGCAGGGACAGGAAGACGATCCCGGCCACCGTGAACACGACCACGACCACGCTGTTGAGGAAGTACTGGACGAACTGGTTCTGCAGGACCGTGGCGTACGGCGCGAACGTCGGGGACGAGGGCAGCAGCGGGTTCGTGGAGTAGTAGTCCTCGCGGGGCTTCAGGCTCGTGATGGCGATGTAGTAGATCGGGATGATGATCGCGCCCAACCACAGCCAGCCGCCGACGGCCGCCAGGATGTTCGGGAGCCCCCGGCGCCGGCGGGCGGGACGGGCGGCCGCCGGCCGGGCGTCCGGGCGGGGCGCGCCCCCGGGCCGCGTGCGCACGGGAGGGGTGTCCGTGGTTCGTGTGCTCATGGGACTACGCACCTTCCGCCTGGCTCTCCATCTTTTCGGCCCCGGTGAGCCGTTGCAGGCCGAGGGCGAGGGTGAGCCCCACGGCGACGAGGATGACCGCCAGGACACTGGCCTCGCCCATCTGGTTGCTGCGGAATCCGGTCAGGTACATGTCCAGGGGCAGGATCCGGGTCGCGGTGCCGGGCCCGCCTCCGGTGAGGGCGAAGACGAGGTCGAAGTAGGTCAGGGAGCCGACCAGCATCAGCGTGGAGGACGTCACGATGGTGTACTTCAGCTGCGGCAGCGTGATCGAGAAGAACTGCCGCACCGTGCCCGCGCCGTCGATGGTGGCGGCCTCGTACATGGTCCGCGGGATCTGCCGCACCCCCGCCTGGTAGAGCAGCGAGTGGAAGGGGATGAAGGACCACGAGATGACGACGACGACGACGTAGAACGCCAGGCTCCCGTCACCCAGCCAGTCCTGCCGCAGCAGCGCCGCGTCGAACGCCCGCGACAGCCCGAAGTTCGGGTCGAGCAGGGCCTTGAAGGCGATGCCGATCGCCGCGGCCGAGAAGAGCATCGGCAGGAAGTACAGGACGGAGAGGAACTCCCGGTACCGCTGGCGGCCGGCCATGAACACGCCGAGCAGCAGGCTCAGCGGGAACTGCACGGCGTAGCTCAGCAGCGTGAGCTGGACCGTCAGCACCATCGCCTGCCGCGAGACCGGGTTCTCGAGCACGGACACCCAGTTCTCGCCCCCGGTCCACTGCGGGGTGCCCAGGCCGTCCCACTCCATGAAGGACAGCACCAGGACGCCCAGCAGCGGACCGATCGCGAAGATGCCGAAGAAGACCAGGGCGGGCCCCAGCATCCAGTTGCTGGGGCCGGCGCCCGCCCGGGCCCTCCGCCGGGTGGAGGAGCGCACGAGCATCAGAGCGTCCCGTTCATCGCGGTCTGGAACTCCTCGGGGCTCATCTCGCCGGCGAAGACCTGGCTGAGGTTGGTCAGCAGGGCCTGTCCCTGGTCGGCCGGGAGCGCCTGGTCCCAGGAGAGCTGGAAGTTCGGCGCGTCCTGGACCATCGAGTAGGCGAAGTCGAGGTACTCCGGGTGCTCGGTCTCGGCGATCCTGTCCTCCACGCCGTCCACGGCGGGGATCAGCCCGGCGTCGAAGAGCGTGTCGACCGCGGCGTCGTCGAGGTTCATGTCGTCGAGGTACTCGAGGGCCGTGGCCTGCTCCTCCTCGGACGCGTCCGCGGACACGGCCCAGAAGTTCGCCGGGTTGCCCACGATGTTCTGCGGGTCGCCCTGTCCGCCCTCGATCTCGGGGAACGTGGTGTAGCCCAGGTTGCCCTCGGCGGTCCACTCGGGGGCGTCGGTGAGGAAGCTGGAGTAGACCCAGCTGCCGTGCAGCATCATGGCCGCCTGGTCGGTGTGCACGAGCGCCACGTCGGCGCCCGCGTCGGCCACCACGGATCCGTAGGCGTCGCCGAAGCCGCCGGCCTCGACGAGCTCCTGGATCTTCTCCAGGGCCTGGGTGATCGCCGGGTGCGACCACGCGTCCTCCTTGCCGTCCACGACGGCCTGGAACACCTCGGGCCCGCCGATCCGGTCGGTGAGGTACTGGATCCACATGAGGTACGGCCACTGGCTGGAGCCGGCCACGGAGATCGGCGTGACGCCCTCGGCCTTGAAGGCCTCCACGGCGTCCAGCATCTCCTCCCACGTGGTGGGGACCTCGACGCCGGCCTCCTCGAAGAGCTTGGTGTTGTAGTACAGGATGACGGGCTGGGTGTTGTTGTTCGGGACGGCGTAGAGCTTCCCGTCCACCTTGCCGGTCTCCAGCACGGAGTCGAGGGCGCGCTCCTCCATCTCGGGGATCTCCCCGGTCAGCTCCACCACGCTGCCGTTCTCGACGTAGCTCTCCAGGGTGTCGCCGCCCCAGTTGTAGATCAGGGTCGGCGCGTTGCCGGAGCCGACGCTGGTGCGGATCTTCTCCTTGAAGGCGTCGTTCGCGAAGTACTCGGCGGTGATGGGGCTGTCGCCGTTGGCGTCGTTTCACGCCTGGAAGGAGCTGCGGAACGTCTCCTCGGCGCCGCCGGTCAGCGTCCAGGCGCTGGCGCCGCCCTCGCCGCCCCCGCCGCCGGGCTGGGCCCCGGCGCTGCACCCGGCCAGGGTCAGGGCCGCGGCGCCCACGAGCGCGATGCGGGACAGCGAGCGGGGGGAGAAGGGGCCCCGGTGCGCGCCGGCGGGCGCGGGGCGGAGGCTGCGGTGGGTGGTCATGGCGTTCTCCTCGTCGTCGAGCAATGCATTGCGCCTACGAAACTTTTCGTATAGCGTTTCGTTGCGAGAAGAGTAAGTGGCCTGTTTCACACCCGTCAACCCCCTGGTGTGACCGGGGCCACTGCGGCGAAGTGCGTCGAAACGTTTCGCCGTGCGCCCGTGACCCGCCCGCGTCCGAGGAGATCGTCCCGCATGAAGAGAACCACGCTGAGCCAGGTGGCCGCCCAGGCCGGCGTCTCCAAGGGCACGGTCTCCAAGGTGCTCAACGGACGCCCGGACGTGGGGGAGGACACGCGGGAGCGGGTCCGGGCCGCGGTCGCCGACCTCGGCTACACGGGCTCGGCCGCCCGCCGGCCCCGGACGGCCATCGTGCTCGTCTTCGACACCCTCGAGAGCAACTACTCCCTCCAGGTGATGGCCGGCGCCGTGGACGCCTGCGGCCGCGCCGAGGCCGACCTCATGCTGAGCACGCTGCCGAGCCTCGAGCAGGGCGACGTCCCCCCGTTCTCCGAGGACTGGTTCGCCCGCTGCGGCCGCACGGGCGAGACCGCGGTCATCGCCGTGACCACCCCGCTGACCGCGGAGCAGGTGGCCGCCGCGGCCCACGCGCAGGTCCCGCTGGTGGCCATCGACCCCGTGAACAGCCTGCCGTCCACGGTTCCCAGCATCGGCTCCACCAACTGGGCCGGCGGGCACGAGGCCACCACCCACCTCCTGGGGCTCGGGCACCGCCGGATCGGCCACCTCAGCGGCGCCGGGGGCTCGGTCCCGGCGCGCGAGCGCCTGGCCGGCTACCGCAGCGCCCTGGAGGACGCCGGGGTGCCGCACGACCCCGGCCTCGTGACGGGCGGCGGGTTCAGCTACGAGGCGGGCTTCGCCGGCGCCCAGGAGCTGCTCGAGCTCGAGGACCCGCCCACGGCCCTGTTCGCGGCCTCCGACGAGGCCGCCCTCGGCGCCTTCGAGGCCGCCCGGCAGGCGGGGCTGCGGGTGCCCGAGGACCTCAGCGTGGTCGGCTTCGACGACACGCTGCTCGCGCGCTGGGCCTCGCCCAAGCTGACCACGGTGCGCCAGCCCCTGCACGCCATGGGCGAGATGGCCGTCGAGCGCGCGATCACCCTGCTGGCCGGCGGGTCCCGCCGGGTCCACCCGCTCCAGCTCCAGACCTCGCTCGTCGAGCGCTCCTCCACCGCCGCGCCCCGGGGCGCGGCGGACGGGGTGGTCACTCCCGGATGAGGCGGGCCCGGCCGGCCTGCCAGCCGAAGACCGCCGCGAGCGTGCCGACCGCCGCGAACATGACGCCCGCCGCGGCGAAGCCCCCGGTCCAGTGCAGCAGCTGCCCCACCAGGAAGGTGCCCGAGGAGCCCACGCCGTAGCCGACGCCCTGCATCATGCCCGAGAGCCGCACCGCCATGTGGCTGCTGCGGGTCCGCAGCGCGATCATCGTCAGGGCCACGGCGGTGAGGCTGCCCTGGCCCAGCCCCAGCAGCCCGGTCCAGACCCAGATCAGCTGGAGGGGCCCGAAGATCGAGAGCACGAAGCCGCCGCCGGCCATGAGGGCCACCGCGGCGTTCAGCACCCGCTGGTCGGCCATCCGCGCGGCCAGGACCGGGGCGAAGAGCGAGCCCGTCATCTGGAGCAGGATGGACACGGCCACGATCAGCCCGGCGGCGGCGCCGTCGATCCCGCGGTCCCGCAGGATGGGGGCGAGCCACGCGAAGACGCTGAAGGACATCATCGCCTGGAAGACCATGAACAGGGTGATCTGCCAGGCCACCGGCGAGCGCCAGGGGCCGGGCCCGTCGGTCCCTGGCGGCGGGGGGCCGGGCGCCCGGCGGCGGAGCGCCACCGGCACGAGCAGCGCCACCACCACGGCCGCGGGCACCGCCCACACCGCCAGGGAGCCCCGCCAGGAGCCCGTGGCCTGGAACACCGGGTAGGTGAGGCCCGCGCCGAGGGCGGCGGACGCGCAGATCGCGGTGGTGTAGAGCCCGCTCATCAGGCCGATCCGGTGGGCGAAGTCCCGCTTGACGATGGACGGCAGCAGCACGTTGCCCAGGGCGATCGCGGCGCCGCACGCGACCGTCCCCGCGAGCAGCAGCGGCAGGGCGCTCGCCCCGGGCAGGGGCAGCCCGCGGGCCACCAGGCCCAGGGTCAGGACCACCATCGCGCCCAGCAGCACGTTCTCGGACCCGAACCGGCGGGCCAGGCGCGGCGCGAACGGCGCGAAGACGCCGAGCAGCGTCACCGGGGCGGTGGTCAGCACGGTGACCGCCCACCCGGGGAGGCCGGCGGCCGCGGTGATCTCCGGGAGGATCGCGGAGAAGCTGGAGAAGACCGTGCGCAGGTTCAGCCCGATCAGGACCACGCACACGGCGAGGTAGACGAGTGCCCGGCGGGACGTCGGGGCGCTCGGCGGATCGGCGTGCGGGCTCGGCACGGGGGTCTCCTCGGGGATCGGGGGCAGGCCGGCCCCGCGAGAGGCGGTCCGGACAGGCTCCACGGTACTGCGACAGCGCTCCGACCCCGTGCAGCGTAGGAACTTTGCGCACCGCGCTCCCGGTGCCGCGGGTACCGACCGGCCTCGGGGTGTTCGCAGGGTGCTGGGCATGCTCCCACGTAAACACTCTGTACATAGTTATTGTGACCTGCAACACTGGCCGCGAGACCGTGTGAACCCCACGCCCGCGGCGCGCCCTCCGGGCACGCGCCGCGGAAAGGATGTGGACCGATGCCGATCGACCCGCCCCACGCCGGACCGGCCGCCGCGCTGCTCCGGGACTTCTCCCTCGAGATGACGGGCAAGGACGTGCCGGCCCTGGAGGAGGCCGCCGCCGTGGTCCCTGCGGGGACCCGGATCAACGTGACCTTCCTCGGCAACGAGGACCTGGGCATGCGCGTGGCCGCGGCCCGCGCGGTGCGCGAGCACGGCTTCGTCCCCGTGCCCCACCTCTCGGCGCGGAGGCTGCGCTCCCAGGGCGAGCTCGAGGAGTTCCTCGCGGCGCTCGCGGAGGTCGGCGCCGCCGAGCACGTGTTCGTGGTGGGCGGGGACCCCGAAACCCCCGAGGGCCCCTACCCGGACTCCCTCTCCGTCATCCGCACCGGGGTGCTCCCGCGGCACGGCGTGCGGGGGGTGGGCGTCAGCGGCTACCCGGAGGGCCACCCCGGCATCGACGACGCCGCCCTCTGGTCCGCCCTGACCGACAAGACGGCCGCGATCCGCGAGCAGGGCCTCGAGCCCGAGATCATCACCCAGTTCGGCTTCGACAAGGACCCGGTCCTGGAGTGGCTGGCCGAGGTGCGCCGCCGCGGCGTCGACACCCCGGTGCGGATCGGGGTGCCGGGGCCGGCGGGCGTCCGGCGGCTGCTCGGCTACGCGCGCCGCTTCGGCGTGGGCACCTCGGCGGGGATCGTCCAGAAGTACGGCTTCTCCCTGACGAACCTGCTGGGCACCGCGGGCCCGGACCGCTTCCTGCGCGACCTCGCCGCCGGCCTCGACCCCACCGTCCACGGGCAGGTGCTGCTGCACTTCTACACCTTCGGCGGGCTGCGGGCCACGGCCGAGTGGGTCCGCGAGTTCGGGACGGACGGGGGGACCCCGTGAGCGCGGCCCGCCCGTCCATGCTCCGCCCGGACCACGCCAGCCTCGTGGTGCACGGCCGGGACCAGCCGGGGATCGTCGCCGTCGTCACCGAGGTCCTCGCCCGGCACGGCGCGAACATCGTGGCCCTCGACCAGCACTCGGACGACCCCGAGGGCGGGGCGTTCTTCCAGCGCACCGTCTTCCACCTGCCCGGCTACCCGGCCCTGCGGCCGGCGCTCGAGCAGGACCTCGGCGCGGCCCTCGCGGACGGGTTCGAGCTGGAGTGGCGGTTCACGGACCTCTCGGTGCCGCGGCGCGTGGCGATCTTCGCCTCGAAGTCCGACCACTGCCTGCTCGACCTCGTCTGGCGCCAGCGCCGGGGCGAGCTGCCCATGACGATCTCCATGGTCGTCTCCAACCACCCCGACATGGCCGAGGACGTCCGCGGCTTCGGCATCCCCTTCTTCCACGTCCCCACCCAGGACAAGGCCGCGGCCGAGGCGGAGCACCTGCGCCTGCTGCAGGGCAACGTCGACCTCGTGGTCCTCGCCCGCTACATGCAGATCCTGTCCTCCACGTTCCTGACCGAGGTCGGGGTGCCGGTGATCAACATCCACCACTCGTTCCTGCCGGCCTTCATCGGGGCCGAGCCGTACCGCAAGGCCAAGGAGCGGGGCGTGAAGATCATCGGCGCCACCGCGCACTACGTCACCGAGGACCTCGACGAGGGCCCGATCATCGAGCAGGACGTGGTCCGGGCCTCGCACCGGGACTCCGCGCAGGAGCTCGCCCGCCGCGGCGCGGACGTGGAGCGCCAGGTGCTCTCCCGCGCCGTGCTGTGGCACTGCCAGGACCGCATCATCCGGCACGACCGCCAGACCATCGTGTTCTGATCCCCGCCCCGGCCGCGCCGTCGCGGCCGGGGCACCACCGCAGAGAAGGAGTCAACCGTGGCACCCCGCACTCTCCAGGACGTCCTCGACGCCTCGAACGGCACCGTCGAGCTGCTCCGCAACTCGCAGATCGGCGCGTACGTCTACCCCGTGGTCGCGCCCGAGTTCCACAACTGGCGCAGCGAGCAGAAGGCGTGGCGGGAGACCGCCGTGCTCTACGACCAGTCCCACCACATGGACAACCTGTTCATCCGCGGCAAGGACGCCCTGCGACTGATCTCGGACACCGCGATCAACAGCACGAGGACGTTCCCCGTGAACAAGGCGAAGCAGTACGTGCCCACCACCCCGGCCGGCCACGTCATCGGCGACGGCATCCTGTTCCACCAGGAGGAGGACGAGTACGTCTACGTGGGCCGCGCCCCGGCCGCCAACTGGCTGCTCTACCACGGCGAGACCGGCGGCTACGACGTCGACATCGAGGTCGACCGCCGCTCCCCGTCCCGACCGATGGGCAAGCCCGTGGTCCGGAAGTATTGGCGCTTCCAGATCCAGGGCCCCAGCGCGTGGCAGATCATCGAGAAGCTCAACGGCGGGCCGCTCGAGCAGCTGAAGTTCTTCACCATGGACCGCATGAGCGTGGGCGGCGCCCGGGTGCGCACCCTGCGCCACGGCATGGCCGGCGCCCCCGGGCTGGAGATCTGGGGCCCCTACGAGTCCTACGACCAGGTGCGGGCCACGATCCTGGAGGCCGGCGCCGAGTTCGGCATTGTGCCCGTCGGCGCCCGGGCGTACCCCTCGAACACCCTCGAGTCGGGCTGGATCCCGTCCCCGCTGCCGGCGATCTACACCGGGGAGGGCACGGCGGACTACCGGAGGTGGCTCGGGGCGGACAGCTACGAGGCCACCAACGCGCTCGCCGGCAGCTTCGTCTCCGAGAACATCGAGGACTACTACCTCACGCCGTGGGAGCTGGGCTACGGGTCCTTCGTGAAGTTCGACCACGACTTCATCGGCCGCGACGCCCTGGAGCAGGTCGACCCCTCGACCCAGCGCCGGAAGGCGACCCTGGCCTGGAACGCCGAGGACATGACGAAGATATTCGCCTCCCTGTTCGACACCGAGGGCCCGGACTACAAGTACTTCGACCTGCCCCTGGCCAACTACGGCTCGTCCAACTATGACGCGGTGGTCGACGCCGACGGCCGCACGGTGGGCCTGTCCATGTTCACCGGCTACAGCTACAACGAGCGCAAGGGCCTGTCCCTGGCGACCATCGACCCGAACGTGCCCGAGGGCACCGAGCTGAAGGTCGTCTGGGGCGAGCCGGACGGCGGCAGTCGCAAGACCACCGTGGAGCCGCACGAGCAGCTCGAGGTCCGGGCCGTGGTCAGCCCCGTGCCCTACTCCGAGGTGGTCCGCAAGGACTACCACGGGGGGTGGCGGACCGCCTCGGCGAAGGGCTAGCCGAGGAGCGGTCCGAGGGCGCGCAGCACGGGCCCGGGCTCCCAGCGCCCGAGGCCGTCGACCGCCCCGACGGGGTGCACGCCCGCCACCGAGTTGGTCACGAACACCTCGGTGGCGCGGGCGAGCTCCGCCCACGCCACCGGGCGCTCGCGGACGTCCGTGCTGGCGGCGCGCAGCGCCGCCAGCACGCGGGCGCGCACCACCCCGGGCAGGATCCGTCCGTCCGCGGGCGGGGTGAGCACGGCGCCGTCGACGACGACGAAGACGTTCGCCCGGCCCGTCTCCAGGAGCATGCCGTCCGCGTCCACGAGCAGCGGGTCGCAGCTGCGCGACCACAGCCCGGGGACCGGCTCGTGGGCGAGCACCCGGCGGTCCGCCCACTTGTGCCCCCCGAGGCCGCCGGGCAGCCGGACGGGGACGAGCCGCCACGGCGGCACCGGCTCCGGGGGGAGGGCCGTGGCCGTGACCGTCACGGTCACGGCGCCCCCCGGGGCGGGCACGGCCGTGATCCGCAGCCGGTGCGGACCGGGCAGCGCGGCGGCCCGGTCCAGCACCTCGCCGCGGACGCCTGCGGGCAGGGCCGCACCGCAGCAGGCGAGGCAGCTGGCGCCGAGCCGGGCGAGGTGGGCCTCGAGGTCCACGGGCGCGCCCTCGCGCACGAGCAGCGTGGTGAACACCCCCTCCTCCCGGGCCGGCGGGAGGACCGGCAGGGCCGGGAGGAGCTCGAGCACGGTCGCGGGCCGGTGCCCGTCCCAGTCCCGCCGGAGGTCCTCGTCCAGCACGGCCCCGACGGCGTCGAGCAGGGGCACCGCCTTCACGAGCGTCTCGTGCGCCTCGTCCGCGGGGTCGGAGTCGGCCACGATCCCGCCGCCCACCCCGAGCCGGACCCGGTCGCCGGTGAACTCGAAGGTGCGGATCGCCACGTTGAGCACCAGACCGGCCGGGCCCGCGCGGCCGATCGCCCCCGTGTAGATCTCGCGGGCCGCGGGCTCGAGCGCGTTGACGATCTCCATGGCCCGGATCTTGGGCGCACCCGTGCAGGACCCCGGGGGGAACGTGGCCCGCAGCAGCGCCCCGTCCCCCAGCCCCGCGGGCAGCCGCCCGTGCACGTCCGCCACCAGGTGGTGGACCCCGGTGTGCGGCTCGACCCGGGGCGTGGCCGGGGCGCGCACCGACCCGGGCACGCACGCCCGGGAGAGGTCGTTGCGCATCAGGTCCACGATCATGACGTTCTCCGCCCGGTTCTTCGCCGAGCCGTGCAGCGCCGCGGGGTCGCTCGCGGCCGGTGCGGTGCCCTTGATCGGGGACGTCAGGACCGTGCGCCCGGTGCGGCGCAGGAACAGCTCCGGGGACAGGCTCGCCACCGCGGCCCCCTCCGGGAGGCGCAGGAACGCGGCGAAGCGCGGGGCCAGGGCCTCCTGGCCGGCGCAGAACAGGTCCAGCGGGTCGCCCCGGAAACCGGCCTCGAGACCGCGGCAGACGTTGGTCTGGAAGACGTCGCCGTCGCGGATGTGGCCCAGCACCGCGGTCACGGCGGCGGCGTGCGCGGCGGCAGAGGCGTCGGCCGTGAAGGGCCCGCACCGGTAGGGCGCCGGTGCGTGCGGGGCGTCCGGCGCCGTGCGGGCGAGCTCCCGCGCGGCCGCCACCCGGGCCGGGTCCGTGCCCGGCAGCCACTCGAGCACCCAGGCGCCGTCCGCGGCGCGGTGGCGCAGGACGTGGTCGTAGTACCCGAGGTGGTGGTCCGGCAGCCGCGCGGGGCGCGGCGGGGCGGCGGGGAGCCGCTCGAGGCGCCGGGCCAGCTGGTAGCCGAGGTAGCCGATCCAGCCGCCGCCGAAGGCCGCCTCCTGGGGGTCGTCCGGCGGGGGATCCCCCTCCGGGGTGGCACCCGGCAGCGGGGCGTCCGGCAGCGGGACCCGGGCGTCCAGGGCCGCGAAGGGGTCCTCGCCGGCGCCCAGCACCCGGAGCGGCCGCACGCCGATCACGGTGTCGCCGCCGGACCAGTCGCCGAACAGCCCCACCAGCCCGGGCTGGTCCCGCAGGGCCCGCAGCATCTGCACCGGGGACAGGCGGACCCCGGTGAGGACCTCCTGCGTCGTCACGGCCGCCTCAGCCGTTCCCCGGGGCGGTCGCGGACGGCCCGTCGCCCGCCTCCGCCTCGAGCCGCCACCGGGAGTTCGCCAGGTGCGCGCGCATCGCCGCCGACGCGGCGAGCGGGTCGCGGGCCCGGATCGCGTCCAGGACCGACCGGTGCTCGGCGGCGACCCGGGCCGCGCGCCCGCCGCCGGGGGCGCCGTCCAGCCGGCGCGGCGGCATGGTGATCATGGCGGGCCCGAGGCCGGTCAGGGCGTCCACGTAGTACGGGTTCCCGCTGGCCTCCGCCACGGTCCGGTGGAACTCGAAGTCGTTCTCCAGGGACGCGGCCGGGTTGTCGACCTCCTCCTCGGACCGCGCCAGGGCGTCCTCCATCCGGGCGAGCTGGTGCTCCTCCCGCGCCGTGGCCGCCAGCGCCGCGGCCTCGGACTCGACCCCGGTGCGGAAGGCCAGCAGGCGGCGCCGGTCCTGCAGGGTCCGCACCGGCCGGCTCGTCCCGCCGGGCGCGGCCGGAGGGGTCAGCACGAAGCTGCCGCTGCCCCGCCGGGTGTGCACGAGCCCCTCCGCCTGCAGCCGGGCGACGGCCTCGCGCACCACCGTGCGGCTGACCCCGTGCTCCGCGATCAGGGTGCTCTCGCTGGGCAGGCGCTCGCCGGGGGAGATGCGCCCGTCCACGATGCGCGCCCGGAGGTCGTCCACGAGGGCGGAGGTGAGGTTGCGGCTCATGGGGACATGATCCCACCCCGGGAGCGGCCCCCGCAGCCCGGGGCGTCAGGGCCGGCGGCCGACCTCCTCGACCACGCTGCGCCCCGTGCCCGCCCGGGACTCCCAGGCCCAGGTCTCGTGCAGGCGCACCCTGCCGTCCCCGAGCACCTCGATGCGGGACGTGCACGCCCCGCCGGCGGTCTCCCCGGCACGGTCCAGGTGCGAGTAGCGGAAGCTCAGCCCGTCCCCGGCGCGCGTGCCGACGAGGAAGCCCCGGCGCACCGAGCCGCCCGCGTACTCGGCCCACACGAGGTCGTCCTCCTGGTGGTAGTCGAAGACCGTGTCGGAGCCGACGTCCCCGTCGGCGGCGTTGGACACGCCCACGAACGTCCTCCCGTCGAGGTCCACGGCGTCCGGCGCGGTCGGCGGGGTGCGGTGCAGATCGGTCATGGGTCCACCGTACGGTGCGCCGGGCGCCGTCGTTATCGGTCCGCGATAACCTCCCTTGGCGGGCCCTTCCACGGGCCGCGACACTGGCACCGAGAGTCCCGGGGTGAACCGGGACGTCCGCGAGAGGGGAGCAGGGATGATCTTCATCGTCGTCAAGTTCAAGGTGAAGCCGGAGTGGGCCGACCGCTGGGTCGAGTTCTCGAAGGAGTTCACCGAGGCCACCCGCGCGGAGCCGGGCAACCTGTGGTTCGACTGGTCCCGCAGCGTGGAGGACCCGCACGAGTTCGTGCTCGTCGAGGCCTTCGCGGACGACGGCGCGGGCCCGCACGTGAACAGCGACCACTTCAGGAAGTTCACGGCGGAGGCGCCCCAGGCGCTCGTGGAGACCCCGCAGATCATCAGCGAGCAGATCTCCGCCTCGGGCTGGAACCGGATGGGGGAGATCACGGTCGGCTGACCGTCCGACGGCGCGCCGCCGGCCCGGGAGCGAGGCTCCCGGGCTGTTGGCATGTGCAACCCGGCACGCCACAATGTGAGGCATGACCGCACGCGACACCGGCATGGCCTCCGTCCAGAAAGCCTTCGCCCTCCTGGACGTGGTCGCGCGGGATCCCCGGGGCGCCACGGCCAAGGACATCAGCACCGAGCTGGGGATGCCGCTGCCCTCGGTCTACCGGCTGCTGCAGACGCTCGTAGCCTCCGAGCACGTGGTGCACCTCCGGGACCAGCGCCGCTACGGTCTGGGCTACAAGCTGCACGCGCTCGACGCCTCGCTGCGTCAGCAGGTCGCGACCCCGGCCACCGTGCAGCGCGCGGTGCGGGAGCTGCACGGGAGCGCCGACGCCGCCGCGTACTTCGCGGTCTACCGCGGTGACGCCGTGGTGGTGGCGCACGTGGTCGACTCCCCGCGCCGGCCGCGCATCGACCCCATGGACTTCGGCTTCACGGGCGGCGCGCACGCCACGGCCTTCGGCAAGATCCTGCTCTCCCGCATGGACGACGACGAGGTGGCGGACTACCTCGGCCGCCACGGGATGCGCCCCCTGACGGACCGCACGCTCACCACGCCGGACGAGCTGGGGCGCGAGCTCGGGCGGGTGCGCGCGGAGGGCGTCGCCGTGGAGCGCGAGGAGTTCGTGCCCGGCGCCTCGTGCCTGGCCGCGCCGGTGGTCGACTCCGCCGGGCGCACCCTGGGCTCCGTGGCCGTGTCCCTGCGGCCCACCGACTTCGAGCGGCGGCACCGGGCGATCGCGCCGGTCCTGCGGGACGCCGCGGACCGGGTGGGACGGGCCCTGCGCGCCGCGGAGGGCTGCCCGGTCCGGTCCGCGACCGGCTGAGCAGCCCTCCACGTCCGACGGCTACAGGTGGCGTCCCGCCAGCTGCTCGGCGATGTAGTCCGCCTGCCGGGCGGCCAGGGCCACGATCGTCAGCGTCGGGTTCGCCGCCGCGCCGGTCGTGAACAGGGAGCCGTCCGCGACGAACAGGTTCGGCACGTCGTGGGTCTGGCCGAACGCGTTGGTCACCCCGTCCTCGGGGCGCTCGCTCATCCGGGCCGTGCCCATGTTGTGCGTCGACGGGTAGGGCGGCGTGTGGTGCACGGAGGTCGCGCCCACGGACTCGTAGAGCAGGGACGCCTGCTGATAGCCGTGGTTGCGCATCGCCACGTCGTTCGGGTGGTCGTCGAAGTGCACGTTGGGCACGGGCAGTCCCAGGTGGTCCGTCACGGAGGAGTTGAGGGTCACCCGGTTGCTCTCCTGCGGCATGTCCTCGCCCACCACCCACATCCCGGCGGTGTTCTCGTAGCCGTCCAGCAGGGCCGTGAACTCCGGCCCCCAGGAGCCGGGGTCCACGAAGCTGGCGAGGAAGGCGGGGCCCAGGGAGATCGTCTCCATGTAGTAGCCCCCGGCGAAGCCGCGGTCGACGTCGTGCCGGGACTCGTCCGCCACGAGCCCGGCCATCGTCTCGCCCCGGTACATGTGCACCGGCCGGTCGAACTGCGCGTAGATCGAGCCCGTGGTGTGCCGCATGTAGTTGCGGCCCAGCTGCCCGGAGGAGTTCGCGAGCCCGTCCGGGAACAGCGGGGAGCCGGAGAGCATGAGCAGCCGGGGCGTCTCGATCGCGTTGCACGCCACCGCCACCAGCCGTGCCCGTTGCCGCTGGACCCGGCCCTCGCCGTCGACGTAGAGCACGCTGTCGACCAGGCCCTTCTCCGTGTGGGTGATCTGCACGGCGTGGCAGTCCGGACGCAGGTCGAGGTTCCCGGTGCGCAGGGCCTTGGGGATCTCCGAGACGAGCGTGGACCACTTCGAGCGGTTCTTGTCGCCCTGGAAGTTGAACCCGTCCTGGACGGACGCCGGCCGCCCGTCGTAGGGCTCCGCGTTGGTCCCGTAGGGGCCGGTCGCGTAGTGCCGGTAGCCGAGCTTCTGCGCGCCCGCGGCGAGCACCTTGTAGTTGTTGTTCGCGGGCAGCGGCGGCCGGCCGTGGCGGTGGGTGCTGCCGATCTTCTGCTCGGCCCGGTCGTAGTACGGGGCGAGGTCCTCCAGGCCGATCGGCCAGTCCAGGAGGTTGGCGCCGTCGACGCGCCCGTAGACGCTGCGCGTGCGGAACTCGTGGGCCTTGAACCGGGGCGTGGCCCCGGACCAGTGGGTGGTGGTCCCGCCGACGGCCTTGACGATCCACGCCGGGAGGTTGGGGAAGTCCCGGGCGATCCGCCACGACCCCGTGGTGGTGCGCGGGTCCAGCCAGGCCATCTGGTGGAAGGCCTCCCACTCGTCGTTGACCCAGTCCTCGCTGGTCAGGTGCGGCCCGGCCTCGAGGAGCACCACCTTGACGCCCTTCTCCGTGAGCTCGTGGGCGAGGGTGCCTCCGCCGGCTCCGGAGCCGATGACGACGACGGCGGAGTCGTCGTCGAGCTCGATCCGTGCGGCGCGCTGCTGGTCCTGGGGCGTGGTGGTCATGCGGTCTCCCCGTGCTCGATGACGTCCGACCCCTTGAAGAGGTCGCTGAAGGGCTGCTCGGTGGTCTCGGAGGCGCCCTGCTGGTCCAGGTTCCACCCCTCCTTGGGGGCCGCGGTCGCCACCGGGTAGCCGAGGGGCCCGCACTCGGCCAGCTCCTCCTCGGACTCCTCGACGCGCGGGTCCGGCAGCCAGTCGAGGTCGTCGAAGCCGCGGTGCAGGTAGCCGCCCTTCGAGAAGGACTCGCCCTCGTAGCCCAGGGCCTCCCACACCTCGTGGTCGTCGTAGAGGTGCAGCACGGTGGTGCGGCGGATGAAGCCGAAGAACTCGAGGTCGGCGATCCGCTTGAGCACCTTCAGCGCGGCGTCGTCGGACAGCTCCACGAACGGTGCGTCGCTGAGCGAGTTCAGGGTCAGCAGCCCCTGGGTCAGGGCCATCCGGAACCACGTGGAGTCCTCGGCCTCGGCGGCGATCTTCTCCGCCATCCGTTCGTACGGGCCGTCGGGGATCCGGGGGTGGGGGAACGCCACCCGGATGACGCGGGTGAGGGTGCGCTTCGCCTCGTCCGTCAGGGCGAGGGCGTTGAGAGCGGAGTACTTCGCGGGATAAACCATGGGTCTCCTCCTCGTCGGCGGTGACGGGTGTGTCTCAGAGTGTGAGCCAGCGCACGTCCGCGGGCCAGGTCCGTTATCGCAGGACGAGAATCGGCGCCCGTGAGAGCATGGGCCGACCGAAGGAGGCCGTGTGATCGTTGAACGACTGCCGGAGCACCTGCACGAGGACGCCGTGTCCCTGTGGGAGGAGGCGGGGCTGACCCGCCCCTGGAACGACCCGCGGGCGGACCTGGACCGGGCGCTCGCCGGCCCGACCTCCACCGTCCTGGCCGCCGTCGAGGAGGGGCGTCTCGCCGGCACCGCCATGGTGGGCCACGACGGCCACCGGGGGTGGGTGTACTACGTGGCCGTGCACCCGTCCCGCCGGGGCCAGGGGCTCGGCCGCGAGCTGATGGTCGCCGCCGAGGGGTGGGTGGCCGGGCGCGGCATCCCGAAGATGCAGCTCATGGTCCGCAGCACGAACACGGGGACCCGGGAGTTCTACGAGCGGATGGGCTACGCCGTCCAGGACACCGTGGTGCTCGGGAAGTTCTTCGACCCCGAGCGGCAGGCCCGGCAGAGCGGCTGAGCCCGGCTCAGCGCAGGGGGTCGGTGACGCCCTGCGGGCAGTCGTAGCGGGCGAAGTCCCAGGCGCTGCGGCGCGCCCCCGCCCGGTAGGCGCTGTCCCAGAACTCCAGGACGGCGCCGTGCGGATCGGGCAGCGCCCGCACGTCGTCGTAGCGCAGGACCGCGAGGTGGCTGCCGCCGCGCTCGCGCCAGGACGCGGCGGCCGGCCGCAGGGGCTCACCGGCCAGCCCGTCGGGCTCCGGGGCGGTGTAGGAGTAGAAGGCCGGTTCCGGGAACGTGGGGTCCCCGAACCAGAACCCGGAGCTGATGACCTCCCGGGAGTAGGCCTCCCGGGTGACGGGGTCCGTGCCGGGCGGGGGATCCACGAAGCGGTCCGCGAAGCGGGTCACGGCGATGTCGAACGTGTGCCAGAAGTGGTGCACGGGGCTGGTCTTCCCGGACCAGCCGGCCGCGAACTCCTCCAGCAGCAGGTTCACCTGGCCGAGGACCTGCCAGTAGCGGGTGACGGCGGCGGTGTCGTAGGCGGCGTGCTCGGTGTCGGCGCCGAACGGGCGCCCGGAGTCGGGCAGGTCGAACGGGTGGGGACGGGCGATCGTCACCTCCACCCCCACCGCCTCCAGGGCGTGCAGGACCCGGGCGTGGAACTCGGCGACGGACAGCCCCGGCAGGGCGAAGGAGTGCCGGGCCCCGGCGGCGGTGCTCACGTCGAGGCGGTGGTCCAGGAGGTCGAGGTCGACGGCGAAGACCGGGTCCCGTCCCATCGGCCGGGTGGTGATGCCGCGGCCGGTCAGGTGGAACGGCACGTTCCACCAGTGGTTGCGCCGCGGCGCGGACGCCAGCCGCACCTTGCCGACCACCTGCGCGAACCGGTGGAGGGTGTCCAGGGTGTCCCGCCAGGACTCGTAGGGCATCTCGGGGAACGCGACGTGGGTCATGGTGGCCTCCTGCGCCCCAGTGTGCTGCCCCACCGGGCGGTCCGTCCAGGGCGCCCGGGGCCGCGGGCACGGGACCGGGGGTCCTCCCAGTGGGACACTGGGCGGGAACGATCCGGTGACGGCGCGGGGTGCTCCGGCGGGGCCCCGTGCCCGACCCCGTGCCGGACCCCGGGACCGACCCCGGTACCGACCCCCGTACCGAGGAGGAACGAGCTGCCCATGGTGCGATCCTCCGGCGACGGCCCTCCGTCCGAGCCGCTGGCCTGGGGTGAGCGGCGGGCTCGCTGGGTGCTGGCCGCCACCGTGCTCGGCTCGGCCCTGACGTTCATCGACACGACGGTGGTGAGCATCGCCCTGCCGTCCGTCGCCGCCGACCTGGGCGCGGGGAGCACCGGCCTGACCTGGGTGGTCAACGGGTACACGCTGACCCTGGCCGCCCTGGTCCTGCTCGGCGGCTCGCTGGGGGACCGGTACGGCCGGCGCCGGATCTTCCTGATCGGCGTCGGCTGCTTCGCCGGGGCCTCCGCGCTGTGCGGCCTGGCCCCGGACGTCACCGTCCTCGTCGCCGCGCGGGCCGTCCAGGGGATCGGCGGCGCCCTCCTGGTGCCGACCGCGCTCGCGATCCTGCAGGCCTCCTTCGCCCCGGAGCACCGTGCCCGCGCCATCGGCGCCTGGTCGGGGCTCACGGGGGTGGCCTCGGCCGTGGGGCCGTTCGCGGGCGGCTGGCTCGTCCAGACCACCTCGTGGCGGTGGGTGTTCCTGGTCAACCTCCCGGTGGCGCTCGCCGTGGCGCTGATCGCCCGCCGGCACGTCCCCGAGTCGAGGAACCCGGCGGCGTGCCCGCAGCTGGACGTGCCCGGCGCGGCGCTGCTGGTGGCCGGTCTCGGGGCGCTGACGCTCGGGCTGACCACCGCGTCCGGCGACGACCCGTCGGTGCCGGCGGCGGGCGGGGCGCTCGCGGCCGGGGCCGTCCTGCTGGCGGCGTTCCTGCTCCGGGAGCGGCGTGCGAGGTCCCCGCTGCTGCCGCCCGCCCTGTTCCGGCAGCGCCTGTTCGTGGCGGCGAACGTCATCACCTTCGTGGTCTACGCCGGCCTGGGCGCGGTCTTCTTCGTCCTCGTCGTCGCCCTCCAGGTGGGAGCCGGGTTCTCGCCCGTGGCCGCCGGGCTGTCCCTGCTGCCCGTCACCGTCCTGATGCTGCTGCTCTCGCCGTCCGCGGGCGCCCTGGTGCACCGGGTGGGTCCGCGGGCGCCCATGACCGCCGGGCCGCTGATCGCCGCGCTCGGGGTGCTCCTGCTGGGCCGGGCCGGGCCCGGGGCGCACTACCTCCTGGAGGTGCTGGTGCCGGCCGCGGTGTTCGGCGCCGGGCTGACCCTGCTGGTCACGCCGCTGACCGCCACGGTCCTCGGCGCGCTGCCCACGGAGCAGGCCGGGCTGGCCAGCGGGGTCAACAACGCCGTGGCGCGCACGGCGGGCCTGCTCGCGGTCGCGGCGATCCCGCTGGTGGGCGGGCTCGGGGAGACCGGTCTCACCGACCCGGCCCGGCTCCGTGCGGGGTTCCCCGTGGTCATGGGGCTGTGCGCGGGCCTGCTCGCGGCGGGCGGGCTGCTGTCCGCCGTGGTCCTCCGACCGCCCGCGGCGCGGGGCGGGCCGGGAGGCCTTCGCGCCACGACACATCCTTGACCGCCCGATCGGCGCGCTCCTAGCCTGAAGCCCCTGGTGGGACCCCGGTGGGGTGTGGAGGCCGGGGCCGAGGGGCGCGGGGGCGCCCGGTGCCCGGGCGGGCCGCGAGGCCGGTGGCAGGATCCTGACGTGCGCGTCCGCGCTCGTGCTCGCGCACCGGCGTCCGGCCGGTCCGACCGAAAGCAGTGGTGAGCCATGCGTGCTCCCGAGAACGACCACCGCCCCGCCTCCGGCCCCGGTCCCCGCGACCGGAGGCGCCGGCGCACGCGCCGGCCGGGATCCGCCCTGGCCCTGGCCGTGCTGCTGGCGACCGCTCCGGCGGCCGGGGCGGCCACGGTCGCCGCACCGCCGCCCGGCGTCCTCGTCACCGCCCAGGTGCCGCCCGGGCTCGAGGACTTCTACGCCCAGCAGCCCGTCTGGACCCCGTGCGGGTCGGCGGCGGAGTGCGCCCTGGTGCAGGTGCCGCTCGACCACGAGAACCCGGCCGCAGGGCAGATCCAGCTGGCGGTCACCCGGGTGCCGAGCACCGACCCCGCCGCCCGGCAGGGCTCCCTGCTCGTCAACTTCGGCGGCCCGGGCGGATCCGGGACGGCTTCGATCGAGGCGTGGGCGGCCGGACTGGACCCGCGCGTCCGGGCCGCGTACGACATCGTGGGCTTCGACCCGCGGGGCGTGGGCAGCTCCACCGCGGTGCAGTGCCTCGACGACGCCGCCATGGACGCGAGCCGGGCCACCACGGTCGACCCCGACACCCCGGAGGGCCTGGCCCAGGCCGTCGCGGCGGCCGAACGGTTCGCCGCGGCGTGCGCGGCGAACACCGGCCCGCTGCTCGGCGAGGTCGACACGGTCAGCGCCGCCCGGGACCTGGACATCCTGCGGGCGGTGCTCGGCGACGAGGAGCTCGACTACCTCGGCTACTCCTACGGCACCCGGCTCGGCGCCACGTACGCCGACCTCTTCCCCGAGCGGACGGGACGGTTCGTGCTGGACGCGGCGGTGGATCCGTCCCTCGACGGGGCCCGACTGACCCTCGATCAGGCCGCCGGCTTCGAACGTGCCCTCCGGGTGTACGTCGAGTCCTGCCTGCCCCTGGACGGGTGCCCGTTCGAGGGGACCGTCGACGAGGGGACGGCCGAGATCGAGGCGCTGCTCCGGCAGACCGAGGTGCAGCCGCTGCCGACCGCCGACGGGCGGCCGCTCACCGTGAACGACGCCGTCAGCGGGCTCATCAAACCGCTCTACGACTCGCGCATCTGGTGGTTCCTGACCCAGTCCCTCACGCTGGCCACGGAGCACGGGGACGGGACGGGACTGATGCGCCTTGCGGACATCGCCTACGGCCGGGGACCCGACGGCACCTACGCCAACTCCAGCGCGGCGAACATCGCGATCAACTGCCTCGACCTTCCCGAGGACGACGACCCCGCCGCGATGGCGGCGCTGGACGCGCAGCTGCAGGAGGTGTCCCCGACCCTCGGTGACTGGTTCAGCCACGACGAGGTCACCTGCGGGGCCTGGCCGCACGAGCCCGTCGGCGTGCCCGCCCCGATCGACGCCGCCGGTGCCGGGCCCATCCTGGTGGTCGGCGGCACGGGGGACCCGGCCACGCCCTACGCGTGGTCGCAGGCGCTGGCCGAGCAGCTCGAGGGCGGGCACCTGCTGACCCGGGTGGGCGAGGGGCACGGGTCCTACGCGACCGGCAACCGGTGCATCGACGAGACGGTCACCGCTCATCTCCTCGAGGGCGTGCTGCCCGCGGAGGAGCGGATCTGCTGAGCCGGAGGGCCCGCGGCGGAGCGGGCAGAAAGCGGCCGGTACGAGATCGCCCCCGCACCGGCCCAGCCACCAGGGAAATCAGGAAGATCCGGCGGCCTCGCCCCATCCTACTGAGACGCCGGTCACGGATCACCCCTTGATTTTCCGGACCGCGTGCGAACCGGCGCGGACCGCCGCCGCCGATCGACCGGCAGGACGTCCGGCGGCAGCTCATGAAGAACCATGACGGGCTCCGCGGCCGCTGCGGTGTGGTCCGTCTCCGCCCGGGCGGGACCGGCCGGCGTCCCCGCGGCGGAGCCCTGCGCGCGGCAGGCCCGGCAGCTGTCCCGCCAGGGACGCGACGAGGGCCAGGCCGAAGCCCGCGGCCTGGAGGCCCGTGAGCGTCTCGTCCAGCAGCAGGAGGCCCAGGGCCGCGGCCGTCACCGGAGTCAGCGGGATCAGCAGGGTCAGGCTCGTGGCCGGCACGCGCCGGCCGGCGTGGAACCACGCGGCGTAGGCAATGGCGCCGCCGGGCAGCGCCAGCCAGGCGTAGCCGAGCACGGCCGGCAGGTCCAGGAAGAAGGCACCGGTGTCCAGCAGGGGCACGAGCGGGGCGATCATCAGACCGCCCAGGGTCAGCTGCCAGCCGGTCGCCGCGAGCCCGCTCATGCCGTCGGGCAGACCCCACCTGCGGGTCAGGACCACCCCGGCGGCCATGACCGCGGTTCCGGCGAAGGCCGCGGCGAGCCCCAGGGCGTCCAGGGTGACGGTCCCGGCGAACACGGCCACGGACACGCCCGCCACTGCGGCGAGGGCCCACAGCATCCGGGGCAGCGGCGTGCGCTGCCGGAAGGCCAGCAGCAGCAGGAGTGCGGCGACCAGGGGCTGGGCGGAGCCCACGACCGCGGCGAGACCGCCCGGCAGGCGGTAGGCGCCGAGGAACAGCAGGGGGAAGAACGCCCCGAAGTTGAGCAGCGCGAGCACCGCGAACCGTCCCCACCAGTCCCGCGGCGGCCGCTGCCGGGTCAGGGCGAGCAGCAGCAGCCCGGCGGGGAGGGCCCGCAGGAGGGAGGCGGTCATGGGCCGGTCCGGCGGCAGCAGCTCGGTGGTGACCACGTAGGTGGTGCCCCACACGACCGGCGCCACGGCGCCCAGGAGGATCAGCCGGGCACGACCGGCCGGGGCGTGGTCCACCGGCGCACCTCCGATCCGCTCCGCGCCCCGTCCGGGGCAGGATGCCCCGATCCTACGGGTCCGGCCCGGCGGCGACCGGAGTAGATTGCCACCATGGACATCCGCGGGGGGATCGTGAGCACGCTGTCCGTGCTCGTGCTGCTACTGAGCGCCTGCGCCCCGGAGGGCGGCGGGACCGTGGCCACCGGCGAGCGCCTGGGCGCCCCGGCGGACGCCCCCGCCCTCGACGTCGAGGTCGTCGTGGACGAGCTCGAGCTCGCGTGGGACGTGGCCCGCACCCCGGAGGGGACCGTGCTGGTCACCGAGCGGGGCGGCCGGCTGCTGGCCCACGACGAGCAGGGCACGCGGGAGGTCGCGGCCGACCTGGACGACCTGTTCGTGGGCAGCGAGGCCGGGCTGATGGGCCTGGAGGTCTCCCCGGACTTCGGGCGGACCCGGGAGATCTTCCTGTGCCACGCGACGCGCACCGGGGACGGCCTGCCGCAGGACGTGCGGGTCACCCGCTGGCGGCTCGACGAGGGCGCCGCGGCGGCCGAGCGCACCGGGACGGTCGTCGACGGCCTGCCCATCAGCTCCGGCCGGCACAGCGGCTGCCGGCTGCGCTTCGTCCCGGACGGCACGCTCCTCGTGGGCACCGGGGACGCCGCGCAGGGCGCGAACCCGCAGGACCCCGACTCGCTCGGGGGCAAGACGCTGCGGCTGCACCCCGACGGCACGGTCCCGGAGGACAACCCGTTCGCCGACCGGGACGGGCCCGGGGCCGCCGTCCACACCCTGGGCCACCGCAACGTCCAGGGCCTGACGGTGCAGCCCGGGACGGGCACGGTGTGGTCGGCGGAGCACGGCCCCGGCACCGACGACGAGATCAACGTCCTGGAGCCCGGCGCCAACTACGGGTGGGACCCGGCGCCCGGCTACGACGAGTCCGTGCCCATGACCGATCTCGAGGAGTTCCCGGACGCGCTCCCGGCCGCGTGGTCCTCCGGGCGCCCGACGGTCGCCCTCAGCGGGGCCGCCTTCCTCGAGGGGGACCAGTGGGGGGCGTGGGAGGGCGCGCTGGCGGTCGCGGAGCTGAAGAACACCGGCGTGGGGGTCTACCGGGTCGAGGACACCGCGGTCACCGGGCTGACCCGCATGGCGGAGCTGGAGAACGACTACGGCCGGCTGCGCTCGCTGACCCTCGACGACGAGGGCGCGCTGTGGGTCACCACCTCCAACGGCGACGACGACGCCGTCCTGCGCGTCACGGCGAGCGCCGGCGACTCCTGAGCGGGGCGCACGACACGCCGGAGGGCGCCGGTGCCGCCCGCCCGCCGGGCGGCTCCGGTTGACTGGCGCCTGACACCGTCCCCCGAACGGCCCCCGCGGAACGGTCCCCCCGGTGACGCGGCCCCCGACCTCGTCACGATCCCCCTCCCGCACCCCCACCCCACCCCCCCCTCTCGGGCCCAGGGAGTTCCCCCATGCACCGCCGCACCCTTCTCGCGCTGGGCGCCGCCCTCGCGACCGTCCCCGTCGGCGCCCCGACGACCCCCGCACAGGCAGGAACCACGCTCAGCCCGAGCAGCACGACGCAGCGGCAGCTGGACGCCGCGATCCGCACGCTGTGGGCCGACTGGACGTCGCTGCTGCGGCACGACGCGGCCCGCGGCTGGTGGGCCGTCCGTGCCGATGCCCAGAACGGGGCCAACCCCTACGTGGCGGAGGGGCAGGGGTACGGGCTGATGCTCAGCGCCCAGCTGGCGCCCCTCGACCCCCGGGCCCGCGGCTACGTCGACGGGATCACCCGCTACGTCCTGGACCACCCCTCCCGGATCGACCCGGGCCTGCACGCCGCCGAGCAGGACGACCGCATGGTCTCCCACCACGGCCGGGACAGCGCCACCGACGGCGACCTGGACCTCGCCATGGGGTGGCTGATGGCGCACCAGCGGTGGGGCTCCGGGGGGACGTACGACTACCGACGGCTGGCCCTGACCCGCATCGCCGCGATCAAGCGCTCCCTGATCTCCCCCACCACCGGGCTCGTCGAGCTCGGGGACTGGTCCAACGGGGCCTGGCAGAACGTCTCGCGCCCGAGCGACTGGATGATCGGGCACTTCGGGGCGTTCCACCGCGCCACGGGGGACGTGAGCTGGGCGGCCGTCTGGGGGCGGCACCTGGCCGCGGTCCGGCGCCTGCAGTCGGTCCACGCTCCGCGCACCGGCCTGCTCCCGGACTTCACCGTGGGCTCCGCCTCGACCATCGCCCCCGCCCCGGCCCACACCCTGGAATCCGGCCACGACCGGCACTACTACTACAACTCGTGCCGCGTCCCGCTGCGGCTGGGGGCGTCCCGGCACCCGGAGGCCCGGGCCGCCGCGGCCCGCATCTCCGGCTGGGCGCGGTCGAAGTGCGGCGGTGATCCTGCCCGGCTGCCCTCCGGCTTCACCCTGGACGGAGCGACCCTGCCGGGCGGGGGCTACCAGGACCTCGCGTTCATCGCGCCCCTGCTCGTGGGCGCCCGCTGGGGCGGCGACCAGGCCTGGCTCGACGCCCTGGGCCGCTGTCTGGCGGCCCGCACGGAGTTCACGTCCTACTACTCCAGCTCGATCCAGCTGCTGTCCATGGTGAGCGTCTCCCGCGCCTACGCCCTCCACCCCTGAGCCGGCGCGGCCCGCCGTGCGGCGCGTCGCCCCCGCCCGGTCGACGGCGGACCGTCGCCCCGCCGGGCTCCGCCCCGGGGCGGATCCGCCGCGTGCCGGGGCCGGGCAGAGTGGACCCATGCCCGCTCCCGCCCCCTCCCGCATCGCGGCCCTCGACGTGGCCCGCGGTCTCGCGATCCTCGGCACGCTCGCCACCAACATCTGGATCTTCAGCCACCAGGGCGGTTTCCTCGGCTACCTGACCGATCCGCTGGCCGGCACCGCCGGCGGAGCGGCGCGCGCTGCCCAGGCGCTGCTGATGGCCGCGGCCAACGGCAAGTTCCTGGGCCTGCTGATGCTCCTCTTCGGGATCGGCCTCGCCGTCCAGCACGCCTCCGCCCGGCGGCGCGGACTCGCGTGGCCCCGGTCCTACCGGGTGCGGGCGGGGATCCTGTTCCTGGACGGGCTGCTCAACTACCTGCTGATCATCGAGTTCGACGTCCTGATGGGCTACGCGCTCACGGGGATGGTCGTGGCGTGGCTGGTGACCACCTCGGAGCGGGTGCAGCGCGGCGTCGTCCTGGCGTGCGCCGCCGCGCACGTCGCGGTGATCGGCGCGCTGACGGCCGTCCTCGCCGTCGTTCCCGCCGGGGACCCGGCCGAGGCCCTGGCCCGGCCGAACCCCTACGCCGACGGCACGTGGTGGGAGCTCGTGCTGCTGCGGCTGGACGCCGTCGTCCTGTTCCGCGCCGAACCCGTCCTGATCCTCGGACTGGGGGTGGTCATGTTCCTGGCCGGGCGGTTCCTGTGGCGGGCCGGTCTCCTCGTCCCGGACGGGGGCCGGTGGCGGCGGCGGCTCATGGTCCTGGGCCTGGGGGCCGCCCTGCCCGTGGACCTCGGCCTGAACGTCCTGGGCGGTCAGGCCGGTGCCTTCTTCGCCCGCTACACCACCGCCCCGGTCGTGGCGCTGGGTCTGCTGGCCCTCGTGGCCCACCTCGGTGTGCGTCGCCCCGGACAGCCGCCGTCCTGGGCCGCACGGAGGCTGGCAGAGGTCGGCCGGACCGCCCTGAGCTGCTACCTGCTGCAGAACCTCCTGGCCTCGGCGCTGTTCTACGGCTGGGGCGCGGGCCTGGCCGTGGCCGCGGCCCAGCACCGGCTGCCCGCCACGGTGCTCGGCTGGCTGCTGGTGTGCACCGCCGTGCTGGTCTTCGCGCACCTGTGGCTGCGGCGCTTCCCGCGCGGCCCGCTGGAGGAGCTCACGGCGCGCGCCGCCGGCGCGCGCCGGGCCCCGGCGGCCGTGGCCCGCCAGAGCTGAGACCTCGGACCCCGGCGTCGGCTCCGGCGGCCCGGCGCGCGGCCGCTCAGGACTCCGCCTGCCCCTGCCGCCAGTAGCCCATGAAGGAGACGTGCTCCTTGGGGATGCCCGCGGCGTCGACGCACAGCCGGCGCAGCGCCTTGACGGTGCCGGACTCGCCGGCGAGGAACACGTAGGGGGCGTCGGCGCGCGCGGGGGCGGCCACCGACCAGGCCCGGGGCTCCGCGGCGTTCTCCGCGACCGCCAGGGCGGGCGTCCCGCGGCCGCGCTGCGGGCGGCGGCCGGCCAGGACGTCGTCCACGGCTCCGCCGGGCAGCTCGAGCAGGCGCGCGAGGCGCACCGCGGCCCGGTGCCCGTGCCCGGCCGGCTCGGCGCCCCCGGCGCGCGGCAGGACGTGCAGCCGGACGTCCGGAAGGTCCGCGGGCAGGCGGTGGGCGGCGACGTCCTCGGGGTGCGGGACCTCGAGCACCACGTCGAGGCGGGGGCGGGTCCCGCCGGCGGGCAGCCCGTGGTGGGCGTCCGTGAACTCCTCCGCGACGGACATCAGGGCCGGGGCTGCGGTCTCGTCCCCGACGGCGAGCACGCGCTGGGCGCCGCCGTGGTCCCACGCCGCCCAGGGCCGCTCCTGGGGACCGGGTCCGAGCAGGTACACGCGCTCGCCGGGGGACACGGCGGCCGCCCACCGGCTGCCCGGGCCGTCCTGGGCGTGCCCGCCGTGCACCACCACGTCGATCACGAGCTCCGGGACCACCATCCCGCAGAACGTGGTGCGCCGGACGCCGCGCACGGTGTAGGTGCGCATCCACCCGCGCTCCTCGGCGGGCCGGGCGAACCAGCCCTCCCGCAGCCCCAGGGACAGGTCCGCCCGCTCGGGCTCGCGGCCGGGGGGCGGGACCAGCAGCTTGATGTAGGCGTCCCGGCACCGGGTCCGGTCCCCGGCCCCGATGAGCGCGGGGGACAGGCCGGCGAGCTCCGGGCCCGCCAGGGTGATCCGGCGGAAGGACGGGCACAGCTGGGTCACGGACGTCACGGCGGCCTCGACGCACAGCACGGGGTCCGCGCGGGCACCGGTGGCCTCGGGGGTGGGGATGACGGTCACGGCAGGGTCCTTCCGATCTCGGCGGCGGCCCGGGGCGCGGGCTCCAGGGCCACGGGTGCGGCGGGCGGTACGGGGTGGGAGCCCTCGCGGGCCCGCCCGCGGGGCAGGACGACGGGCCGGCCGCCCACGGGGTCCCGCGCGACGTCCGCCCGGAGCCCGAAGACCTCGGCCAGCAGCTCGGGGGTGAGCACCTCGGCGGGCGTGCCCACGGCCACGATCCGTCCCGCGGCCATCGCCACGAGCCGGTCGGCCACGCGCGCGGCCAGGTTCAGCTCGTGCAGGACGGCGACGACGGTGGCCCGGCCGGCACCCGGCCCGTCCGGGTGCTCCAGCCCCCGGAGCATGTCCAGCAGGTCCACCTGGTGCGCCAGATCGAGGTAGGAGGTGGGCTCGTCGAGGAGCATCGTGCGGGCGCGCTGGGCCAGGGTCAGGGCGATCCAGACCCGCTGGCGCTGCCCGCCGGAGAGCTCCTCCACGGGGCGCGCGGCCAGGGCCGTGAGCTCGGTGAGCTCCATCGCCCGGGCCACGGCCGCGTCGTCGTCGGGGGAGGGGGCGCCCCACCACCGGCGGTGCGGGTGCCGTCCGCGCTCCACGAGCTCGGCGACGGTCAGGCCCTCCGGGACCACGGGCGACTGCGGCAGGAGGCTGACCGAGCGGGCGTACTGGCGGGCGTGCCACTCGCGCACGCCGCGGCCGTCCGCCTCGAGCGTGCCGGCGAGCGGGCGCAGCTGCCGGGACAGGCCTTTGAGCAGCGTGGTCTTGCCGCAGCCGTTGGCGCCGATGAGCACGGTGGTGGCCCCGTGCGGGATGTCGAGGTCCACCTCCCGCACCACGGTGCGGTCCTGGTAGCCCAGGGACAGGCCGCGCATCCGGAACGCGGGGACGCCGGCGCCGGGGTCCGCCACGGGCTCCTCCACGGGGCGCAGGCCGGGGCGCACGTCGTCGCGCAGCTCGGGGCTCATGCCAGGGCTCCTCTCCGCTGCCGCACGAGCAGCCACAGCATCACGGGGGCGCCCACGGCGCCCGTGACCACACCGGCCGGCAGCTGCACCTGCGCCACCAGGCCCGCGCCGACGGCGTCGGCAACCACCACGACCACGGCGCCCACGAGGGCGCACGCCACGATCGAGGTCCGCCCGCGGGTCAGGGCGGTGGCCACCGGGGTGGACATGAGCGCCACGAAGGCGAGCGGGCCGGTCGCGGCCGTGGCCACGGCGGCCAGCAGCACGCCCAGGCCCAGGGCGAGGGCCCGGCTGCGCGCCGGGCGCGCCCCGAGCCCGGCCGCCAGCTCCGGGCCGAGCTCGGCGGGCTCGAGCGCGCGGTGCACGGCCACGGCCGCGGGCACGGCCAGCAGCAGGCACGCCCCGAGGACCGTGATCCGGTCCCACGTGGCGGCGTTGAGGGAGCCCGCGGTCCAGAGGGCGGCGTCCTGGGCGGAGTTCAGGGACAGCCGTGCCAGCAGGGCCGCGGTGAGGGCCTGGGCGAGCGCGGCCACGCCGATGCCGGCGAGCAGGAAGCGCTCGCCCACGATCCCCCCGGTGCGCAGCCGCACCGAGGCGGTGGCGATGAGGGCCGCGGCGAGCAGCGCCCCGGCCAGGGCGGTCCAGGACACGGCCGTGCCCCGCAGACCCCACAGCGCGGTGCCGGCCACGGCTCCCGCCGCGGCGCCGTAGGTGATGCCCAGGATGTCGGGGCTGGCCAGGGGGTTGCGGAGCACCCGGCGGAACAGGGCGCCGGAGCAGCCGAGGGCGGTCCCGGCGAGCGCGCCCAGCACGGCGCGCGGCAGCTTCTCCTGCAGCACGATGAAGCTCGCCCCGGGGATCTGCTCCCCGGCGAGGATCGCGAAGAAGTCGGGGACCGTCACGGTGTAGCGCCCGAGCAGCACGCGCACGGCCAGGGCCGCGAGCAGCGCCAGGGCCAGCAGGGCGACCGCCCGGCGGGTGCGGCCGGTCCGGTCGCGGCGGACGCCCCGGACGAGCTCGGCGGCGCCGGGATCCGCGGGGGCGGCGGGCGCGGGGGCGAGCACGGTGCCGGTCACAGCGTCACGCTCCGGCCCCGGCGCAGCAGCGCCAGCAGCACGGGCACGCCCAGCACCACGGTGGTGACGCCCACGTGGATCTCCTGGGGCGGGGTCAGCACCCGGCCCAGGACGTCGGCCGAGAGGAGCAGCACGGGGCCCAGGACCACGCTGAACAGGACGATCCAGCGGTAGTCGCCGCCGAGGAGACGGCGCACGGCGTGGGGCACGAGCAGGCCCACGAAGGCGATGGGGCCCGCGAGCGCCGTGGCCGAGCCGGAGAGCAGGACCACGCCCACGAAGACGAGGACGCGCTGCACGCCCAGGTCCACGCCCAGTCCGTGGGCGAGCTCGTCGCCCAGGGCCATGGCGTTGAGCCCCGAGGAGCCGCCGAGCACGAGGAGCACGCCGAGCAGCACGAGCGGCGCCACGGCGGCGAGATCGGTGGTCTCGGCGCGGGCGACCGAGCCGATGCTCCAGAACCGGAAGCGGTCCAGGACCGCGGGCAGCATCAGCACCACGGAGGAGGTCAGCGCGGTGAAGCCGGCGTTCACGGCCGCGCCGGAGAGGACCAGGCCCGCGGGGGTCGGGGCGCCGCCGCCGAGCCGGGAGGAGCCGAAGACGAGCACCGCGGCCACGGCCGAGCCGGCGAGGGCCAGAGCGGTGAGCTGCCACGTGGCCACGAGGCCGAGCCAGCCGATGCCGAGAACCACCGCGCACGCGGCGCCGGCGGTCAGCCCCAGGAGCCCGGGGTCGCCCAGCGGGTTGCGGCTGACCCCCTGCATGCCGGCGCCGGCCACGGCCAGGGCCGCCCCCGCGAGCACCGCGGTCAGGGTCCGGGGGATCCTGCTCTGCACCACGGCGGCGTCGATGCCCAGGCCGGCGGAGACCTGCGCCCAGCCGCCCTCCAGGAGCGCGGCGGGCAGGCCGGTGAGCACGGCGACCACGGTGGCCGGGTCCACCGAGCGGGCCCCCCAGAACAGGGAGGCCGCGGCGGCGAGGGCCAGCAGCAGCACGGCCGCGGACAGGGCGGGGCCCCGGCGCCGCTGCGCGGTGCCGGGGACCTGCCGGGTGGCCCGGGCGGGGGAGACCGTGCTCGAGCTGCTCACCGGGACCGCGGTCTCACCGGCCGCCGGCGGACGCGGCGGCCTCGGCGGACGCGGCGGCCTCGGCGATGTCCGGCAGCACGTTCTCGAGCGCCCACGGGATGCTCAGCGGGGAGGCGGCCGAGACCGAGAGCACCTCCTGCTGGTCGCTCTGGAGCACCAGGGCGTCGTTCTCGACCGCGGGGACGCGGCTGAGCAGGGGGTCGCTCTCGATGGCCTCCCGCACGCTGTCGTCCTCGGCCCAGCTGACGAAGACGTCGGAGGTCAGCTCGTCGGCGCGCTCCGGGGACCAGGTGATGAAGAACTCGTCCTCCTTGCCCTCGGCGGCCTCCGCGACCGCCTCGGACTGGACCATGCCGAGGGACTCGAGGAACTTGGGGCGGTTGTCCACCGCGGTGTAGGCGAAGATCTGGTCGGCCGCGGACGGGTCGAGCGTGCCGTACACGAAGGACGTGCCCTCGAGCTCCGGGTGCTCGGCGGCGGCGTCCTCGAGCTGCTGCTCGACGTCCGCCACGACCTCGGCGGCCCGCTCCTCCCGGCCCAGGGCCTGGCCGATGAGCTCGGTGGAGTCCTGCCAGGACGTCCCGTAGGCCACGGCGTCCTCGGGGAAGCCGACCACGGGCGCGATCTCGGAGAGCTTGTCGTAGTCCTCCTGCGTCAGCCCGGAGTAGGCGCCCAGGATGACGTCCGGCTGGAGCGCGGCGATCGCCTCGAAGTTGATGCCGTCCGTCTCGGCGTAGGTCTCCGGGGCCTCGGCGCCGGACTCCTCGAGCGCGGCGTCGAACCAGTCCGTGGAGCCGTTCTCGTTGGCGCCGAAGTCCAGGGCGGGCACCCCGACCGGGACCACGCCGAGGGCGGTGGCGACGTCGTGGTTGACCCAGGACACCGTGGCCACGCGCTCGGGGGCCTCCTCGATCGTGGTCTCGCCGAAGGCGTGCTCCACGGTGCGCGGGAACTCGCCGGTGGTGCCCTCCGCAGAGGCGGACCCGCTCCCGGACTCCCCGCCCGCCGGTCCGGTGGAGCACCCGGTCAGGACCAGGGCCCCCGCGGCCAGCAGGGCGGACGGGGCGAGGACGCGGCGGCGCGCGGCGGACGGGGCGGGGAACAGCGGGCGCGGAGCGCGGGGGAGCAGAGAGGCCACGGCCACCCTTTCGGACGTCGACGGCGGAACCGTCGGTGGGACGCGAGGTGAGGCAAGGGTTGCCTAACCCGGAAGACAGGGATCACCCTAGGGCGTGATCCGGCGAATACGCAACACGAGCATGATGTAATCGCTCCGCCGATGTGGTTAGGTATGCCTTGCCTAACTCCACGAGGGGCCCGAGCGGCCCCGTCCACCCCCTGCGAGGAGCCCATGCACGACTTCCTGCTGACCCACGACACCCCGGCGCAGTACGCCCGCGCCCTGCACGAGACCGTCGACGTGCTCGCCGTCCACCTCGCCGGCGCCCGGAGCCCCCGCTCCGCCGCCACGCCCGAGGAGCTCGAGGAGCTGGTCGCCGCGGTGGACCTCGAGCGGCCCCTCGGGGACCTCGGCGCCGTGGTCGAGGAGACCCGGCGGCTCTACCTCGACCACGCCGTGCACTTCCACGCCCCGGGCTACATGGCCCACCTCAACTGTCCCGTGGCCATCCCGGCGGTGGCCGCCGAGGCGCTCACCGCCGCGGTGAACACGGCGGTCGAGACCTGGGACCAGAGCACCACCGCCACCCTGGTCGAGCAGCGGATCGTGGACTGGACCGCCGCGCGGATCGGCTTCCCCGCCGCGGGCGAGCCGGACGGCGTGTTCACCACCGGCGGCACCCAGTCCAACCTCCAGGCGCTGTTCACGGCCCGGGAGGAGCGCCTGTCCCGGGCGCACCCGGCGTCCCGCGGGGAGCGGCTCGGGCGGCTGCGGATCGTGGCGGGGGAGCACGCCCACTTCAGCATCGCGAAGGCGGCGCACCTGCTGGGCCTGTCCGCGGACGCGGTCGTGCCCGTGCCCGCCGCCCGGGGCGGAGCCCTGGACCCGGTCGCTCTCGAGCGCGTCCTGCACGACGTCGCCGCGTCCGGCGCCGAGGTCGCCGCGGTCGTGGCCACGGCCGGCACCACGGACCTCGGGGCCATCGACCCCCTGGCCGACGTCGCCCGGGCGTGCGCCGCCCACGGCGTCTGGCTGCACGTCGACGCCGCCTACGGCGGCGGCCTGCTCGTCTCGCCCGCCCACCGCCACCGGCTGGACGGGATCGAACGGGCGGACTCCGTCACCGTGGACTTCCACAAGTCCTGGTTCCAGCCGGTCGCCGCCTCCGCCCTGCTGCTGCGGGAGGGGCGGAGCCTGCGCTTCTCCACGTGGAGCGCCGAGTACCTGAACCCCCGGCACGCGGTGCGGCCCAACCTCGTGGACAAGTCCCTGCAGACCACCCGCCGCTTCGACGCCCTGAAGCTGTGGATGACCCTGCGCACCGTCGGCGCCGAGGGGATCGGCCGCGCCCTCGACCGGGTGCTGGAGCTCGCCCAGGAGGCGGGCCGGATCGTGGACGAGACCCCCGACCTGGAGCTGGTGGCCGAGCCCGTGCTCTCGACCGTCCTGTTCCGGCACCGGTCCCCGGACGCCGACGACGACGCCGCGGACCGGCTCGTGGAGACCGTGCGGAGCGCGCTGTTCGACTCCGGCCGCGCCGCGGTCGCCTCGACCGTCCTCGACGGCCGCCGGTGCCTGAAGCTCACGCTCCTCAACCCGGCGACGACCACCGAGGACGTCCGGGGCGTGCTGGACCTCGTCCGGGCCGCCGCCCGCGGTGCCGCGCCCCGCCCGCTCGAAGCCGCGGCGGGGGCCCGCTGATGGCCCCCGCGACCGGGCACGTCCACGACCTGCTGGGCATCGGGATCGGCCCCTTCAACCTGGGCCTGGCCTGCCTCGCCGCACCGCTGGAGGACCTCGACGCGGTGTTCCTCGACGCGAAGGACGCCTTCGACTGGCACCCCGGGCTGATGCTCGAGGACGCCACGATCCAGGTCCCGTTCCTCGCCGACCTCGTCACCCTGGCCGACCCCACCTCCCCCTACTCCTTCCTCCACTACCTCAAGCGGACCGGACGGCTGTACCCGTTCTACATCCGGGAGGACTTCAACCCGCTGCGCGCCGAGTACAGCGCCTACTGCCGGTGGGCGAGCGAGCAGCTCGACAGCCTGCGCTGGGGCCGGGAGGTCGTCGGTGTCGAGCGCGACCCCGCCGACGACGCCTACGTGGTCACGGCCCGGACGGCCGCCGGGACGGAGCAGTGGCGGGCCCGCCGGCTGGTCCTCGGCGTCGGCACGGTGCCCGCGGTGCCCGCGGGCGTGGACCCCGCCGCCGTGGACCCCGCCGCCGGCACCGTCCTGCACACCAGCGACTACCTGCCCCGGCGCGAGGAGCTGCTCGGGCGGGGGAGCGTCACCGTGCTCGGCAGCGGCCAGTCCGCCGCCGAGGTCTACCGCGACCTGCTCGAGCGCTCCGGCGCCGGCGGCCCGCGGGTGGACTGGATCACCCGCTCCCCGCGGTTCTTCCCCATGGAGTACACGAAGCTCACCCTCGAGCTGACCTCCCCCGAGTACGTGGACCACTTCCACGGCCTCGGCGCGGACCGGCGGGACCGGCTCAACCGCGAGCACGCCAGCCTCTACAAGGGGATCAGCGCGGAGCTGGTGAACGACATCCATGAGCTGCTCTACCGCCGCTCGGTGCACGGGCACCCCGCCGGCCTGCTGACCACGAGCACCACCCTCACGGGTGTCGAGCAGGACGGCGGCGACCTGGTCCTCGCCCTGCACGACGACGAGCTCGAGCGCGACTGGCGGCACCCCACCGGCGCCCTGGTGCTGGCCACCGGATACCGCGCCGAGGTGCCCGGCTTCCTGGCCCCGGTCCTCGACGACATCGCGTGGGACCCCGCCGGCCGCTACGACGTCTCCCGCGACTACGCGGTCGACCACGAGCGCTCCCGGATCTGGGTGCAGAACGCCGAGGTGCACACCCACGGCCTGACCTCCCCCGACCTCGGCATGGGCGCCTACCGCAACAGCGTCATCCTCCGGGCCGTCACGGGCCGGGAGGTCTACCCGGTCGAGCCAGCCATCGCCTTCCAGACCTTCGGCGTCCCCCGGGGCGCCGCCCAGGACGTCCCCCGTGACGTCCCCCGCGACATCCCCCAGGAGACCGCATGACCGCCCGCCCCGCGCCCGCCCGTCTCGCCACCCCCGGCGGCGTCCTGACCCTCGAGCCGCTCGTCCCGGACGCGACCACCGTCGAGCTCCTGCACGCCTGGCTCACCCACCCCCGGTCCCGGTTCTGGGACCTGCTCGACGCCGACCCCGAGCGCGTCCGGCGCACCTTCGCAGCCGTCGCCGAGGACCCGCACTGCGACGCGTGGCTGGCCCGCCTCGACGGCGTCCCGCTCGGGCTCGTCGAGACCTACGACCCCGGCGCGGTGCTCCTCCCCGGCCACTACGCGCACCGGCCCGGCGACGTGGGGATGCACCTGCTCCTCGCCCCCGCACGGACCCCCGTGCCGGGCACGAGCGCCGCCCTCATGGCCGCCACGCTGCGCTGGCTCTTCGAGGCGCGCGGGGCCCGGCGCGTCGTCGTCGAGCCCGACGTCCGCAACACCGCCGTCCACCGGCTCAACGCCCGCGCCGGCTTCGAGGTCCACGGCCCGCTCGAGCTGCCCGGCAAGACCGCGCTGCTCAGCACGTGCACCCCCGAGGCGTTCGCGGCCTCCGAGCTGGGCCCCGCGACCGCCGTGGTCCCCGCCGTGGTCCCCGTCGCGGTCCCCGGGGAGGAGGCCGACGACGGGCCCACCCACCTCGGCCTGCACCCGATGCGGACCGCCCACCGCCACCTGTGCTGCAAGGCCCTGGCCGAGTTCGCCCACGAACGGCTGATCGCCCCCGAGCCCGTGGGGGAGGGGCTCTACGAGGTCCGCACCGGCGGGGACCGGGTCCGCTACCGGTTCCGCGCCCGGCGCACCGCCCTGGAGCACTGGGTGCTGGACGAGGGCTCGCTGCGCCGCTCCGTGGACGGCGCGGACGCCGAGCCGGACGCCCAGGCGCTGGTCACGGAGCTGGCCCCCGCGCTCGGCATCCCCCCGCACCTGCTGGCGACCTACCTCGAGGAGATCGCCGGGACCCTCGCCTCGGCCGCGTACAAGCTGGTGCACCGGACCCGGCCCTCGGCCGCGCTCGCGGAGGCGGGCTTCCAGGACGTCGAGGCGGCGATGACCGAGGGGCACCCGGGCTTCGTGGCCAACAACGGCCGGATCGGGATGGGCGTCACCGAGCACGACCGCTTCGCCCCCGAGGCCGCCCGTCCGGTGCGCCTCGTGTGGCTCGCCGTCCGCCGGGAGCTCAGCCGCCTCGACACCGGGCGCGGCCGCACCGAGGAGCAGCTGTGGGCCGGCGAGCTGGACCCGGCCGTGCGGTCCCGCTTCCGGGCCCGGCTGACCGGTCTGGGCCTGGACCCGGAGGACTACCGTCCCCTGCCGGTGCACCCCCACCAGTGGGAGCACCGGATCGCGGTGACGTTCGCCCCCGACCTCGCCCGCCGGGACCTCGTGCTGCTGGGCACCACCGGGGACGAGCACCGGGCGCAGCAGTCGATCCGCACGTTCTTCAACGTCTCCCGTCCCGACCGGCACTACGTGAAGACCGCCCTGGCCGTGCAGAACATGGGCTTCCTCCGGGGGCTCTCCCCCCGGTACATGCGCGACACCCCCGCGATCAACGACTGGGTCGCCGACGTCGTCGCGGCCGACCCGGTGCTCGCGGAGGCCGGGTTCTCGGTCCTGCGGGAGGTGGCCGCGGTCGGCTACACCGGGGACGCGTATCACCGCGCCGCCGCCTCCGGCCACGGGGAGGAGGGCCCGCACACGAAGATGCTCGCGGCGCTGTGGCGGGAGAGCCCCGTGCCCCGGCTCGCGGACGGGGAGCGGCTCGCGACCCTCGCGTCCCTGCTGCACGTCGACGCCGGCGGCACGCCGCTGGTCTCCGTGCACGTGCGCGCGTCCGGGCTGGACGCCGGGGACTGGGTGCGGCGGCTGCTCGCCGTGTACCTCGCCCCGGTGGCCCGGTGCCTGCTCGCCCACGACCTCGTGTTCATGCCGCACGGCGAGAACGTCGTCCTCGTCCTGGCCGGGCACGTCCCGCGGCGGGCGGTCATGAAGGACATCGGCGAGGAGGTCGCCGTCGTCACGGACCGTCCCCTCCCGGAGGGCCTCGAGCGGATCCGCCACGTGGTGCCGCCCGCCACGGCGGCGCTGTCCGTGCACACGGACGTGTTCGACGGCGTGCTGCGGCACCTCGCGGGCCTGCTCGAGGCCGACGGGCTGCTGGCCGCGGACGAGTTCTGGGACCTCGCGGCGCGGTGCCTCCAGGACGTCGCCGACGCCGACCCGGCCGGCGCGGACCGCGTGCCGCTCTTCGCGCCCCGGTTCGAGCACTCCTGCCTCAACCGGCTGCAGCTGCTCAACACCCTGCAGATGGTCGACCTGACCGACCAGGCGGCGTCCCTGCAGTACGCCGGGACCCTGGAGAACCCGGTGGCCGGGCGGATGCCCGTGCACTGAGCACGACGCGGCCCCACTCGGGGCCCGGGCGGGGCCCCGCCCGCCCGGACCCCGAGTGGCGTTTCCCCGGGGCCTGCCCCAGGATTGAGCGGTGCCCGACGACCGTTCCGCCACCGCCGACCCCACCCCCGGCCACGAGCCCGCCCACGACTCCGTGCCCGAGCTGCTGGTCGGCCTCGTCCTCTCCCCCCAGATCGCGGGCGCCCTGCCCCGGGACCTCGCGGCCTCCCTGCCGGGGCCGCTGCACGCGCGCTATCCCGGGGTGCGCTGGCGGGTGGCGGCGGTGACCGACCGGCTGGTCGTCCCGCCCGCCGACGGCCTGGACCTGCTCGAGGCCGCTCGCGACCGGATGCTGGACGAGGACTGGGACCTCGTCGTGGTCCTCACGGACGTCCCGCTCAAGGACGGCCGCAGCCCGGTGCTCACGCAGCTGAGCCCCGTGCACGGCGTGGGCCTGGTCGCCGTCCCGGCCCTCGGCGCGCTGCACGTGGGGCAGAAGGTGCGGCAGACGACCGTGCGGGTGGTCGGCCACCTGCTCGGCCACGACACGGAGGACGCGGACGACGCCGACGCGCAGGAGGAGCTCGTGCGGCGGGCGCGGCAGCGGTCGGAAAACCTGGAGGACCGGCCCGAGGACAACGCCGTGCAGTTCACGGCCCGCGTCCTCGGCGGCAACGTGCGCCTGCTGCTCGGGATGATCCGCGCCAACCGGCCGTGGACCCTGGTGGTGCGGCTGTCCCGCACGCTCGCCCTGGCCGCGGCGACCGGCGTGCTCACCCTGGTCGCCTCGGACCTGTGGCTGCTCGCCGCCGCCTACGGGCCCTGGCGGCTCGGGCTGCTGGGTCTGCTGTCGATCGCCGCGGTGACCGGTGCCCTCGTCGTCGGCGCCCGGCTGTGGGAGCGCCCGCGCCGGCGGGCCGAGCGCGAGCAGGTGGCCCTGTTCAACCTCGCCACCGCCGCCACCGTGGCCATCGGCGTCTCCGTCTTCTACCTCGCGGTCTTCGCCCTGTCCTGGCTCGGGGCGCTGCTGCTCGTGGACGGCGGAGTCTTCGCGGCGGTGATCGGCGCCCCGGCCGGGGCGGTGGAGTACGTCAAGCTCGCGTGGCTGACCGCCACGCTCGCCACCGTGGGCGGGGCCCTCGGCGCCGGGCTGGAGGACGACGACGCCGTGCGCGCCGCGGCGTACACCCGCTCGGAGCCCTGACCGGACCCGCCGCGGGCCTCGTCCGCGCGGACGCCGACAGTCAGTAGACTTGGTGTTCCCGGGGTGCTCCCGGAGCCGACCCGGGAGGACACCATGGCCGCCGCGCAGCAGAGCCCCGCGAAACCCCGCACGCCCCGCACGCCGCGCCTGCGGCGCAGCAACTGCAGCCGTCCCGGGATCACCCGCCGCGGGTACGGCAAGGGGTTCGCCTACCGGCACGCCGACGGCACGAAGGTCCAGGACGGGGACGAGCTCGACCGGATCCGCGGGCTGGCGATCCCCCCGGCCTGGAAGGACGTGTGGATCAGCCCCCAGCCCAACGGGCACATCCAGGCCACGGGAGTCGACGGCGCCGGACGGCGCCAGTACATCTACCACCCCCGGTGGCGGGAGCTGAAG
Source organism: Kocuria sp. CPCC 205231 (assembly GCF_040980965.1). Classification (NCBI taxonomy): domain Bacteria; kingdom Bacillati; phylum Actinomycetota; class Actinomycetes; order Micrococcales; family Micrococcaceae; genus Kocuria; species Kocuria sp. CPCC 205231. Next base: position 52,107 of record NZ_JAVKPP010000002.1, on the reverse strand, counting down.
GACCGCGAGAAGTTCGACCGCGTCCTCGACTTCGGCGACACGCTCCCGCAGGCCCGCCCGGCCGTCACCCGGCTGCTGCGGACGGAGGGCGCCACGGAGGAGAAGGCCTGCGCGGCGGCCTTCCGGCTCATGGACGAGGCCGCCCTGCGCATCGGCAACGAGGAGTACGCCCAGTCGAACGGCTCCTACGGCGTCACCACCCTGCTGGTCCGGCACGTCCGGGTGGACGGCCGGGACGTGCACCTCGACTTCCCCGGCAAGAGCGGGCACCGGTGGACGCTGGACCTCCGGGACGCCGACCTCGCCGCCGCGCTCGCGCCCCTGCTGGAGCGCGGCCCGGACGAGACCGCGCTCGCGTTCCGCGACGAGGACGGGCAGTGGACCGGCATCACCAGCGCCCGCCTCAACGACTTCGTGCGGGACCGGTGCGGCCCCGACTTCACCGCCAAGGACTTCCGCACCTGGCAGGGCACGGTGACCGCCGCGATGGCGCTCGCCGCCCGCGCCGGCACCCGCCCCAGCGAGAGCGCCCGGAAGAAGGCCGTGTCCGCCGCCATGCGGGAGGTCGCCGAGCACCTGGGCAACACCCCCGCCATCGCCCGCAGCTCCTACACGGACCCGCGCGTGATCGACCGGTTCCTGGACGGCGAGACCATCGACGCCGCCACCTACCGGGCCGCGGAGCGGTCCCTGCGCGGATTCCTCACCTGAGCCGCGGGCCCGGGGTGGCCGGGCGGCCGCCCCGGGCCCGTGCTCAGGACAGGCCCACGTAGGTGGCCGAGTAGCCGAAGCCGACGACGTCGTCGCGGCCGTCGCCGTCGACGTCCCCGAGCAGGCGCGGATACCGCGCCGGGTCCCAGCCGGCCGCCCAGCCGAAGGAGCCGGACGTCAGCTCGGGCCCGGTCAGGAAGTCGTCGTCCCCGTAGGCCACGAGCACGCCCGCGTTGCCGAAGCCGACCACGTCCAGGATCCCGTCGCCGTTGATGTCCGCGAGGTCCCGGGGGTGCCGGTCGGTGCGCCAGCCCTGCGCGGCGCCGAAGTCGGCGAGCTCGAGCGAGACCGGCTGGTACCTGGGCTCGCCCGGGGCGGAGGGCCGGGAGTAGGCGGCGAGGGCCCCGCGGTGGCCGAAGCCGACCACGTCCGGGGGAAGGTGACCGCTGACGTTGCCGACGACCCGGGGGTGCTGGTCGACGCGCCACCCCTGGGCGTAGCCGAAGTCGCGGATCTCCAGGGCGGGCTGGGTGAACGTGTCCCCGAGCGCCGAGAAGTAGGAGACGTACGTCCCGGCGTCGCCGAAGCCCACGATGTCCGCCGTCCCGTTGCCGTCCATGTCGGCGAGCATCCGGGGGTTCTTGTCGATCCGCCACCCGCGGTCCCAGCCGTAGCTGTCGATCCGCTTGCCGGTGCCGTCGAAGGTGCGGTCCGCACGGCCGTGGGAGATGGTCACGCCGGAGTACCCGAAGCCGACGATGTCCGCCGTCCCGTTCCCGGAGAGGTCGGCCAGCTCGCGGACGTGCTGGTCGACCCGCCAGCCCTGGTTCCAGCCGAACTCGCGGACCTCGAGCTGCGGCGCGGTGAAGCTGCCGTCGGGCTGCGCGTAGGAGACGATCACGCCGGCGTTGCCGAAGCCGACGAGATCGTCCCGGCCGTCGCCGTCGACGTCGGCGACCGTGCGCGGGTGCCGGTCGGTGCGCCAGCCCTGCGCGGTGCCGAAGTCGCGGACCCTCAGCACCGGCGCGGCGAACGTGCCGTTGGTCTGGCCCAGGGCGACGAAGACGCCGGGGTCGCCGAAGGCCACGACGTCGGCGCGGCCGTCCCCGTTGACGTCGGCGAGCTCGCGCACGTGCTGGCCGACCCGCCAGCCGTCGACGTAGGAGAGGAACCCCTGGGTGGACACGGCGTGGGCCGGTCCGGCGAGAGCGATGCCGGTGGTGGCCAGCGCCGCCGCGGAGAGCCCGGTGAGCAGCCGGGCCGTCGGTGAGCGTTTCATGGTGGAACCTCCAGGTTCCGAGGAGCGGAGAACTCGGTCCGGATCGCCGGACGGAGGGTGGGGCGCCGGTCGGCCCCCACCGCCCGGCGATCGGCCGTGCGCTCGGCCGGGGTCCCGGGACCGTGGGTCCACCGGTGACCGCCCTCTGCCGAACGGACGGGACTGCTGGTGGGACCAGTCTAGATCCGCGCGTATGCGATCGCTAAGTGTTCTCCGTGCCATGCTGAATCGTTATCCCGGATCCGTGGCCGGAGGCCCGGGTCCCCGTCCCGGGGCCGCTCAGCGGCGGATGCCGCGCCGGAAGTACAGGACCGGGCCCACGAAGTTGACGGCGATGATCGCGGCCCACTTCCCCTTGCCGCCGTCGACCTCCGCCGCGGGCCGCAGGGCGAGGTCCGTCCAGGCGGTGGCCGCCAGCGAGACCTGCACGGACGCCAGCGTCAGCAGCGCGGTCCGCTGCCCCGGCGTGAGGTCCTTCCACCGGGTGCTCCTCCTGGTGCCGATGCGCGTCATGGTCGTCCTCCCGGTGCTCGGGGACTCGGGGTCCCGGCGGCCGCTCCGCGGGCGGCCCGTGGCACTCATGCTGGTGCGGGCGCCGCCGGTAGTCAACGCCTGACCGGCACGCGGGCCCCGGGCGCCGGTGCACGCGCATGGGGACATCCTCCTCCACCGCCGGGTCCCGTGTCCGAGTGCGACCGAGGATTCAGGGCGTCGGCGGGCTCCGGCGTCCGCCGCGGGGCCGGCACCGGTCCGGCGGTCTAGCCTGGGAGGCATGACCCGGTCCCGGACCTTGCCGCCGTCCGTTCCCGTCCCCGTCCCCGTTCGGGGGCCGGGCGCCCGCGCGGCCGCCGCCGTGCCGCTCGGGGTCCGGCCGTGACCGGGCGGTTGCCGCGCGGCGCCCGCCGGCACTGGGCGGACCTGGAGCGCCCGGGCCACCCGGTGCCGCCCCCGGTGGACACCGCGGCGTTCGCCGGCCTGCCCGAGCCCGCGCGCCGCTGGCTGGGGCACGCCGTGCCGCCCGGCACCCCGGCGTGGGTCTCGGCGGAGCTGTCGATGCGCGGCGAGATCCGGCTCGGCGGCGCGTGGCGCCCCTTCTCCGCCCGGCAGCTCATCACCCCCGGGATCGGCTTCGTCTGGGCCGCCCGCACCCGGGTCCTCGGTCTGCCGGTCGCGGGCTACGACCGGTACGGGCCCGGCGGGGGCGAGCTGCGGTGGCGGCTGCTGGGCCTCGTGCCCGTGCTGTCCGCCGCGGGACCGGACATCACGCGCAGCGCCGCCGGGCGGCTCGCCGGCGAGGCGGTCGTCGTGCCGTCGGCCTGTCCGGCCGCCGCGTGGTCGGAGGGGCCCGTCCCGGACACCGCCGTCATGACCTGGGTCCTCGACGGGGAGCGCGAGGACGCCCTGATCCGGGTCGACCCGGACGGCCGGCTCCGGGAGCTGAGCATGCAGCGGTGGGGCGACCCCGACGGCACCGGGTACGGCCGCCACCCCTTCGGGGTCGCGTTCGCCGAGGAGGCCGATCTCGCCGGCGTGCGCGTGGCCACCGTCCTGCGCGCCGGCTGGGCCTGGGGCACCGACCGGCAGGCCGAGGGCGAGTTCTTCCGGGCGCGGATCGAGGGCGTCCGGTTCCGCTGAGCGGCCCTCCCGGGACGGGACTCCCCGAACGGGGCGACCTGCCCCGGAGGCCGTCCGGTCAGCGGTTCGGTCCCTGGTCGACCGGTCCGTCCCCGGGCCGGTCCTGCGGCCGGTCGTGCGGCCGGTCGGGCGCCGGGGAGGACCAGGGCACCGGCGCGGCCGCAGGGGACCGGGGCTCGACCGGCCCCTGGTCGAGCCGGAACGGCGGGTACTCGTCCCGCAGGAGCAGCACGTAGGCGAGGACCCGGTTGACCCAGCGGTTGATGCCCACGACCAGCGCGAACAGCTCGGGACGGTACCGGCCCGTGAAGAGCAGGACCACGGCGGCCACCAGCACGAGCAGCCCGAGCAGGGACGGTCCCCAGCTGGTGGTCGTCGTGCCGTCGTCGCCGCTGCGGGTGGTGCTCCACGTGCCTCCGCCCGTGAGCACCCCCACGATCAGCAGGTGCGGGATCGCCAGGAGCCACCACTTCACGAGCACGAGACCGCGGGAGAGCCGCTCCGGGTAGGCGACCTCCAGCTGCGCCGGATGGTCCGCACGGGCCAGGGTGAAGGGCGGGTACCGGTCGGTGCCCAGGGCCGAGTAGGAGTAGAACGCCACCCGCCAGCTCCACCGCAGGACCCCCACGCTGAAGGAGAACCACGAGAGCGGGTACCGGCCCGTGAACAGGATGGCGAACCCGGCGGCGACCGTGGTGACCACCAGGGCGAACCACAGCACGGCCAGCACGATCAGGTGCGGGATCACCAGCAGCCACTTGACCAGCCACAGCCACCGGGACAGCCCCGCGTCGAGGAAGCCGGTCAGGCGCACGGGCGAGACCGGCGGCGGGGTCCGGTCCCGCCCCGGGTCCTCGGCGAGGGCCGCGCCCGGGCCCGTGCCGCGCGGCGGGGTGCGCGGGTCGATGTCCCGGCCGAGTCCGGCGGCGCCGAGCAGCAGCAGCGGGAGACCCACGACCAGCCCGGCCAGCCCGCCGACCAGCTGGCCGCCGGCCAGGGGGCCCAGGAGGTCGGAGCGCGCCCCGAGCTGCAGGTCCGCCCAGACCGGCCGGGTGGCGTCGGCGTTCATCACCACGAGCGTCCAGCTGCCCGAGCGCAGGTCCAGGGTCAGCTCCCGGGTGCCGGGGCCCTGGTCCGAGTCGGCCCAGAAGGTCTGGTTCCCGGGCCGGTCGGGCACCCGCTCGCCGGGCACCCGGGCCCGCGTGTCGTCCCCGGACTCCGTGGCGCGGCCGAGCTCGGCGTGGGCGACGCCGTCGAGGTACCGGTCGACGTCGGCGGTCTCGGCCACGCCCACGAAGATGTCCTGCTGCGGGTCGGCGGCCGTCACGCGCACCTGCACCCTGCCGAGCTGGTCGAGGAAGGGCACGGGGGAGAGCTGGGCGTCGCCGACGTCGAGCACGGCGGGCGGGCCCACCAGGGCGTAGGTGATGGTCTGGTGCCGGTCCGGGGACGCGGTGAGGAAGCGCCCGTCCTGCTGGGCCGCGGCCGCGCCGGCGAGGACCAGACCGCTCACGAGCGCCGCCAGGCCCAGGGCGGTCAGCAGGGTGCCCAGGACCAGCAGCACCCACTGCCCGGGTCTGGTGCGGCGCGGAGCGTCCTGCCGGTCGGCCGGACGGGGTGGGCGGGAGGCGGGGTGCTCGTTCACGGGAGCTCCTGAGGAGTCGGGCGGTGGCCGGAGCCCGGTGCGGGGCGTCCGCGGGATGTCGGCGGGTGGTCTCTTCGATGTGCTTCCCGGGTCCGCTGCCCTGCGGTGCGGTCCCTGCGGTGCGGTTCGGTCCCGGCCGGGCCCGGGGCCGGTGGGGCCGGGGCTCACCCGCGCAGGACGGCGGCCCCCGTGATCCGGTCCGCGGCCAGGTCGGCGAGGGCCCGGTCCGCGGCGCGCAGGGGGTAGGGGACGGTGGTGGGCCGCAGCCCCAGCCGGGCGGCCAGCCGCAGGAACTCCTCGCCGTCCTGCCGGGTGTTGGCGGTCACGCTGCACAGCTGCCGCTCCTGGAAGAGCTCCGCGGCGTAGTCGAGGGCCGGGACGTCGCTGAGGTGGATCCCGGCGACGGCCAGGGTGCCGCCCCGGTCCAGGGCGCGCAGCGCCGGGGGGACGAGGGTGCCCACGGGGGCGAAGAGGATCGCCGCGTCCAGCGGCACCGGGGGAGGCTCGTCGGCCTCCCCCACGAAGGCGGCGCCCAGGTCGCGGGCCAGCTCGCGCGCCGCCTCCGAGCGGGTCATGACGTGGACCTCCGCGCCCTGGTGCAGGGCCACCTGGGCAGCGAGGTGGGCGGACGCGCCGAAGCCGTAGATGCCCAGCCGGCCCCCGGGCGGCAGCTGGGCCCGCCGCAGCGCCCGGTAGCCGATGATCCCGGCGCACAGCAGGGGGGCCGCGTGCTCGTCGTCGAACTCCTCGGGCAGACGGTAGGCGAAGGCCTCCGGGGCCAGGGTGAGCTCCGCGTAGCCGCCGTCCTGGTCCCACCCGGTGAAGCGCGGGGCGGTGCAGAGGTTCTCCCGGCCCCGGCGGCAGAACCGGCAGCGGCCGCAGGTGTGCCGCAGCCACGCGACGCCCACGCGCTCGCCCTTCCGGAACCGGGCGCAGCCGGGACCCGCGCCCACCACCTCGCCGACGATCTCGTGGCCCGGGATCACCCCCGCCCGGTGCAGCGGGAGGTCGCCCTCCACGAGGTGCAGGTCGGTGCGGCACACCCCGCAGGCCCGCACCCGGAGGAGCAGCTCCCCGGGCCCCGGCACGGGGTCGGGGCACTGCCCGAAGCGCATCGGCCCGCCGGCCGCGGGACCGGGCTCATCGATCCACCACGCACGCATGCTGTCCTCGTCGATCCCCCGGGAGGGCTCCGGCCGCGGCCGTGCCCCCTGTCCTGGCTCCGAGTCTAGGAACGGATCGGGGGCGCCGTCAGGAAACGAGGAATGTTAATGCCTGGCCCCGGAGCCCGGGGCCGGGCGGGCCGCCCCCGCTTCTCGGCGGGAGGTGTTCCCAATCGGGACGCGGGGGACGAGCATGGGGGGACGAAGGACCGCGCGGGTGCGGCCCGCGTCGCAGGCACCCGGGCGGAACCCGATCCGGCGCGCGACGAGAGGACTCAGGGATGACCGAGCGCATCGACCGATGGCCCACGGGGGCTCCGTGCTGGGCGGACATCATGGTTTCGGACCTCGACCGTTCCATGGACTTCTACGCGAGCGTGCTCGGGTGGCGGTTCACGCCCTCGGACCCGGAGTACGGCGGCTACTGCAACGCCCTGGTGGACGGCCAGCCGGTGGCGGGGATGTCCCCCGCGCTGCCCGAGATGGAGGACGACCCGCACGCGTGGGCGGTCTACCTCGCGTCCGACGACATCGTGGCCACGGGCAGGGCCGCGGTGGCGGCCGGTGCCCGGCAGCTGTTCGAGCCGATGGCCGTGGGCAGCTTCGGCACCATGGGCGTGTGGATCGATCCCACGGGGGCGGCCTTCGGGGTGTGGCAGCCGCAGGAGCACACCGGGTTCAGCATCGTCGGCAAGCACGGGACCGTGGCCTGGTGCGACCTCCTGACCACCGACCAGACAGCCGCCGAGCGGTTCTACGCCGAGGTCTTCGGCTACACGTACCAGGACATCGGGACGCGGCACGAGGCGTACGCGGTGTTCACGGTCCCGGGCATGGACCGTTCGGCCGGCGGCATCGGCGTGGCCGCCGAGGACGTCGACCACCTGCAGGAGGCGCCGCCGCTGTGGTGGGTCTGCTTCGAGGTCGACGACGCCGACACCGCCGCCGAGCGGGTCGTCGCCGCGGGAGGCGCGCTGGTCCAGGAGCCGGAGGAGTTCGGCTACGGGGAGCTGGTGTTCGCCGCCGGCCCGGACGGCGAGCGCTTCGCCATGATGGGCCCGTCCTCGGAGGACTGGACGGAGGAGGACGACGAGGACGCCGACCCGGACGACGACGGCGCCGACGGGGACGCCGGCCGGCCGTGAGCGCCGTCCCGGCCCGCCCCCGCCCGGCGGCGGGCCGGGACGGTCGGGTGCCTCAGGTCGGCGGGCTCAGAACATCCCCACGACGGCGCCGACGAACCACAGCACCACGAACAGCGCCACGAGGCCGATGATGACGGCCAGCGCGAGCTTCCCCTTCGAGGAGTCGCCGGGCCGGTCGACGTCGAGCTCGGGGTTGGTGGGGCCCACGCCCGAGCCGGCGTCGGGAGGGGTGTCGCCCTCGATGCTCAGGCCGGACTCCTCGTTCAGGGCGTCACCGGCCTTCTTCGGGTCGTTGCGTTCCTGCTCGGGATTGATCTCGGCCACGGGGTCCTGCTCTCTTCCGGTGGGACGTGCTGGAACGGGTGCTCCCAGCAGAATAGCAAGCTTGCTGGTGAAACGGTCGGGGTCGCCCGGGTGCGCCGGGAACGGACGAACCGGTGTGCGCGATCGGAAACATGCCCGCCACGCGGGCATGAGATGACTTGAGTGCAACTCGTGGTATCACTTGTACCGTGTGGTACCCGTCACACGCCTGCCGGCAGTCCGGGGACCCGCGTCCCCGCTCCGCCACCCGGAGCCGGTCCTGCCGCTCGCCCCTCGAGGAGTCCGTTCATGTCCACGCCATTCCGTCCGGGGCGCGCCCGCCGCCCCCTCGCCGTCACCTCCCTGGCCGCCGTGGCCGCCCTCGTCCTCACCGGCTGCCTGTCCTCGGACCGCGAGGAGGGGGGAGCCGGCGCCACCCCGGCCGCCGGCGGCGGCGACGTCGACGGCACGTTCGTCTTCGCGGCGTCGTCCGACCCCAAGACCCTCGACCCGGCGTTCGCGCAGGACGGGGAGTCCTTCCGCGTCTCCCGCCAGATCTTCGAGGGTCTCGTGGGCGTGCAGGAGGGCTCGGCGGACCCCGAGCCCCTGCTCGCCGAGTCGTGGGAGCAGTCCGAGGACGGGCGGACCTACACGTTCCAGCTCCGGGAGGGCGTCACCTTCCACGACGGTACGGCGTTCGACGCCGAGGCCGTCTGCGCGAACTTCGAGCGCTGGTACAACTTCGAGGGCCTCCTGCAGTCCGAGAACATGGCCTACTACTACGGCTCGCTGTTCAAGGGCTTCGCGGACGCCCCCGAGGACGCCATCTACTCCGGCTGCGAGGCCACGGGGGAGGGGGAGGCCGAGGTGACCCTGAACAAGCCGTTCGCCGGTTTCATCGCCGCCCTGTCCCTGCCGGCGTTCGCCATGCAGTCCCCCACGGCCCTCGAGGAGTACGGCGCGGACACCGCCGGCGGCACGGAGGAGTCCCCGGAGCTCTCCGAGTACGCCCAGGGCCACCCGGTGGGCACCGGGCCGTTCCGGTTCGACTCCTGGGACGTGGGCAATCAGGTGGTCCTGGCCGCCCACGACGACTACTGGGGCGAGCAGGGCCAGGTCACCGACGTGATCTTCAGGATCATCGACGACCCCCAGGCCCGCCGCCAGGCGCTCGAGTCCGGCAGCGTGGACGGCTACGACCTGGTGGCCCCGGCCGACACCCAGGCCCTGACGGACGCCGGCTACAACGTGGTCACCCGCGACCCGTTCACGATCCTGTACCTCGGCTTCAACCAGGCGCAGGAGGAGCTCGCGGACGTCGACGTCCGCCGCGCCATCGCGCACGCCATCGACAAGGAGGCCCTGGTCTCCCAGACGCTGCCCGAGGGCACCACGGTGGCCACCCAGTTCATCCCGGAGTCCGTCAACGGCTACAACGAGGACGTCACCGAGTACGAGTACGACCCCGAGCGGGCCCGCGAGCTGCTCGCGGAGGCCGGCTACGCCGACGGCCTGGAGCTGGACTTCAGCTACCCGACCGGCGTCTCCCGCCCCTACATGCCGAACCCCGAGCAGACGTTCACCACGCTCACCGCGCAGCTGGAGGAGGTGGGCATCACCGTGAACCCGCAGCCGGACAAGTGGTCCCCGGACTACCTCGACCGCATCAACGGCACCCCGGACCACGACCTGCACCTGCTCGGCTGGACCGGCGACTACAACGACACCGACAACTTCGTGGGCGTGTTCTTCGGCCGGGAGAAGCCCGAGTTCGGCTTCGAGGACCCCGAGCTGTTCCGGGCGCTGGCCGAGGCGCGCGAGCTGACCAGCGTCGAGGAGCAGACGCCGGTCTACGAGGACATCAACGAGCAGATCATGCAGCTGCTGCCGGCGGTGCCCCTGGCCAACCCGGCGCCGTCGCTGGCCTTCGACCCCCGGGTGGAGTCCTACCCGGTGAGCCCGGTCAACGACGAGGTCTTCAACAGGATCGAGCTCAGCGAGTGAGCCCGGGTCCGGGGCGGCGCAGCGCGCGCCGCCCCGGACCGCCCCCGCCGTCCTCCCGGCGGTCCTCCCCTCTGCCCCTCTCCGTCCGGAAGGACCGGAATGCTCCGCGTCATCGGCAAGCGGCTCGCCCTGCTCGTCCCCACCCTCCTCGGCCTGTCGGTCCTGCTCTTCGCGTGGGTCCGCGCCCTGCCCGGCGGGCCGGCCACCGCCCTGCTGGGGGACAAGGCCACCCCCGAGGCCGTGGCCCGCATCAACGAGGTCTACGGCTTCGACCGCCCCCTGCTAGAGCAGTACGTCGTCTACACGGGCCAGCTCCTCCGGGGGGACTTCGGCGCCTCCATCGTGACCGGTCGGCCCGTGGTCGAGGAGTTCCTCACCCGCTTCCCCGCCACCCTGGAGCTCTCGCTCGTGGCGCTGGTCTTCGCCGTGGGCATCGGGGTCCCGCTCGGCTACGTGGCCGCCCGCCACCGCGGCAGGCTCCTGGACCACTCCTCGGTGGTGCTGTCCCTGCTGGGCGTCACCGTCCCCGTGTTCTTCCTGGCGTTCATCCTCAAGTGGCTGCTCGCGATCCAGGTCCCGCTCTTCCCGGCGGACGGACGGCAGGACCCGCGCATCGACGCGACGCACCACACCAACTTCTTCGTCCTCGACGGCGTCCTCACCGGCGAGTGGGACGCGGCGTGGGACGCGCTCCTGCACCTGGTCCTGCCGGGCGTGGCCCTGGGCACGATCCCGCTGGCGATCATCGTGCGCATCACCCGCGCCTCGGTGCTGGAGGTCCAGAGCGCGGACTACGTGCGCACCGCCCGCGCCAAGGGCCTGACGCGCGGTCTGATCCGCGGCCGCTACATCCTGCGCAACGCCATGCTCCCCGTGGTCACCACCATCGGCCTGCAGACCGGCCTGCTGATCTCCGGGGCCGTGCTCACCGAGACCGTCTTCGCGTTCAACGGCATCGGCCGGTTCCTGCGGGACGCGATCTTCACCCTCGACTACCCCGTGCTGCAGGGCTTCATCATCTTCATCGCCCTGGCCTACTCCCTGATCAACCTGCTGGTGGACATCTCCTACAGCCTCATCGACCCCCGGGTGCGTGTCCAGTGAGCGCCACACTTCCCCCCGCCCCCTCCGGCCCCTCGCACACCGAGGGCCCCGAGGCCGTCACGACCACCCCGGGCACCACCGCGGCGGTCGGCACGAGCCTGTGGAAGGACGCCTTCCGCCGGCTGCGCCGCGATCCCGCGGCCATCGCCGGGGCCGTGATCGTCGGCGTCTTCCTGCTCGTGGCCCTCCTGGCCCCGTGGCTCGCCCCGTTCGGCGGCGAGGAGCTGCCCGGGCGCACCGAGATCACCCCCACCACCATCCCCGGCCCCGGGGAGGTCGAGGGCTATCCGCTGGGCCTGGACCGCTTCGGCGGGGACCTGCTGTCCAAGCTGATCTGGGGTGCCCGCGCCTCCCTGGTGATCGGGGTGGTCTCCACCGCCCTGGGCCTGGTCGGCGGAATGGTCCTCGGCCTGCTGGCCGGCGGCCTCGGCGGCTGGGTGGACAGCGTGATCATGCGCTTCGTGGACATCCTGCTCTCCGTGCCCAACCTGCTGCTGGCCGTGTCCATCGCCGCGATCATGGGGCAGAGCCAGTGGGCCGTGATGATCGCGATCGGCGCCTCCCAGGTGCCCATCTTCGCCCGCCTGCTGCGCTCCTCGATGCTGTCCCAGCGGGGCGCCGACTACATCCTCGCCGCCCAGACCCTGGGCCTGTCCCGCCGCACCATCACCATGAGCCACCTGCTGCCCAACAGCACCGGGCCGGTCATCGTCCAGGGCACCCTGACGCTGGCCACCGCGGTGATCGACGCGGCCGCCCTGTCCTTCCTGGGCCTGGGCGGCGGCGTGCCGCAGACGGCGGAGTGGGGCCGCATGCTCACCTACGCCCAGGCGGAGCTGTCGATCGCCCCGCAGCTGGCGTTCCTGCCCGGCCTGTGCATCGCCGTCACCGCCCTGGGCTTCACCCTGCTGGGGGAGTCCCTGCGCGAGTCCCTCGACCCCAAGTCACGAACCGCGTGAGGTGCACCGACCGATGAGACCGGAGAACCACGCCCCGGGGGCGGACGCCGCCCCGCTGCTCGAGGTCGAGAACCTCGCCGTGGCCTTCAGCACGATGAACGGACCGGTCCAGGCCGTCCACGAGGCGTCCCTGATCCTGCGCGAGGGCCGGACCCTCGCCATCGTGGGGGAGTCCGGCTCGGGCAAGTCCACCACCGCCATGTCCGTGATCGGGCTGCTGCCCGGCAACGGCCGGGTCACCGGCGGCTCCGTCCGCTTCGCGGGCCAGGAGCTCGTGGGCCTGGACGAGGCGCGGATGCGGCGGATCCGCGGCCGGCAGATCGGTCTCGTCCCGCAGGACCCCATGTCCAACCTCAACCCCGTGACCACGGTCGGCCGCCAGGTGGCCGAGACCCTGCTCGTGCACGGACTGGCCACCCGCCGGGACGTGGACGAGAAGGTCGTGGCGGCGCTCGCGGCCGCGGGGCTGCCCGAGCCCGAGCGGCGCGCCCGGCAGTACCCGCACGAGTTCTCCGGGGGCATGCGCCAGCGCGCGCTCATCGCGATCGGGCTCGCCTGCCGGCCGCGGCTGCTCATCGCCGACGAGCCGACGTCCGCCCTCGACGTCACCGTGCAGCGCACCATCCTGGACCAGATCGAGCGGATGACCGAGGAGATCGGCACGTCCGTGCTGCTCATCACCCACGACCTGGGCCTGGCCGCGGAGCGCGCCCAGGACATCGTGGTGATGCACCGCGGGCGGATCGTCGAGGCCGGCCCGTCCGCCCGGGTGCTCGAGGACCCGCAGGACGAGTACACCCGCCGCCTCGTGCAGGCGGCGCCCTCGGTGGCCGCGGCCCGGGTGGGCCGGCAGGCCGTCCCGTCGCCGGGCCGGACGGGAGCGGGTGCGACGGCGGCGGCTCCGGCGGCGGCCGGTCCGTCGGCCTCGGGCTCGACGGCGGGAGGCGTCCCGGCCCCCGCCGCCCCGGAGGCGGCCGGGGCCGCGGCCCGGGAGCCGCTGGTGGTGATCGAGAACCTCACCAAGGTCTTCAAGGGGCGGCTGGGCCAGGCGGGCTTCACGGCGGTCCAGGACGTCTCCCTCACGGTGCCCCGCGGCAGGACCGTGGCGATCGTGGGCGAGTCCGGGTCGGGGAAGACGACGACGGCGCGGATGCTGCTGAAGCTCTACGAGCCCACCTCCGGGTCGATCCGCTTCGACGGCCAGGACGTGACGGGGCTCCGGGGCCGGCAGCTGGCCGCGTTCCGTCAGCGGGTGCAGCCGATCTTCCAGGACCCCTACTCGTCCCTCAACCCGATGTTCACGATCGGGCGGATCGTCGAGGAGCCGCTGTCCACCTACGGCCGCGGCACCCGGGCGGAGCGCCGGGACCGGGTGAAGTGGCTGCTCGAGGAGGTCGCCCTGCCGCCCTCGACGGTCAACCGCTACCCCAACGAGCTCTCCGGCGGCCAGCGCCAGCGCGTGGCGATCGCCCGGGCGCTCGCCCTGCAGCCGGAGCTGATCGTGTGCGACGAGCCGGTGTCCGCGCTCGACGTGCTCGTGCAGAAGCAGATCCTGGACCTGCTGGGGCGGCTCCAGGACGAGTTCGGGCTGTCCTACCTGTTCATCTCGCACGACCTCGCGGTGGTCCGGCTGATCTCGGACGAGGTGTGCGTGATGAAGGACGGCCGGCTGGTGGAGGCCGGCGCGAGTGAGGAGATCTTCACCGACCCGCAGCACCCGTACACCCGGCAGCTGCTGGCCTCGATCCCCGGCAACGAGCTGCGCGTGGGGGCCTGAGACCGGCCGGGCGGCCGCGCTCAGCGCAGCGGTGCCGCCGCGGCCAGCCCCGCGAGCACCGCGAGCACGGTCAGCGCGCCGGTGCCCGCGGCGTTGAGCACCGCCCGGAGGGTCCTGCCGTCCCGGACCAGCCGCACGGTGTCGGCCATCGCGGTGGAGAAGGTGGTGTATCCGCCGCAGAAGCCGATCACGGCGACCGACGCCGCGGGCCCGCCCAGCACCCCGGCCAGTGCGGCCCCGGACAGGAGGCCGGCCAGGAACGAGCCGCTCACGTTGACGACCATGGTGCCGGCGGGGAAGGACGTCCCCCACCGCTGCCGCACGGTCCCGTCCACCGCGAACCGGGCCATCGCGCCCAGTCCGCCGAGGAGGCAGATCAGCAGGGCGGTCACGCGCGCCGCCCGCGGGCCGCGAGGACGGTGCCGGCGAGGCACGCCAGGAACCCGCAGAGCAGTGAGATCCCCACGTAGGCCAGCGCCTGTCCCGCGGCCCCGCCGGTCAGCAGCCGCTCGGTCTCGAGGGCGAGCGAGGAGAATGTCGTGAAGCCGCCCAGCGCCCCGGTGCCCGCGCCGAGGCGCAGCAGCATCCCGCGGGGGGTCTCCGCACCGCGCCGCAGGAGGGCCTCCAGGAGCATCCCCAGCAGGAACGCCCCGATCAGGTTCGCGGTCAGGGTGGCCAGGGGCCAGCCGGCCACCGTCGGCACCAGCTCGGCGAGTCCGTGGCGGGCGCCGGTGCCCAGCGCCCCGCCGGCCCCCACGGCGAGGACCAGCAGCAGGCGCCGGTGCGGCGGTCGGCTCATGGGGGTGCTCCTCGGGGGCGGGCTCCCCGGGGGGAGCGGTCGGCGGGCTCGATCCTACCGGCCGGTCCGTAGGATGTCCGGGTGCAGACGATACGCGGCGCCCGGATCCTCCTGGCCCTCAAGACCTCGCTCGCCGTGGCCCTGTCCTGGGTGGTGGCCCAGCGGATGCCCGGCGTGATCGACCAGTACCCCTACTACGCGCCGCTGGGCGCGATCTCCGCGATGTACCCGACCGTGCTGGGTTCGGTCCGCGCCGGGCTGCAGACCGTGGCCGGCATCGCCCTGGGCATCCTCCTGGCGGCCGGGGTCCTGCTGGTCGGCGAGCCCAACCTGGTGACGGTCGCCGTGGCGGTCGGCGTGGGCGTGCTCCTGGCTGGCATCCGCCGGCTCGGGGCGGGTGCGGAGTACGTCCCGGTCGGCGCGCTGTTCGTCCTCATCGTCGGGGGCCAGGACGCCGAGGGCTTCTCGGCCGGCTTCCTCGTGCAGATGTCGGTGGGCGTGGCGATCGGGCTGCTCGTCAACGTGACGGTCTTCCCGCCGCTGGACTTCCGCACGGCCCGCCTGCAGCTCGACCGGCTGCAGAACGTCGTCGTCGACTACCTCGAGGACGTCGCCGGGGAGCTCGCGGAGCCCGGGACCACCGGGGGACGGGACTGGCGCCGGCGCAACCACTCCCTGGTGCGGATCACCGGCGAGGTGCGCGAGGCGGTCGACGAGTCGGCGCGCAGCGCCCGCGGCAACCCCCGGATGGTGCTCCGGCGGCGGCGGCGACCCGCCGCGGACCCGGGGGACCCGGGCTACGACTCCCTGCTGAAGCTCGAGAACGTCATCTTCCACCTCCGGGGCTTCACGGACGCGGTGCGCGAGCTCTACGACCACCAGGCGCACGACTGGCTGGTGCCCGCGGCCCTGACCGCCCGGCTCGGCGAGGCGGTGCAGTCCGCCGCCGACGCGGTGCGGGCGTGGGCCGCGGATGAGGATCCGGAGGAGGCCGCCGAGCGGGTCCGCTCCCTGGTGGGCCGGCTCCACTCCGATCTGACCGACCCCTCCCGGGCGGAGGACCGGCTCGTCATGGCCGCGGCCCAGGATCTCGCCCGGCTCGTGGCGGTCCTGGACCCGCCGACCGCCCCGACGGCCGGCAGCAGCGCCGTGACCCGGGGATAGGGGTCTCCGCCGTCCCGGGGCCCGTGGGGCCACCGGGACGGCGGGCGGCTCAGGACCGGCTGCGCCGCCGCAGGTGCAGCGCGCCCGCCGCGCTCGCGGCGATCCCCGCGGCGAGCAGGCCCGCGGCCAGGCCGGCGCCGGGACGCTGCTCCGGCTCCGCGGCGGCCGTCTGCATGTTGAGGCCCGGGTTGACCTCCACCGGCGCGGTCTCGGCGGGCACCTCGACGGGCGCCGCCTCGACGGGTGCTGCCTCGACGGGCGCCGCCACGGCGGGGGCCGGGGCGGGCTCCGCCGGGGCCGGGAGCACCGGCGCCATGGGGGCCGGGGCCGCGGGCGCCTCGCAGGCCAGGACGGCCTGCTCGAGGAGCACGAGGAACTGGTCGACCGCGCTCTCGTCGAGGGCCAGCTCGGCCAGCAGCGCCTCGAACGCCACGGCGGCCTCGGCGACGGCCTGCTCCGCGACGGCGGGGTCGAGCGTGCCGAGCGCAATGGTGAGCTGCTGGTCGAGCTCCACCAGACGGGCCTCGGCCAGGGCGACGGCCTCCGCGTCGCCGGACTCCTGGGCCGTCATCAGCGCGGCCGCGGCCGCCTCCAGCTCCTGCAGGCTGGGTCCGCCGACGCCCTCGACGAGCGCGGCGTACTGGGCCTCGGCGGCGGCCACGGCCTCGGCCGAGAGGTCGAGCGCCCCGAGCGACTCGGGGGTGAGCCCGGCCCCGGCCAGCGCCGCGTCCAGCTGTGTCGTGGCCTGCAGGCAGGCGGGGTCCCCCGGGGCCGCGACGGCCGCCGGGGCCCCGAGGAGGAGGCCTCCGGCCAGCATCGCGGCGGTGGCGCCCGTGGCCGCCCATGTCTTTCCAGCAGTCATGTCCTGTGTCTCCTGTGCTCGGTCGTCGCCCCGGGGTCGCCCCGCGGCCGGCAGCGCGCGGCAGGACCTCCCCCCGCGTCGCCGGTCCGCGCGATGGCGGGGGCGACAGGAAATGTCGTGCTGCTGGTCGTGCGGCGTGCACCGCGGAGCTCGCGGAGATCCGGAGCGCGTCCGATGGACTGCTGTGCCGTCGAACCTACTTGCCGGTAGCCCGTGTTGACAATAGTGAACAGGCCGGACGCGTGCGGGCCCCGGCCACTGGGCTCCGGCGGCGTCCTGTGCGTGCTGGGTGCTCCCGGTCGCCGTCCTGCGTGCACAGGACGGGAGCCGGGCACGCAGGACGCCCCGTCCCCCCGGTGCGGTGGCACCGGGGGGACGCGGCGTCAGGGGCGGGGCTGCCGTCCGAGCGGAGCGGGGCTCAGCGGGCGGGGGTGGCCTCCAGGGCCTCCTGCCCGGCGGACCAGGCGGCGTAGGAGCCCTCGAGCTCCACCACGTCGTAGCCGGCGTGGCGCAGGGTCGAGGCCACGACCGAGCTGCGCAGCCCGCTCTGGCAGTAGGTCACGATCGTGCCCTGCTCCGGGAGCCGGTCCAGGTTCCACAGGACCCGGCCGCCGTGCAGCTGGGTGGAGCCGGGGATGTGGCCGGCGGTGTGCTCGCTCACGGCGCGCACGTCCAGCAGGACGGACTTGTCGAAGGTCTCGACCTCCTCGGGGGAGACCAGCCGCGGGGTGGTCTGCGGCAGGCCATCGATCCCGGTGACGTAGCCGGCCACGGCGTCGATGCCCACGCGCACCAGGTGGTCCCAGAACTCCTGGGCGGCCTCCTGATCCGGGGCCAGCAGCACCAGCGGCCGGTCGTCGGCCTCGGGGTTCACGGCCCAGGCTCCGAAGGTCGCGATGGACTTCCCTGCCGGGATGTTCAGCGCCCCGGTCACGGTCCCGGCGTGCACCTCGTCCGCGGAGCGGGTGTCCACGAAGGTCACCTCTCCGGCCGCCAGCCGCTGCGCGACCTGCTGCGGGTCGAGCTCGGGCAGGGGTGCCCGCTCGCCCATGACGGCCGGGCCCCGGCGGTTCTGGTTCTTCATCCGGCCGAAGTAGAACGGTGCGTCGGGCTGGCCGTCGAGCAGCTCGGCGACGAAGCCGGCCTCGTCGTCGGCCGCCAGGTAGGGGCCCCACCAGGCGTAGAGACGCTCGTAGCCCACCGTGGTGGAGGGGATCGCACCCAGGGCCTTGCCGCAGGCCGAGCCCGCACCGTGGCCGGGGAAGACCTGGACGTGGTCGGGCAGGGTCAGGAACTTCTCCTTGAGGCTGGCGAACATCTGCTTCGCGCCGAGGAAGCGGGTGTCCACGCCGCCGGCGGCCTCGTCGAGGAGGTCCGGGCGGCCCAGGTCGCCGGAGAACACGAAGTCGCCGGTGAGCAGGTAGCCCGGGGCGTCGGCGAAGGCGCCGTCGGTGACCAGGAAGGACAGGTGCTCGGGGGTGTGGCCCGGGGTGTGCACCGCGGCCACCACGATGTTGCCGATGCGGATCTCGTCGCCGTCGTGCAGGCGGGCGGCCTCGAACTCGTACTGCCAGTCCTCCCCGCCCTCGCCGGAGACGTGGATGTCCGCGCCGGTGGCCGCGGCCAGCTCGCGGGTGCCGGAGAGGTAGTCGGCGTGGATGTGGGTCTCGGTGACGGCGGTGATCTCCATGCCGTTCTTCGCGGCCATGTCCCGGTAGACGTCGATGTCGCGGTGGGCGTCGACCACCAGCGCCTGGCCGGTGCGCTGGCACCCGATGAAGTAGCTGGCCTGGGCGAGGTCCTCGTCGTAGATGCGCTCGATCAGCATGGGGTTCTCCTTCGTTCGATGGCTGGTGACGCGTGTCCGGAGGGGGTTCCCGCGTCGTCCTGAGCACAACGATAATACCCCTGGGGGTATCGCGCAAGTACCCCCTGGGGTATCTAGCCGCGGGGGTGCCGGGGCGGCGGCCGGCGGCTCCGGTGCCGGCGGACCGCCTCCTCGTAGGAGGCCACGAGGAACTCCGTCGCGGCCCGCCAGCCGAGGCCCTCGGCCTCCGCGCGGCCGGCGGCGCCCATCCGCACGCGCAGGGCCGCGTCGTCGAGCAGCCGGGCCAGGCCGGCGGTGAGCGCGTCCGCGTCGCCGGGCGGCACGAGCAGCCCCGTCCGCCCGTGGGCCACCGCGAACGGGATGCCGCCGGCCCGGGCGCCGACCACCGGCACCCCGCTCGCCAGGGACTCCAGGGCCACGAGACCCAGCGTCTCGGTGGTGGACGGGAAGGCGAGCACGTCCGCCGATGCGTAGGCGGCCGCCAGCTCCTCCCCGGCGAGCCGGCCCGGGAAGACCGTGGGGGTGCCCGCGAAGCGCCGTTCGAGCTCGGGCCGGTGCGGGCCGTCGCCCACCACGGCGAGCCGGGTGCCCGGCAGCCGCCGGATCGGCTCGAGCAGCGCCGCCACGTTCTTCTCCCTCGACAGCCGCCCCACGGAGAGCACCAGCCGCTCTCCGGGGTGCCCGCCGGTGAGCCGGGACCGCATCGCGGCGGAGGCCCTGGCGGGGTGGAACAGGGCGGTGTCCACGCCCTTGGGCCACAGCGCCACGCGGCGCACGCCCAGGGCCGCGGCCCGGTCCACCATGGGCCCCGACGTGCACAGGTTGACCTCGGCGAGGTTGTGGGTCGTGCGGATCCACCGCTCCACGGGCCGGCGCAGGGCGCCGAGCCCGTGCCCGAACACGCTCATGTACTGCGGCACGTCGGTGTGGAAGGACGCCAGCAGCGGCAGGTCCCGCGTCCGTGCGGAGAGCGCGCCCCACGCGCCGAACCACACCGGGTTCACGGCGTGCACCACGTCGGGGCGGAACGCCGACACGGCCCGCTCCGTGCGCGGGGACGGCAGGCCTCCCCGGACGTCCCGGTACCAGGGGAACGTCACGGACGGGGCCCCGACCACCCGGTGCGGACCCCAGTGCCCGGGCGGATCCCCCGGCGTGAGCACGAGCACCTCGTGGCCGAGGTCCCCGAGCTCCTCGAGGGTGCGGGTCAGGCGCGTCACCACCCCGTCGACGTTCGGGGCGAAGACGTCCGTCCAGAGCGCGATCCGCATCCGCCGGCTCAGGCGCCCGCGGACATGGGCGCGGGCGTGGACGGGACCGCGGAGCGGGCCGGCCGCGCCGGGATCCCCGGGCGCCGGCGGGCGTTCCACACGGACGTCGCCGGGATGCGGGAGCGGTCCACGCGGTGGGCCCAGCGCACGGCGGTCCGCTCGACCTCGAGCAGCAGCCCCTCCGACAGGGTGGTGGGCCGCAGGCCGAGGTCCAGGAACGCGTCGTTGCCCACGTGCAGGTCGTTCTCCGCGGACTCCTGCCGGGGGTTGGGGACCATCTCCACCTCGGCGCCGGTGAGTCCGGCCACGAGCTCCGCGAGGTCGCGGACCCGGTGGGTCTCCGTCATCTGGTTGAAGATCTTCACGCGGTCGCCGGCCGCCGGGGGGTGGAGCAGGGCCAGCTCCACGCACCGGACCATGTCCTGGAGGTGGATGAACGCCCGGGTCTGCCCGCCGGTGCCGTGCACGGTCAGCGGGTGGCCGACCGCCGCCTGGACGAGGAAGCGGTTGAGCACCGTGCCGTAGTCGCCGTCGTAGTCGAAGCGGGTGACGAGCCGCTCGTCGAGCGCCGTCTCCGCGGTGCCGGTGCCCCAGACGATGCCCTGGTGCAGGTCGGTGATCCGCAGGCGGTCGTTCCTGGCGTAGAACGCGAACATGGTCTGGTCCAGGACCTTGGTCATGTGGTACAGCGAGCCGGGGCGGGAGGGGTAGAGGATCTGCTGGGGCACCGTGCCGTGCGGTCCGGGGACCTCCACGTCCAGGTAGCCCTCCGGGATGCGCATCCCGGCGGTGCCGTACCCGTAGACCCCCATGGTGCCCAGGTGCACCACGTGCACGTCCAGCCCGGACTCCACGACCGCGCACAGCACGTTGTGCGTGGCGCCGACGTTGTTGTCCACGGTGTAGCGCTTCGTGGCCGGGGTGCGCATGGAGTACGGCGCCGCCCGCTGCTCCGCGAAGTGCACCACGGCGTCCGGGCGCTCGACGACCAGGAGGTCGAGGAACGCCTCGTAGTCGGCGGCGAGGTCGATCTCGGCCGCGCCGATCCGCCGGCCCGTCAGCTCCTGCCAGGCCGCGCGGCGCTCGTCGAGGCCGCGGATGGGCGTCAGCGACTCCGTCCCGAGCCGGACGTCGATGGCGCGGCGGGAGAAGTTGTCCACCACCACCACGTCGTGGCCGCGCGCGGACAGGTGCAGGGCCGCGGGCCAGCCGCAGAAGCCGTCGCCGCCGAGGATCGCGATCTTCACTGGTGCTCCGTTCCCGGGCCGCTGCCAGGCCCCGTCGTGTCGGTCTCGCACTCAGCGTGGAGGACGCGCGTGAACCGGGAGTGAACGGTCCTGGACCAGCTGCTGGTGCCCGAACGAACCGGGGAGCACCTCCCAGCCCGGACCGGTCAGCTCGCGCAGCTCGTGGGGCAGGTAGGCGCGGCGCAGGGACCGCAGCCCGTCGGTGCGCAGGAAGGAGCCCGGGGCCAGGGGCAGCACGCCCACCGAGTACAGCCGGTAGGCCGCCGGGCTGCGCACGAGGTCGTTGTGCAGCACGAGCCGGCCGGCCAGGTGCTCCGAGTCCGCCGCGAGGTCCCGCACCGGCCCCGGGTCCAGGTGGTGGAGCAGGTGGTTGGAGACCACCACGTCGAACGTCTCGCCGGCCGCGACCAGCTCCCGGCTGGTGACCCGCCGGAAGACCGGGGGCACTGCCCGCGGGTGCCGGGTCGACCAGCGGCGGGTCCGCGCCGAGGCCCACTCGTGGGCGCGGGCGTCCGGGTCGATGCCGGTGACCCGCAGGTCGATCCCGTCCCGCTGCGCCCACCGGGCCAGGGCGCGTGCCACGTCCCCGCCGCCGGCACCGACGTCCAGGAGGGTCAGCGGCCGGCCGGGCACGGCCAGGGGCCGGATCCGGCGCCGGTAGGTCGCGGCCCACCCGGCGACCAGGGAGTTGACCACGTCGAAGCGTGCGTAGGTGCGCCGCAGCGCGGCGAGGTCGCAGCAGGGGTCGTCCATGAGCTCGCGCAGCTCGGCGTCCCGCCGGGAGAGGTCGGGCCGGGCGCGCGGCTGGACGGAGGGCATCTGCCCATTCTCCGCGGGCCGACACGATCCGCCAAGGAGCACGGCGGGCCGGGGGCGGCGCGGGGTGCCGTCACTAGACTGGGGCTCCCGGCCGGTGCCGGGCAGGACCGGACGGCAGGAGGGGACCGCGTGGGA
This sequence comes from Kocuria sp. CPCC 205231, assembly GCF_040980965.1. NCBI lineage: Bacteria > Bacillati > Actinomycetota > Actinomycetes > Micrococcales > Micrococcaceae > Kocuria > Kocuria sp. CPCC 205231. The sequence goes on along the minus strand of NZ_JAVKPP010000002.1, from coordinate 30,257 downwards.
CACACCGTGCACGCCGTGGGCTCGCGACCCGGCCCGTGGATCAGCCTCGCGAGCGCGTGCTGGGCCGCCAACGCCGCCCTGGGGGCGTCCGTCGGCGCCGGGATCGTGCGCACGGGCCGGTTCCGCTGGATCCACCACGCCCTCTACGTCACCACCACCACGACGACGGCGCTGGCCGCGGTCCTCGCCGCCGGCTCCTCCTCCGCCTCCGGGCGCGCGGCGGGCCGGGCCCTGGCGCCGGCGCTGCTGCCCCTGGCCGCCCTGCCGCACCTCGGCACGCCCGCCCAAGGGCACCCGCGCCGCCACGCGCTCGCCGCGCTGTCCGCGGCGCCGTTCTACGCCACCGCCCTGTTCCGAGCCCGCGCCGCCCGCGCCGGCTGAGCCGCCCGACCTGACCGGAGAGCACATGGAGTTCCTCGACGTCGTCTTCAACCGCCGCACCACCAACGGCCCGTTCCTGCCGGACCGGGTGTCCCCGGAGCATCAGAAGCTGCTGCTGCGCACGGCCGCGGCCGCGCCCTCCCAGTTCAACAGCCAGCCGTGGCGCTTCGTGCTGATCGAGGACCGGGGGACCATCGACCGGATCGCCCGGATCAGCGCCGACTCGATGACGCAGGTGATGGCCGAGGGGAGCTTCTTCGACCGGTACAAGCGCTACTTCCGCTTCAGCAGGCAGGAGATGGAGGAGCAGCGCTTCGGGATGCTCTTCGACAAGCTGCCCGCGGTGCTGCGCCCCTTCACCAAGAAGGCGTTCACCCCGGGCGGGCAGGCGATGATGAACCGGCTGCGGGTGCCCCAGACCCTGGGCGCGGAGAACCACAAGCTTGTCGCGGGGTCCCCCCTGCTGATCGGGGTGATGCTCGACCGCCGCGAGTACCGGCCCGGGGAGCTCTCCGGGTTCTACTCGCTGTTCTCGATGGGCGCGGCCATGGAGAACCTCTGGCTGACCACCGTGGAGCTCGGCATGGGCATCCAGTTCATCTCCTTCCCCATGGAGGCCCCCGCCCGGTGGGCCGAGGTCGTGGACCTGCTGGACGTGCCCGAGGACCTCGAGCTCATGGCCGTCTACCGCCTGGGCTACGTCCCGGAGGAGCACCGCCGCCCCGCCATCGACTGGTCCAGCCGGGAGCGGCGCCGGATCTCCCAGTACGTCTTCCGTGAGTCCTGCGCCACGCCGCAGGAGGGCTGGGACGATTGAGCGCCGCCCGCCGGCGACGGGAGCCGGGACGTCGGGCGGGCGGCTCTTCCATTAGTGTGTGACACACACTATCGTGTGGGTATGGCAGCTGAACCGAGCGACCCGATCGTGGCCTCCCACTTCCAGGAGCTGCGCCGCGGCACGGTGGTCCTGGCCTGCCTGCTCGTCCTGGACGAGCCCCGCTACGGCTACGCCCTGCTCCGGACCCTCGGGGACGCGGGGCTCGACGTCGAGGCCAACACGCTCTACCCGCTGCTGCGCCGGCTCGAGGCGCAGGGCCTGCTCGAGAGCGACTGGAACACCGACGAGTCCCGGCCCCGCAAGTTCTACCGGATCACCGGTCCGGGGGCCCGCGTCCGGGACGCCCTCGAGGCCGAGCGGCTCCGGCTGCACGCCGCCCTGTCCACCCTCGCCCGCCCCACTCGTCCCGAGGACTGATCGCCATGTCCGCCAGCACCCTCACCCCGCGCACCGAGAGCTATCTCCACGAGGTCGCTCGGCGCCTGCCGCCCCGAGCCCGCGAGGACGTGTCCCGGGAGCTGCGGGGCACCGTCGCCGACATGGTCGACGACGGCGTGGCGCACGGTCTGCCACCGGCCGAGGCGGAGCGGCGCGCCCTCGAGGAGCTCGGCGACCCCGCCCTGCTGGCCGAGGACTACGGCCCCGGCCCGCGGCACCTGATCGGGCCCGAGCACTACCACGACTTCCTCGAGCTGCTGAAGGTCCTGGTGCCCGTCCTGGCCGGCCTCTTCGGCGGGCTCACCCTGATCGGCCGGCTCTTCGGGGAGGCGGGGCGCGAGGACCTGGTCACCTACCTCGTGCTCTCGCTCGCCCCCGCGGTCGGTGCCGCGATCCAGGGGGCGCTCATGGGGGCGGGCATCGCCGTCGTCGTCTTCGCCGTGGTGGAGCGCACGGAGGCCGCGGAGGCGGTGGGGCGCGGCGCCCGGGGGGAGGCCGGGGCGGCGGCGGAGGCGCCCCCGCGCTGGACGGTCGAGCAGCTGCCGCCGCCGCGCCCGGAGCGGGACTCGACCGTGGGGGAGCTGGTCTGGGCCACCATCGCCCTGGGCCTGGCCTTCGCCGCGCCGTTCCTGCTCTCGCGGCCGCTGCTCCGTGAGGGCCCGCTCGCCGGCGAGCCCCTGCTCGACCCCGCCGTGTGGACGCCCTGGGTGCCGCTCTACCTGGGGATCGTGCTGCTGGCCTGGGGGTGGGAGCTGCTGCGCTTCTTCCGCCGCCGCTGGTCCTGGGCGCTGTTCGGGGTCGGCGCCGTCCTGGACCTCGCCATGGCCGCGCTGCTCATCACCGCGCTGCGCACCGAGTCCGTGGTGAACCCGGTCTTCCGCGAGCGCGGCTGGGTGGGCGAGGAGTTCGCGCAGATCGGGGTCGCGCTCGTGGTGGTCGTCACCGTCTGGGACCTCGTGGCGAGCTTCCTCGCCTGCCGCCGGTCGACGGGCCGGCGGCGCTGAGCGGCGGCGCCCGTCGCTCCTGTCCGGCGCTCCTGTCCGGGGAAGCACTCGGCCCGCGGGGGCTCCGAGGAGCTCCCGCGGGCCGGAAGGGGGCCTCTGCCGCCGCGGGGTGCCGGGCAGCGCGGGACGCGGGACGCTTCGTGGGCGACCGGCGCCGGCCGGGATGCACCGAACCGGGTCAGGTGGCGCATCGTGTGACCATCATTCGACACCCTGGTCGGCACTGTGCGCAAACGTCTACTCTGGAACCGATCAGATCGATCAGATCGAGGCGGGGAAGTGGGGCTGCGGTGGTCAGCATGACGAACGGCGGGGCGGCAGCGGGTCCGCTGGACGCGACGGACCGGAGGATCCTGGCGGCGCTGGACGAGGACCCGCGGATGACGGTGCTGGCCCTGGCCCAGCGCACCGGTCTGGCGCGCGGGACGATCCACGCCCGGCTCGAGCGCTACCGCGCGAGCCCCGCGCTGCGCCCGCACAGCACCCGGGTGACGCCCGCGGCGCTCGGCTACGGCCTGGCCGCGAGCGTGGCCGTGGAGCTCGACCAGCACCAGCTCGACGAGGCGATCGCGGGACTGCAGGCGATCCCGCAGGTCATCGAGGTGTTCGCCCCCGCGGGGCAGACGGACCTGCTGTGCCGGGTGGTGGCGAAGGATCCCGAGGACCTCTACCGGGTCTCCGAGGAGATCCGGCTGTGCCCCGGCATCCTGCGGACCTCCACGAGCATGTTCCTGCGCACGGTCATCCCGTACCGGGTGGCGCCGCTGCTCGCGGGTGACGAGGTCCTGGGGAGGGGCGGGGTCAGTTCCGGGCGGCCGCGCCCATGACCTCGGCGCGCAGCCGGTCCAGGTCCACGGCGTCCCCCTCGTGCAGGCCGTGGGTGCGGACCCACGCGCGGGCGCTGAGCATGATGTCGTCGTAGTGCTGGTGCGTCTCGCAGTGGGCGGCGCCGATCCGGGCCTGGGCGCGGTGCTCCCGGTCGTCCTCCGTGAAGGAGATGACGGCCACCGGGCTGAGGGCGAGTCCCACCACGCCGCGGACGGCCGTGATGGTGCGCCCGTGGAAGGTGTCGCCGGGAGCGAGGTCCCAGGCCCTGGCGGCGGGGTGCTGATGGGTGAGGTCCATGATCGGCTCTTGTGGTGTCGGGAGGCCGTCCCCCGCGCGCAGTGCCGGGGGACGGCCTCGGGGGCGTCGGGAGGAGGAGCGGTCCGGGGGTCGTCCGGTGTGCGGCCGGCCCCCGGTGCCGTCCGGTCAGTGGCCGAGACCGGTCCAGTGGCTGGTCTCCTGGTACCAGGGGGACCAGTGCTTGCCGTCGTAGTAGCGGTACTTGACCACGTGGTAGACCTTCTTGGCGTCGTGGTGGTCCAGGTGCTTCCAGTGCTCGCCGCCCCAGGAGCCGCCCCAGTAGTAGTCGTGGTGGCCGCCGGTGTAGTAGTGGTGGTCGTGCTTGTCCACCGCGTAGTAGTACTGCTTGACCTCCACCTTGTATCCCTTGTGGCACTTCACGTGGAAGGGGTACTTGACGTACTTCTTCCCGTGGTGCCACGTCCAGGACGGCTTGTGGGCGTCGACCGAGCAGTGCTTCTGGTGGGGCTTGTGCGACGCCGTCTCGAGCACCGAGGACTGCGTCGAGGCGGCCTGGGCCGGTGCGGCCTGGGCCGGGGCGCCCAGCAGCGGCAGGGCGCCTGCGGCCAGGGTCAGGGAGGCCAGGGACAGCACCGCCTTGCGGGCGTGGCGGCGGGCGCCGGCCGGCTGCGGGGCTGCGGTCGTGCTGGTTTCGATGGACATTTCGGGTCTCCTGCGGGACAGAGATTTCGTGGGTGCCGGCGGTTCCTGCCCGGGGTCCGGAGGGGAACTTCTCGAACCGACAGGACCAGGGTCGCAGTGGGGGGCACCTCCCGGCGTCCACCCGGGAGGTGAACTCCGGCGTACAACCGGGGTGGTACGCGCGGGACCGGGGGCAGGGCTCAGAAGCGGTCGGTGGGCTTGACGAGCCCGCTCTTGAACGCCGCCGTGACCGCCTGGGCGCGCTCGCTGACGCCCAGCTTCAGGAAGATCCGGTGGACGTGGGTCTTCACGGTCGCCTCGCTGAGGAACAGGCGCCGGGCGATCTCCGAGTTCGTCAGGCCGTGGGCGACGGCGACCAGGACCTCGCGCTCCCGCCGGGTCAGCTGCTGCAGCCGCTCCGGCGGAGGGGCGGAGGGGTCGGGCCCGCGGCCGAACTCGGTCAGGAGCCTGCGGGTCACGTCCGGGTCCAGCCAGCCCCCGCCGCGGGCCAGCGAGCGGACGGCGTCCGCCAGGACCTTCGGCGCGGAGCTCTTGAGGATGAAGCCGGAGGCGCCCGCCCGCAGGGCGGCGTGGACGGCGGCGTCCTCGTCGAAGGTCGTCAGCACCAGGACGGCGGGGACGTTCGGCACCCGGTCCAGGAACGCGTCGGAGGTGAGCACCCGGGTGGCGGCCACCCCGTCCGTGCCGGGCATGCGCACGTCCATGACCACCACGTCCGGCTGCAGCCGCGCGGTCTCCTCGACGGCCTCAGCGCCGTCGGCGGCCTCCCCGACGACGATCAGGTCCGGCTCGGCCGTGAGGAGCATGGCCAGCCCGGAGCGCACCATCGCCTCGTCGTCCACCAGGAGCACCCGGACGGGTGCGGCTTCCGCGCCCCGTGTCATCCGGTGCCCTCCCCGCGGCCCGTGGCCGCCGTGGTCGCCGCGGCGTCCTGCGCCGCGGCGTCGCCGGGGCCGGGCGGCCGGACGGGCAGCCGCGCGGACACCAGGTACCCCCCGTTCGTATCGGGCCCGGCCGTCGCCTCGCCGCCCACCGCCCGGGCCCGCTCCGCCATCCCCCGCACCCCGTGCCCGGTCGACAGCCGCGCGGAGAGCCGGCCCCGGGCCCCGGCGCCGTCCGTGCGGACGGAGAGCTCGACGTCCCGGGGGCCCCAGTCGAGGGCGACCCGGACCGGGCGGTCCGGGCCGGCGTGCTTGACCGCGTTGGTCAGCGCCTCCTGCGCGATCCGGTACGCGGCCTCGTCCACCGCCGGCTCCAGGGCCCCGGGCTCGCCCGCCACGCAGAGCTCCACCTCACGGCCCGCCGTGCGCAGGTGGTCGAGCAGGCTGTCCAATCGCTGCAGGCCCACCGGCTCCGGCGCGGTCTGCGCCGCATCGGACGGCGCCGGGGAGAGCAGGCCCAGCATGCGCCGCAGCTCCGTGACGGCCTGCTCCCCGAGCTCGTCGACCTGCCGCAGCGCCGCCCGCGCCCGCTCCGGGTCCCGGTCCATGACGCGCTCGGCCCCTCCGGCCTGCAGCACCATGAGGCTCACCGCGTGGGCCACGACGTCGTGCAGCTCCCGGGCGATGCGCTGGCGCTCCTCGGCCTCGGCCCGGGCGGCGGCCAGCCGGGCCACGAGCGCCCGCTGGGCCACGCTCCAGCGGACCCAGCGGCCCACCCCGAAGACGACCACGTGGGCCACGGTGAGGAACAGCGCGGCGACGACGAACGTGGCCACCCGCATCGACGGGTCGGGAGTGTCCCGGACGGTGGCCTGCACGCTCGTGGCGACCGGCAGGAACGCGAGCGCCAGGCCGAGGAGGGCGTTCCGGTCGGAGCAGTGCGCGGCCGCCGCGAAGAGGGCCAGCCAGACGCAGAAGACGGGGTGGAACGCGAAGCCGAGCAGGGGGACGGCCACGGCGCCCAGCGACACCAGGGCCAGCACCGTCAGGGGCCGGCGCCGGCGCCAGAACAGGGGCAGGTACAGCAGCGCCGCCGTGAGGACGACCACCCAGGTGGCGGTCGCGTCCGGCTCCGCCGTGCGGTCCCACGTGATCTGGAGCTCGATGCCCCACAGCACCGGTACCGCGACGAGGTCCACGGCCAGGCGCGAGGGGTGCCTCCGGGATCTCATCGGGTCCCGCTCAGCTGCACACGGACCTGCCGAAGACGGTGCAGATCCACATCCGCTCGACGGGAGGAGCGGGCAGCCGGCAGTCCTCCACGATCGAGTGGCGCCGGATCTCCTCCCACGCCACCACGGGTCGCAGGGCCTCCTCGGTGCTGTCCGGGGCCTCCTCGGCCGGGGCCGGGCCCAGCACCGTGTCCACGGCCGAGCACAGTTCGGCGCCCGTGGCGAGCCGGCGCTCGGAGCCCGCGCCGTCCGGTGGGCCCTGGGCCGGGCACCCGGACGGGTGGTCGAGCCGGATGCCCGTCATCTCGGACGCGGGGTCGTGCAGGACGCCGTGCAGCTGGATCCGGGCGATCCTGATCCGCTCGACCTCGTCCGTCCGCCCCGACGCGACCCGGGCGATCAGCACCTCGGGGTCGACGTCCCGTCCCAGCCAGTCCGGCGGGCCGTGCACCAGCACGTAGTCGCTGTCCACCAGGCGTCCCCACGCCAGGTGGCCCTCGATGGCGTCCGCCGCCCGTGCGTCCTGGACGGACACCAGTGTCCGGAATGCTGTCTCGAGATCCGCCATGTCGAGCCCCCCGCAGGTCGTGCGGCAATTCTCCCCGTCCGCCCACGTCAAGTCCATAGTCCTCCGTGGGGCGCCCCGGGCCGGTGTCGGCCAGCCCGGTGCCGGCCGGGCCGCCGACCCCTGGTCACACCGTGCGCCCAGCGGTACCGTAAGCACACTGGCGAATCGGCGAGGCTTCGTCATCCCTGATCGTCGAGACGGATCGAAGGAGATGCCATGAGCACCAGGGTCGAGAAGACTGTCGTGGTCGACGTGCCGCTGAGCACCGTGTACAACCAGTGGACCCAGTTCGAGGACTTCCCCCGCTTCATGAACGGCGTGAAGAGCGTGACCCAGCACGGCGCCGACCGCCTCGAGTGGGTCGCCGAGCTCGGCGGCGTCCGCCGGCAGTGGGAGGCGAAGATCGTGGAGCAGGTCCCCGACAGCCGGGTCTCCTGGGCCGCCACCGAGGGCGCCACCAACGCCGGCACCGTGACGTTCCGCGACGCGGGCAACGGCCGGACCGAGGTGCACCTGGTCCTCGAGTACGAGCCCGAGGGCCTCGTGGAGAAGGTCGGCGACAAGCTCAACGTGGTCGAGAACCAGGCCGAGGGCGACCTCGAGCGGTTCAAGAAGTTCATCGAGGCCGAGGGCTACGCGACCGGCGCCTGGCGGGGCTCCGTCAACGAGGGCGCCCCGGTCGGCACGCCCGGCGTCGAGCACGCCGCGGCCTCCCGCGGCGACGACGGCAAGGCCGGGGTGTCGGGCAAGGCGGTCGCCGCGGGCGTCGCCGCGGCCGGGGTGGCCGCCGCCGGGGTGGCCGCCGCCGCGAGGAAGAAGGACGCCGGCCCGGACACGGAGCCGGTGACCTTCGAGACGACCGCACCACCGGCGGCGCCGGCCGCTCCGGCGGCACCGGTGGCACCGGTGTCGCCGGGGGCTCCCGGGGAGACCGTGACCGGGGAGGTCCCGCCGATCCCGCCCGTGGACGAGGCCCTCGCCGACGGCACCGCCGACGCGGACCCGGGCGTGGACCCCGCCACCCGGCGCATCGACGACCGCCCCGCGGGGGGCCCGCTCTGATTCGTCCCCGTGCACGCACCGGGCCCCGACCGCACGCGGTCGGGGCCCGGTGCGTGCACGGGGCGTCCCGTTCGGCGGGGCGGCGGAACCGGCCGGTCAGCCGGTGACGGCGCCCAGCGAGGCCGAGCGCACCAGCTTGACGTACTTGCCCAGCACGCCGCCCTCGTATTGCGGGCGCAGGGGGGCCCAGCCGCTGCGCCGCCGCGCCAGCTCCTCGGCGTCCACCAGCAGGTCCAGGGAGCGGGCCGCCAGGTCCACCCGGATCCGGTCGCCGTCGCGCAGGAACGCGACCGGTCCGGCGTCGACGGCCTCCGGCGCGATGTGGCCGATGCACAGACCCGTGGTGCCGCCCGAGAACCGGCCGTCCGTGAGCAGCAGGACGTCCTTGCCCAGCCCCGCGCCCTTGATCGCCCCGGTGATGGCCAGCATCTCGCGCATGCCGGGGCCGCCCTTGGGGCCCTCGTAGCGGATCACGAGCACGTCCCCGGCCGTGATCTCCCCGGCCTCCAGGGCGTCCATCGCGGCCTGCTCGCGCTCGAAGACGCGGGCCGGGCCCTCGAAGACCTCGGCGTCGAAGCCCGCGGACTTCACCACCGCGCCCTCCGGCGCCAGGGAGCCGTGCAGGACGGTGATCCCGCCCGTGCGGTGGATCGGGTTGTCGAGCGTGCGGATCACGTTGCCGTCCAGGGGCCCGGGGTCCAGGGCGGCCAGGTTCTCGGCCACCGTGCGGCCGGTCACGGTGAGGGCGTCCCCGTGCAGCAGCCCGGCGTCGAGCAGGGCCTTCATGACCACCGGGATGCCGCCGTGCCGGTCGACGTCGTTCATGACGTACCGGCCGAACGGCTTGAGGTCCGCGAGGTGCGGGACGCGGTCCCCGATCCGGTTGAAGTCCTCGAGGGTGAGATCCACCTCCGCCTCGTGGGCGATGGCCAGCAGGTGCAGGACGGCGTTGGTGGACCCGCCGAGGGCCATGAGCACGGTGACGGCGTTCTCGAAGGCCTCCTTCGTCAGGACGTCCCGGGCTGTGATGCCCTGCCGGAGCATCTCGACGACGGCCTCCCCGGAGCGGTGGGCGAACTGGTCGCGCCGCCGGTCCGCCGAGGGCGGGGCCGCGGAGCCGGGCAGGCTCATGCCCAGAGCCTCGGCCACGGAGGCCATCGTGTTGGCCGTGTACATCCCGCCGCAGGCGCCCTCGCCCGGGCAGATGGCCCGCTCGATGCGGTCGAGGTCCGTCCTGCCCATCAGGCCCGCCTTGCACGCGCCCACGGCCTCGAACGCGTCGATGAGGGTGACGTCCTTCTCGGTCCCGTCGGTGAGCTTCACCCACCCCGGGGCGATGGTCCCCGCGTAGAGGAACACCGAGGCCAGGTCCAGGCGCGCGGCGGCCATGAGCATGCCCGGCAGGGACTTGTCGCACCCGGCCAGCAGGACGGACCCGTCGAGGCGCTCGGCCTGCATCACCGTCTCCACGGAGTCCGCGATGACCTCGCGCGAGACCAGCGAGAAGTGCATCCCCACGTGGCCCATCGAGATCCCGTCCGAGACCGAGATCGTGCCGAACTGGAGGGGGTAGCCGCCGCCGGCGTGGACGCCCTCCTTGCAGCCCTGGGCGAGCCGGTCCAGGGAGAGGTTGCAGGGGGTGATCTCGTTCCAGGAGCTCGCGATGCCGATCTGGGGCTTCTCCCAGTCGGCGTCGCCCATGCCCACGGCGCGGAGCATGCCGCGGCTGGCGGTCGCGTCGATGCCGTCGGTCACCTGACGGCTGCGGGGCTTCATGTCGGGGCTCATGCGGTCTCTCCCGGGTCGTCGGTGCGCGGTGGGGTGCGTGCCGCGAACCTATCAACGGAACTCGAGGAGCGTCGAGGGGTGTCCACGGCCGGCGCGGAAGATTGTGCCCCCGGGGGAAGACAAGGGGGCGCCCGTCCTCCTAGGGTGGGAGAAGCAAACGATAAGCAACCTGATCGAAGGAGCCCGACATGCCCGAGGCACCCGTCTCCCAGCACGCCCGCGCGATGGCCGACGACGAGGGCGGGATGCCCGAGCAGCAGCAGACGCCCCCGGGGCTGACCGCCGCCATGGACCCCGTCCCCGACCACGGCGAGGCGTCCTGGGAGGGCAGGGGCCGGCTCGAGGGGCTCAAGGCCCTCATCACCGGCGGGGACTCCGGGATCGGCCGCGCCGTGGCCATCGCGTTCGCGCGGGAGGGGGTCGACGTCGCGATCAACTACCTGCCCGAGGAGCAGGAGGACGCCCAGGACGTGGTGGGGTGGATCGAGAAGGCCGGCCGCACCGCCGTCCTGGTCCCCGGCGACGTGCGCGAGGAGCAGAGCTGCCGGGACATCGTGGACCGGGCGGTCGAGGGCCTCGGCGGGCTCAACGTGGTCGTCAACAACGCGGGCTTCCACTGGGCCCGCGGGGAGGCGGGGCTCAAGGGCCTCGCCACGGAGGACCTCGAGCGCGCCGTGCGCACCAACCTCTACGGCACCCTCTGGATCAGCCGGGCGGCGCTGCCGCACCTCGGCCGCGGGGACAGCATCATCAACACCACGTCCGTGCAGGCCTACGACCCGTCCGTGTCGATGATCGACTACGCGGCCACGAAGGCCGCGCTGAACAACGTCACCGCCAACCTCGCCGCCGAGCTGGGGCCCGAGGGCATCCGCGTCAACGCGGTCGCCCCCGGACCGGTGTGGACCCCGCTGGGGCCCGCCACGAAGGAGCCCGGAGCGGTCGCGAACATGGGCAAGGAGACGCCCCTGGGCCGGATCGGCCAGCCCGCCGAGCTGGCCGGCGCCTACGTCTTCCTCGCGAGCCCGGCCGAGGCCAGCTACGTCAGCGGCACCGTCCTCGGCGTCACCGGCGGCATGCCCGTCTTCTGAGCCGCGCCCCCACATCCCTACGGAAGGAGCACCTCGTGCCCAAGACCGGCAAGGACGACCACGCCAAGAAGAGCGAACTGCCCTCCACCCTGCAGCGCTCGGGGCAGAAGGCGCAGGACACGTTCGCCAAGACCTACGACTCCGCGCTCGAGGAGTACGGCGACGAGGAGCGCGCGGCGCGCACGGCCTACAGCGCGCTCAAGCACACCCACGAGAAGGTCGGCGACCACTGGGAGGGCAAGGAGGAGTACGGGCCCTCCGACGAGCACGCCGCGGGCGGCCGCGATTCCCGCGCGGAGACCGCCGGCGGGGTCGACGCGAACTCCTCGAAGGTGCACCTCTACGAGGTGGCGAAGCGGCTCGACGTGGAGGGGCGCTCCTACATGACCAAGAAGGAGCTCGTCGACGCGATCCGGAAGGCCAACGACGCCGCGACGCGCCGGGCCCGCGAGGACTGAGGGGCGGCCGGGCTCAGAGCACGCCCAGCAGCCCGCGCACCAGCGTGATCGCCCCGCCCAGCCCCGCGAGGACCAGAGCGACCGTGCGCGCCGTGCTCAGGGACACGCGGCGGGCGACGACCCCGCCGATCCGCACGCCCAGCACCACCGTGAGGACCACGCCGGGGGCCACCCACCACGGCGGCATCCCGCCGGTCCCCGCCGCGCCCAGCAGGGTCTTGGTGAGCACCGACAGGGCGCCCATCGTCATGAACACCGGCTGCAGGGTCGCGGCGAAGGAGCGCTGCTCCCAGCGGGCCAGCCGGGAGTGGATCACCATGACCGGTCCGGCCACCCCCGCCGTGGTGTTGAAGAACCCCCCGATCGCCCCGGCGAGCACCGTGGGCAGCCGCCCCGGCCACTCGGGCAGGCGGGGGAGCCCGAACATGGTGGTGAGGGCCAGCAGCACCACGCCGCCCACCAGCACCTGCAGCCAGGCGGCGGGCAGCTCGCGGACCACGAGCGCCGCCGGCACGGCGCCCACCGCCGCGGCCGGGGCGATGAGGGCGAACCGCCGCCAGTCCACGTGGCGCCACACCGAGAGCATGATGAGGAAGCCGGAGACGGTCGTCGTCGCGTTGGTCACGAGCACGCCCGTGGCGGGGCCCAGCAGCAGGGCGAGGGTCGGGGCCACGACGAGGCCGACCCCCGTGCCCGAGACGCGCTGCAGGACCGAGCCCACGAGGATCGCGAGGGCGGCGATGACGATGATTTCCACGGGTCCCATTCTGCGCCCCCGGCCGCCCGGCCCCGGACCGCACACGGGCCCGCCGTGGTGATCCCCGGATTCGATAAGTACCCTTGCTGTCGGGAGGGCTCCCCCGCGGGACGCCGTCGGACGAGAGGAGCACCATGGGCATCAGCCGGGACCCGATCGGCGACGAGGACGGGCACGGGTCCGCGACCGTCCTCGCCCGGCCCCCCGCTGAGCCGGTGGGTGTCGCCACGGGCGCGGGCCGGCGCGCCGCACCGGTCACCGCCGAACGGCTCCGGGAGGTCGCCGTGTCCCGCTTCGGCATCGAGGAGTTCCGCGAGGGCCAGCTCGAGGCGATGGCGGCGGCGGCGGCCGGCCGGGACGTCCTGGCGGTGATGCCCACCGGCCACGGCAAGTCCGCGATCTACCAGGTCCCGGGCGCCGCCCTGCCCGGGACCGCCGTGTTGGTGTCCCCGCTGATCGCCCTCCAGCACGACCAGGTCGAGGCGATCAACGAGGACCTCGGGGCGGAGGCCGCCTTCGCGGTGAACTCCGCGGTGGGGGTGCGGCGCGAGCGCGCCGCCTGGGACGCCGTGGCGCGCGGGGACGCGAAGTTCCTCTTCCTCGCCCCCGAGCAGCTCGCCCGGGAGGAGATCACCGGCCCTTCACAGATGAGCATGGGTAGGTGTCTTTCTCCACGGCCGGTGACCGCCGGCGGCGAGCAGGGCTCGTAGGCGGTAGTTGTCGAAATTGCGGAAGCCCCGGGCGACCCGGCGCATCGTCTCGATCACCCCATTCACGGCCTCGGTGGGACCGTTCGAGGCTCCGGCGGTGTCGAAGTAGGCCAGAATCGCCGACCGCCACCGGCGCAGGGTCCGTCCGAGCCGGGCGATCTCCGGGATCGGACAGGACGGGAAGGCGTGCAGGATCTCGGCGACGAGCCTGCGTCCGGCTTCGGGGCGGGCGTGGTAGACCGCGCGCAGCTTCTGGTAGCAGTGCCAGGCCAGGGTCACCTCGTGGTGCGGGTCCCCGGCCTCGAGCTTCGCGTTCAGGCGGGTGATCTGCTTGGCGGTGAGGTGCTCGGCTCCGATCTGCAGGGTGCGGCGGATCCCGTAGAGCGGGTCCCCTGCACGCCCGCGGTGACCCAGGGTGTCCTGCTGCACCCTGCGGCGCACCTCGTCGACGACTTGACCGCCGAGCTTCACCACGTGGAAGGCATCGAGCACCGTGATCGCCTCCGGGAGCTCGTCGCGGATCGCGTTGGCGTAGCCGTGGAACGGGTCCAGCGTCGCCGTGCGGATCCCGCTCGTGAACCCCGGCCCCTGGGTAGCAAGCCAGTCGCCGTAGGCCGCCCCCGTGCGCCCGGGCACCAGATCCAGCAACCTCGCCCGGGGCCGGCCGTCCTCACCGCGGGAGTGGTCCACGATCCCGGTGACCAACCCGGTCCCCGGTGGACCCACATGGCGCCAGACGTGCTCGTCGACCCCGAGAGCGTCCACCCCGGCCAGCCGATCCTCGGCTGTCAGCTGGGTCTCGATGACCGGGGCGATGGCGTCCCACACGGTGTTCCAGGCGACCCCGAGCATGTCCGCCAGAGCCGAGACCGCGATGTCGTGGGAACGTAGCTGAGCCACAGCCCAAGCGATCGCCCGGGTGGTGAGCTTGCCCCGTGGCGCTGCCAGCTCGTGAACCTCGCTGAACGTCAACGCCTCGCAGGCGACCTCCCGGCACCGGTAGATCCTCTTGTGCCACATCACCCGGACCGGCACACCGGCACAGGGCAGGTCGTGGAGCAGAACCTTCCGCCGGCCGTGGCCGGTCACGAGCACCCCGCAAGACGGACACCCGGCTATCGACGGCACGGTCTCGACGGCCAGAGTGAACGAGCGCGGGCCCCGTTCGACGGCGAGCACGTGGACGTCGGGCAGGTCAAAGAGCGTGCAGGCAGGCGCGCACGTAGCATGGAGCATGTCGAGGCCTTCGAGGATGGTTGGATTCAGCACCCCCATCCTGGAGGCCTCGACCTCTACCTGGCCCCCGTGACACACCCCCGGCAGAACTGCTCACCCATGCTCATCTGTGAAGGGCCAGATCACCGAGCGGCTCGCCGCGCACCCGCCGTCCCTGTTCGTGGTGGACGAGGCGCACTGCATCTCCTCGTGGGGCCACGACTTCCGCCCCGACTACCTGGTGCTCCAGGAGGCCGTCGAGCGGATGGGGCGCCCGGCCGTCGTGGCTCTGACCGCCACCGCGTCCCCGCACACCCGGGCAGAGATCGTCGACCGGCTGGGTCTGCGCGACCCCCTGGTCCTGGTGCACAGCTTCGACCGGCCCAACATCGAGCTGCGGGTGGTGCGCCACCACCAGGCCTCCGACAAGCGCCGGGCGGTGCTCGACGAGGTCTCCGGGCTCGCCGGCCCGGGGCTGGTCTACGTCGCCACCCGCCGGGAGACGGAGGACTACGCCGCCGAGCTGGTCCGGCGCGGTGTGCGCGCCGAGGCCTACCACGCGGGACGCCGGAGGTCCGAGCGGGACGAGGTGCACGCCCGGTTCCACGACGACGAGCTGGACGTGGTGGTGGCCACCACCGCCTTCGGGATGGGCATCGACAAGCCGGACGTGCGCTTCGTGGTGCACGCGGACGTCCCCGACTCCCTGGACAGCTACTACCAGGAGATCGGCCGGGCCGGCCGGGACGGGAGACCCGCCCTCGCCGTGCTGCACTACCGCTCCGAGGACCTGGGGCTCCAGCAGTACTTCGCCGGGGCCGCCCCCGAGCCGGCGGACCTCGAGCAGGTCCTCCGCGCGGTCCGCCGGCACGGGCCGGTCCGGGCCCGCGAGCTGCGCGAGCACACCGGCCTCGGCCCCCGCGCCCAGGCCCGTGTCCTGCACCTGCTCGAGCACAGCGGCGGCGTGCTGGCCCGGCCCGAGGGCTACCGGGCCGTGGACGGGGTCGCGCCGGAGGACGCCGTCGCCGCCGCGCTCGAGGAGGCCGAGGCCCAGCACCGGATCGACCGCTCGCGGATCGACATGATGCGGGGCTACGCCGAGACGGACGGGTGCCGGCGGGACTGGCTGCTCCACTACTTCGGCGAGGAGACCGACGGCTGGTGCGGCAACTGCGACACCTGCGCGGAGACCGGCTCCGCCGCCGAGGCCGCGGAGCGGTCCGCCGCCACCCCGCACGGCTGGGAGATCCAGAGCCCCGTCACCCACCGCGAGTGGGGCCACGGGATCGTGATGGGCGCGGAGCCGGACCGGATCACCGTCCTGTTCGACACGGTCGGGTACAAGGAGCTCTCCCTGCGCCTGATCGAGGAGCACGACGGGCTGCTGGTGCGCGGCTCCGGGGAACGGCCGGATGAGGGACCGTGAGCCCCGACGGGCGGCCGCCGGTCAGCGGACGACGTCGTAGACGGACTTGAGGACGCCGTTGGCGTAGGCCTCGTGCTCCACCAGTTCCAGGGTGCGGAACGTGTCGGTGCTGTCGTCGAAGAGACGGCGGCCCGCGCCGAGCAGCACGGGGAACACCAGCAGGTGGTACCGGTCCACGAGATCCGCGGCGGCGAGGCCCTTGGCCAGGGTGGCGCTGCCGTGCACGAGGATCGTGCCGTCGACCGTGGCCTTCAGCCGCGCGACCTCGTCGAGGGAGCGCAGCACGGAGGTGTTGTGCCAGCGCGGGTCCTCCAGGGTGGAGGAGACCACGTACTTGGGCATGGCGTTGTACTCGGCGAACTCCTCCATCGACGGCCAGACGGGGGCGAACTCGTCGTAGCTGACCCGGCCCATCAGCATCGCCGCCGCCTCCTTCTGCTCCCGGTCCTTGAGCTCGTAGGCCGCCTCGTCATAGGTCACGTGCCGGAAGCTCCAGCCCGCGTGCGGGTGCGGGCCGCCGCCGGGGGAGTCGACGACGCCGTCGAGGGTGATGAACTCGGTGACGATCAGCGTGCCCATGGGGATCTCCTGTCGGTGCGGTCGGCGTCCGTCGCTGCGGTTCCCACTCTCGCGCTCCCGCGCGGCCGGGGGAAGGGGGCGGCGCGGGATGACGCGTCCGGCCGGGACGCGGGCCGGGCCGCCTCTTGCGCGACCGCCACCCCGGTGGGATCGTCGGCAGGGACAGCGGACGAGCGAGGGCCCGGGAGGCACCCGTGGCGGCGGAGCGGACGACGGAGCAGGTGCGGACCACGTGCTGCGTGGTGGGCGGCGGCCCGGCCGGGCTGATGGCCGGGGTGCTGCTCGCGCGGCAGGGCGTGGACGTGGTGGTCCTGGAGAAGCACGGGGACTTCCTGCGCGACTTCCGCGGCGACACCCTGCACCCCTCCACCCTCGAGCTGATGGCCGAGCTCGGCTGGCTCGAGGACGTCCTGGCGCTGCCGCACACCCGCGTGGAGCGCGCCACCGTCTCCCTCGGCGGCGAGACGGTGGTGGTCGGCCGGTTCGACCGCCTGCCCGTGCGCTGCCCGTTCATCGCGTTCCTGCCGCAGTGGGACTTCCTGGACCTGCTCGCCGAGAAGGGCGAGGCGATGCCCGGCTTCCGGCTGCTGCGCTCCACGGCCGCCGACGGCCTACTCGTCGAGGACGGCCGGTGCACCGGTGTCACGGCGCACGACGACGACGGGGCGCCGGTGCGGATCCGGGCCGATCTGGTGCTGGCCGCTGACGGCCGCGACTCCGTGCTGCGGGCCGCGGCCGGCCTGGCCCCGGTGGCCTCACCGTCCCGGATGGACGTGCTGTGGTTCCGCGTGCCCCGCAGCGAGGGACAGGAGCAGCCGCTGTTCAACGCCGGGGACGGCGCGGTGGTCGCCCTGCCGCGCACCGGCTACTGGCAGGCCGCCATGATCGTGCGGGCGGGCGAGCACGACGCGCTGCGCGCCCGGGGGCTCGAGGCCTTCCGGGACCGGGTGCGCGCGCTCGCCCCCGGCCTGGGGGAGGGGCTCGCCACGATCGAGGACTGGGAGCAGGTGAAGCTGCTGCGCGTGCGCGTGGACCGGCTGCGCCGCTGGTGGCGGCCCGGGGTGCTGTTCCTCGGCGACGCCGCCCACGCGATGTCCCCGGCCGGGGGCGTGGGCATCAACCTCGCGATCCAGGACGCGGTGGCCGCCGCGAACATCCTGGGACCGCGGCTGCTGCGCGGCGGGGTGCGGGCGCGGGACCTCGCCCGGGTGCAGCGGCGGAGGGCGTGGCCGGCGCGCGCCACCCAGCTGTTCCAGCTCCTGCTGGCCCGCCGGCTGGTCCCTTCCCGGCCCGGGCAGGCGCCGCGGCCTCCGCTGCCGCTGGGGGTGGTGCGGGCCCTGCCGTTCCTGCCCCACGTGACCGGACGGGCCATCGGCATCGGCCTCCGGCCCGAGCACGTCCACCTCAATTGAATCAGGGGGCCTGCGGCGGCTCGCCGACCCGCAGGATGCCCCACATGCCCTGGGCGACGGCCCAGCGGAAGGCCCCGCTGCGATAGGCGTGGTCCCCCTTGTCCCAAGGACGCTTGTTTCCTGTCTCATCCGGTAGTAGCACCAAGTCTTGGGCGAAGCCGGCCGAGATGGCACCCATACCGCCCGTGTGGGGACCTTTCTGCACCCACGGCGCGGCGTTCCACACGAAGCCGTGCAGCGTGAACGTGTGGTTGCGCGGCTTGTCACCGGCGCACACCAAGTGGAGCCAGACGGGAAGCTGCTCGTCGGCTCGGATGACGGGCGTCGGATGACCACTCCACGCCAGCGGATCCTTCGTCGGGGTGAGGGGGGAGCGGTAGCTGATCGCCTTCTGTCCTACGTCCACGGGGGGATCACTGGGGGAGACGTCTGGCACCGGCTGGTCGATGTCACCGCGCAGGAAGTGTCGCAGCCCGTCCTGGAGGAAGAGCACGTGCTCCTCGGCCACGGCAGCATTCTTGTCGTGGAGACGGACGTGCGGACCCACCCATTTTTCCTGGCCTTCGGCGTCCGGGTCCATGGGGGTGACGCTCTGCGGCTCGACGACGACGGCTCCGATCAGCCCGTGGTGGCGGTGGTTGCGGATGTCGCCCATGTCGAACAGGTAGCAGGCCTGGCCCGGACGGGGGGTGACGCCCCCGGCGGGGGCCAGCTTGTCATCGACGTACCACCAGTACTCACGCCAGTTAGGGTCCCGGTGACCGATTGCGTGGTCGGTGCGGTGGGTGACCGCCGCCGCTGGATCGTGGGCGCCGTGCACGACGTTCGCGGTGTCGTCCATGTCCAGGGCGGCCACCGTGCTGTCGTGGTTGCGTCCCACCCATGATCCGTCGTGGCGCACCACGTCGTACTGGAGGAGGCTGGGGTGGAGCGCCACCCGTGGGCTGACGGTGCGCCGGTCCGGGTAGCCGAGGTGGTCGCGGTGCTCGACCGGCAGACGCGGTGGGCTCACCTCCGGTCCGAACGGGGGCAGCTCCCGGTCACGAGTGACGAGGCCCCTCTGTCCCCCGTCGTCGGGGAGCAGGACCTCGTTGACCAGGATGACGCGCAACCATTCACCAGGATGGGCTCGGAGCACCAGCGGTTCGTCGCTGAGCTTCGGCCGCCCGTGCTCGTCCGTCGCCATGACGGCGCGGAGGTGGCCCGTGCTCCCGTCGCCGTCGGGCACCACGTCCTCGGCATTCCGGTAGATCAGGCCCCACGGATCCGTGAGCGCCGGTCCGGCGTACAGGTGCTCGTGGCGCTGCGCGGCAATGACGTACTGACGGATGTTAAGTTCCCCGCACTGGTCGGTCGTCAGCAGACGTGGCAGACCGGTGTCCTCGTCGAGCGTCCCTATGCCGAGGGTGCGCTGGGGGATGTCCTCGTGTGCTGTCCTCCGTCGTTCCTTGGCCACTTTGCAGGCCTTCCGCAAAGGTTTTGCCCAAGTCTCCACGTCCTCCTCGGGACGCGCGAGATCGAGGCACTCGAGCGGCAGAGGCGGCAGGGCCTCGAAATTCGCCTCGCCGGTCTCGAGGGAGCGGATCAGCCCCCAGCAGCCGAGCCACAGGTCGTCCATGACCGTGAACTGCCACAGGAAGTCGCCCAGACCGTAAGGGCTGGCGTCGTCCGGGTTGATGTCCACGGTGAAGGCTTCTGAGATGCCGATGGTCTGTTGATTCACCAGAGGGGACGTACGGTTGTACCAGTCCTTGCGCCATCTCATGCCGTTGAGCATGAAACTGTGCTGCTCCTCGTGGGAGCCCTGGAAGAGGCGGATCCGCAGCCGTTCTCCCGGGTAGGTGTAGAGCACGGGGGTGTCCGGGTCCCCGGCCTCCTTGAGCGGCACGGGAATACGAGGCGAGGTACCGGTGACGTCCAGCGGTGCACGAGGGTTCCCGGCGTTCTTCAACTGGGAGCGGCGGGAGCTGAACCACTCCGACGGGTCCTTGCCGCGCTGTTCCATCGGCGTGCAGCGGTAGTTCACGCCCATGACCCCGGGGTCGTCGTCACCGCCCAACAGATGGGGTTCGTTGAGCGGCTCGCCGTTGCGTCGCTGCAGGGGGACGAAGTCGCCAAGAGCCAGGCATGCCTCCCTGTAGGGGGTCAGCCGCACCGCAGGAGAGTCCCCCTTCACTTTCGCTTTGTTGTGACGAGCGGACGGAACCACGACCGCTTGGGAACCCGTCCAGGCGACGGTCTTCTGATCGGGGAGGTACCAGCGTGAGCCCTGGGGCTCCGCGACAAGGGCCGCGAACAGCCCCCGCTTCTGCCGGAAGTTGGCCAGTAGGTGGTCGTGGAAGAAGCACGGGCCGAACTCCTCGTCCACCACCCAGCGGTGCAGCGAGACGTTGCGATCCGGTTTGCCCGGGATGTTGGGCCCCACCGCCTCGGGGGAGCTGGCGCCCGACAGGTAGTTCCATCCGCTGGCCGAGCCGTCGGCCGCGAGGACGTCGAACTTCACCAGGTGCACGTGGAGCCCGCACTCGACCGGGTGGCCGGGGAAGTCGAAGTGGTCGATCCCGGAGGTACCCAGCAGGTTGTGCAGCCGGAGCTCGACGACGTCGCCGTGATTGGCACGGAGGAAGAGCGGCTCGACCTCGTCCTTCGCCGAGGACACGGGCAGCGGGAGGCTCGGTGGAGAGGCCGCATCGGGAGGGGGCGCACCGGCGTCCCGGACCGAGGCGCCCGTGAGCCGGTAATAGTGACCCATGGGATCGTGCCAACCCGAGGAGTTGTAGGTCATGGGTCGGGACGTGACCTCGATGTCGTATCTGATGATCCGCTGCTCGGGCAGCTGGGGGGCCTGTCTGTTCCAGCCCTCGGCCTGCCCATCGAGGTCGACGAAGAGCGCACCGGGCTGTGAGCCGTCGGCGCAGGCCGGGTCGAACGCGTTCCGTTCCATGTCACGAGACCGGCCCAGGCGCAGCAGCTGCCGCCGTCCGTCGACCAGGAAGTTCGGGGCGTCCGCTTCCGACGGGGCGGGCGGCGGTGGTGACTTGCGCGGGTAACGGTAGTCGATGAACCAGGGGAATCCCGGTCGATCCTCCGCCGGTTGCCGCCCCGGCAAGGGCTGGAGCTCGAAGCACGGCGTGCCGTCGGGATAAGGGTCATGATTCTTGCCGATCAGCCGGTCGAAGCTGCGCCACAGTCCCCACATGCCGTGGTGGAAGTGCGGGTACAGGTGGCAGTGCCAGATGATGTCGCCCACGGCGTGCTGACGGCTGCCGGAGCCGTACAGGGGGTCGATGGTCATGCCGGTCTGCGGGCCGATGGAAATCGAGTCCAGCAGCTGGGAGCCGTGGTGTTCACCCGGTTGCCACGCCGACGGCTTCGCGACGTCCTGGGCCACGGCGCGCCACTGGTGCACGTGCAGGTGAAAGACGTGCGTCTCCTTGACGCCGGCGTGGACCAGCCGCACCCGGCAGGGATCTCCCTTGTACGCGCGCAGGATCGGCGTGACGGGCTCTCCGAACAGCCAGGAGCTGTGGTGCTGCTCTTCTCCGGAGACCCGTTCGAGGAATCCCTTCTTCCGGGCGTCGGCGTACAGGGGCAGGTCGTCGTGGTCTTCGAAGAACGGATCCGTGGTGTCCTTGGCGACCCAGAACTCTTCGCCGAGCAGGTGGTCGAGGGTGATCTCCACGGCGGAGTGATCGATGCCCCTGTCGCGGAGGTCAAGGTTCTTCGCTTGTTTCGTGCGCTTCTTCTGCTCGGCCTCCCGCCACCGCTTCCGCAACCGGTAGGGCAGGCGGTTGTGCATCGGCTCAGCGCGGTAGGACAGGGGCATGGCGGAATGCGGCAGCGGATGCGGAATGGCGCTGTGGGTCTCGGGTTCGTCGTGGAAGAAGACGGCGAACTCGCGGAAGCTGCAGTTCTTCTGGTCCCGGGTATGGAAGTCGACGAATTCCACGGGGTGTTGTTCAGCGGCTTGCGCGTCATTCAGCCCGTGCTCATCAATGGGGACCACGTCGACGTACAGCCCGTCCGGGTGACAGGTGTTGTCGAGCCGGCACCCCGTCTCGGGGTCGTACCATTGCGCGCCCTCGGGCTCCACGACGAGGGCAGCGAACAGCCCGTGGTTGTTGGTGCCGCGGTCCGTGCCCCGGACGTCGCCCAGGTCGTTGATCGGCCAGACGCCCTCGCGTGTGGCCTCCCAGGTGTAGTCCCATCGCTGCTGATAGCCCACCACGCTGGCCCGGTTCTTGCCCACGTGGGCTCCGTCCGAGTGCAGGCCCCATGAACCGGGACCAGCCGCATTCGCTTGACCGCCCAGCCGGTCGAGCTGGACGTGCATGCCCACCTTCCGGCTGCGGATCTCGTTCTCGAAGTGCACCTGCACCGTCTGGCCCAGCGTGGCCCGCAGCACAAGGGGCCGGACAAGAGGGATGGGCCGGAGGGGGTTGAACCGGTGGTACCGCGTGGGCTTCGAAATCTGGCCCTGACCGGCTCCTGCTTCCTCGACCGGGAGGTGGTCGTTGCACAGCAGCCGCTCTATCTCCTCGCGGGTGAACTCGACCAGAGGATCGTGGCAGTTCCTGGGCAGCTCCGTGTCCTCGGCGGACCCTTCGGCGGCTCCTGCCTCCTTGCGACGTTCCTGAAGTGCTGTGTCGCGGCGTTCCTGGAGTACTCCGTGATCGGGGGCGTAACGTCTCAACTCATCTTTCAGACGAGCGTCGACTGCGAGGAGCGCCTTTTCCACGGCTCGCTGTGCGTCTTCGAGCTGGGCGAGCCACTTCGTCCGCCACCCGTCGAGGACCTGCGGATCGATGGAGAGGTGGGTGACGCTTCCACGGGTCAGCTCGCGCAGAGCCGTCACGAGCTCGTCCACCGTGGCCCGGTAGTTCTGACGTACGGCGCGTTGCTCCGGGGTCGGCGTCGGCCGGTGGGCGTCCCGGATCTCCCGGTCGAGGACCTCGGACTCGCCGCCGAGCTCCTGGAGGAGATAGTGGTTCCCCACGGGGCCCTGTTCGAGGATCTCCCGCATGCGCTTGTAGCGGGGAATGCCGTCGGCCACTACCTCCATGAGCTGGCACTTGCGGTGCATCTTCGGGAGATACTCGTCGTTGTCCTCCCACTGTCGCTTGGCCCAGTCCAGGAGCGGCTTGTACACCCGGAGGGTGTAGAGCATCCCGTTGGGGTCGTGGTCCCCCTCCAAGGAGTAGACGATGGGGAAGGACAGGGCGACGACGTCGTACTCACGGTCGGGATTGATGCCGCGCTCAACAGGGGCCTTGACAAGTGCCTCGACGCGGTCCTCCGCGGTGGCGGGATTGTTCATGGTGGTCTCCAGGGGTGCATCGCTTGTGGGCGGGGAATCTACGGGATCAGACAATGAGTGATGAGGTGCTCAAGATCATCACCGTTCCCAGCAGGATTAGGAGAAGTCCGGCGGGGCGGACCAGACGCCGGCCCCACGGGACGAGCCGTTCGGCGGCCATGACCACGGTCAGGGCCACCATGACGGGAAGGGCAGCCGTGCCGACCGCGAAGCAGACGAGCATCAGGGCCCAGCAGCACCCGATGCAGGACAGCGCGTAGGCGCCGCTCAGCGCGACCGTCTCCGCGCCCGGAGAGTGCCGACCCTGCCAGTGGGCCAGTACGAAACTGCGCGGGCTACGACATCCGCGCAGGCACAGGTCCTTCAAGGGGGTGAACTGGTAGACGCCGGCCGCGATCAGCACGGCCCCGCTCGCCCAGCGGAGATCGCTGCCCGACCACGCGGTGGCGACCAGTGCCCGGAGGCCCAGGTCGCCCAGGACGACCACGGCTCCGACCACGGCCCACGCCCCGACGAACGTCATGGCGCTCAGCGTCGTCAGCCGCCAGGGGTCGGGCCGGCGGGACACCAGCCGCCGCACCGTCTGTAACAGGGGCAGCGCCGGGGGCAGCATCATGGCGACCACCATGACCGTCCAGGCGCCGACCGCCAGTCCGGCGTCGACCAGAAAGGCAGGAGGAGCGACATCGGTGACGGCGGAGCCTCCGTGGTGGGGGTGGCTCTCGGTCGCCGCAGGCAGCTCCGTCTCGGCGTGACCGGTGGTCGAGTGGCCACCATCCCCGTGTGTGAGAAGGAGGACGGCCCAAGCGGTCGCGGCCAGGGCCAAGATGGCCAGTACGACGAGGTTCTGGTCGACAGGCCGCGGGGGGCTGGGCTGCTGGACGGATGCGGAGGATGCGGTGGTCATGTCGCCAGTTACTGGTCCGCCGGACCGGCGTTCGCAGACACAGGGTCCGCATGTTCGTATTTGAACGTTCCGCGCATCCCCGACCGTCCGGTGACCTCCAGGCTGCCACCGGGCAGGGCGCCCACGTTGATGGCCAGTAGGTCACCCTTTTGCGCGGTTACGGGGTTTTCGGCCTGCAGTTCGTGGGAGAGGGCCGTGTTGGACAGGTTGAGAGGCTGTTGATTCTCGACGTCCTTCGTGTCGAACCGTGCCGGATGCCCCGTCGCCTCGATAAGAGGACTCTTCTGCACCGCCTCGGCAGCATCGCCATCATTCTTCCTTCGGCGTGTGACGCTGGCGGTCCAGCGCTCAGTCGCTTCATCAAGGTCGAAGAGGATGTCCGCCTCTTCCGCGCCGACGATCGTCCCGCTCACCTCCGCCAGCTCGGCCAGCGGCCCGAACTGGTCCTTGCTGCCGGGGTCAGCGGTGAAGGCCTTCCGCAGGATCTCGAAGGCAGCGTCCCCGTTAACCGTCTCATCCACGCGCTTCGAGACGTCGATGTACAACATCGACGTGGTCGGCGCGGTGCTGCCTCGGCGCTTGCCCGAGTGCGTTGACACGCTGACGACCCTGCACCCGGTGACGTTGTGCTCGGTGTGGTCGTCCGTGATCGTGGATTTCTTGTCGCGTTCGAAGTCCCACAGGATGAATCCGGTGCAGTGGCCTCCCACGGGGTCGTCGTCAACCCAGCAGGGGCAGATGACGGTGCAGTCGCAGGCTTCGAGGAACTGGCCTGCCAGTGTGTAGTCCATGATGGTTCCTTGCTGATCCGGTGCGGTGTACGGGAGGGGGATCGACCGGCTCAGCCGACGACCCTGATGCTGCGGGTGCTGAGGCCTCCCGCAGTGGATTCAACGGTGATGACTGGAGGAGGTGCGTCGACGTCGGTCAGCACTCCGACCGGTCCGGACAGGCCACCGCGGCCGATCACGGTGAGCGCCGGCGGGGTCTGCTGGTCGCTCGACGTGGCCACCACGGTGAGTGACCGCGCCGCGGCGTCGTAGTCGGCCTGAGTGATCTCCACGGCGTCGGTGACCGCGGCGGTAGTGGGCAGCGGCGAGGAGTCGGTCAGGTTCGTGACCGTCACCTCCGTGGGCACGGTGGAGCCGCTGTCAAGGCGGGCGACATAGTTGCGTGTGGCCCCGCCCTGCATGGGTGTGTCGGGAAGGCCGGCGCCAGCGACGAGAAGTTGCTGGCCCGTGATCGAGCGGGCGAACACGTCCGTCGTCACGGTGCCGTCACCGGCGCGGGTGTAGACGGCGCGGGGGACGTCGGCCCCGTTCACCGTGGCGATCCGGCCCTGCAGCACGAAGAGGTCCGTGTAGATCTTGTCGAGATTGCCCGGATCGCCGGGGTCGGGCTGATTTCCGGCGGCGCCGACCCCGGGTCCCTCGACGAGCGCGAAGTTCGTCCCGAAGGGGCTGCCCGTGACGGTGTGCTCCGTGGTCCCGTCGCCGACGTAGCCGGGGGGCAGGTCTGGGTCGGGTGTCCAGCGCAGGAAGGGAGCGATGGAGGAGCCCAGTGCACCTGTGAAGTCCAATGGGGTCACGCCGATGTCCTCGGTGACGGTCACCCGGCCTCTGTCATCGGTCGTTCCTTCAACCGTCCCGTAGGGGTGGGTGAGCTTGTACGCCGTCTCCGGCAGACCGTCCCGTACCCGGAAGCGGATGCGGCCGAAGACGATCTGCTGACCATCCATCACCTCTCCGGTGCCGCCGAACGTGGCCTCCAGGGCGAGGATCACCCGGATCCGTGCCGTGCGGTTTCCGGCCCCTGCCGTGAACTCCGTCTCGGCAGACATGTAGAAGGCCTCGCCGGGAAACGGGTTGCCCCGCAGTGTTCCGCTCTCCTGGTCGAGCACGACGGGTGCGTTGTCGTCGCCTTCTCTCCAGACGAGTTCCAGCCGCAGCCCCGTGGAGTCCTCGTACCAGAACGGAAAACCGGTCTGCGGGTCGATGGGGCCGACCTCTGCCAGCCGTTGCGTGTTCTTCGTGACCATGGCTTGCCCCTTGCCGAGATGACGTCCCCTGTGCGCCGATGAGAATAAATGTAGGAGCGGAAATCTGTATGACCATGAATGAAGCAATCACAAATGGAGAAACACTGTGAAGTAGTAACGCTGGAATAACGGCCCCTTTTTGTCCCTCGCTATGCTGATCCATTTTCCTTGCGCTTTCCCATCCATGGGAGGTGGCGTCCGTGACAGGCGGCAGGAGGTGTCCCTGGGCGCGGACGCACGCCGTATCGGCGGGTCTGCTTGCTCGTCAGCGGGGATAGATTTGTCGTGTGACGTCTTCTTCGCCTCCCGGCCTTTCCGGCAGCTCCGGGACGGATGTGTCGCCCACTGCCAAGCGCGCCCGCGTGGACGAGCCCCACGTGGCCCCGCTCAACGCACGGGTCCGGGTCTGGCGCGGCGGCGGTCGGTTCGTGCCCTGGGTCGATCCCGACGGCGGCGGCACCGGCGCTCGCGTGCTCGTGCTCATGGAGGCGCCCGGGCCGGCCACCGTGGCGGCCGGGGACCTGAGCTTCAGCTCCGAGCACAACCCCGACCCCACCGCCCGGATCTTCAGGGCGCTGCGGGAGGAGTCCGGGCTGGTCCGCGGCGACTACCTGCGCTGGAACGTGATGCCCTGGGCGCTGCTGGGCGCGGACGGGCGGCACCGCCCACCCCGGGTGGATGACCTCGCCGAGGCGGAACCGGCCCTGCGGGAGCTGGTCGGGGCGCTGCCGGAGCTGCGCGTCGTCGTGACCTTCGGAGCCCCGGCACTCACGGGAATGATGCGCCTGCTCACCGTCGAGCAGCCCCCGCGGCTGCTGCCCGTGCTGGGCGTGCCGCACCCGTCGCTGCGCAACGGGCACCGCCGGGCCGAGACCCGGCAGCGGATCCTCGTCGCGCTGCGCACGGCAGCCGCCGCGACGCGGGCCTGAACCGGGGAGTTCAGGGGCGCGGGCTGAGCCGGTTCACCGCGGTCAGGAGGTGCTCCAGGATGGTGTGCCGCTGTGCGCTGTCGTCGGGCAGCAGGCCGATCGACGCGTTGTGGTAGAGCCCGTCGCCCATCTGCTGGACCGCGGTCGCCACCACCGGGTCGCCCACGTCCGCGAGGATCAGCTCGTACCACGCCACCTCGAGCCGCTTCAGGGCGGCCCGAGCGTTCTCGTCCCCGGCCTGGACGAGCCGGGAGGCCACGATCAGGGCACGGTCCAGCCGGCTGTCCTCGAACAGGGACGTGACCAGGAAGTAGCGCGCGGCCCCGTCCGGCGCCGCCGCCATGGCCTCGAGGTCCAGCTGCATGAGCTCCTCGAGGCGCTGCAGCGTCGCGTCCACGAGGGCCTGGCGGTGCGGGAAGTGGTAGAGCAGACCCCCCTTGGACACTCCGGCGGCGGCGGCGACGGCGTCGAGGGTCGCGGCGCGCTCGCCGTCGTCGAGGACGATCTGCTCGAAGGCGGCCAGGAGCTTGTCCCGGGCCACGGGTGGGCGGGGCATGTGAGGAAGACCTCCCTGGGTCGGACGTGGTGCCCATTGTGTCAGCTCGCCCATAACTGTACCGTCTAGACGGTACAGTTACTGAGGCTGTCCGCTCCCGATCCGTTCCCCGGAGGTGAACCATGACCACTCTGCTGACGCCCCGCCCCACGGCCGGTGCGCGCGAATGGGCCGCGCTCGCGGTCCTGATGATGCCCGTCCTGCTCGTGTCGGTCGACAACACGGCCCTGAGCTTCGCGCTGCCCACCATCTCGCAGGCGCTGCACCCCACCGGCGCGCAGCTGCTGTGGATCGTGGACGTCTACCCCCTCGTGCTCGCCGGCCTGCTCATCCCCATGGGCTCCATGGGGGACCGGATCGGCCGCCGGCGGCTGCTGCTGATCGGCGGCACGGGCTTCGCCGCCGTCTCCGCGGCGTCGGCCTTCGCGCCCACGGCCGAGCTGCTCGTGGCCGGGCGGGCCGCCATGGGGCTCTTCGGCGCGATGCTGATGCCCGCGACCCTGTCCCTGCTGCGCAACATCTTCCTGGACCCGGGGCAGCGCCGGATCGCGATCGCGGTCTGGGCCGGCGGCTTCAGCGGCGGCGCCGCACTGGGCCCCATCGTCGGGGGCTTCCTGCTCAACCACTTCTGGTGGGGCTCGGTGTTCCTGATGTCCGTGCCGGTGCTGCTGCCCCTGCTGGTGCTCGGCCCCCTGCTGGTGCCGGAGTCGCGGGACCCCCGGCCCGGGCCCGTGGACGTGCCGTCCGTGCTGCTCGCCATGCTCGCCATGACCCCCGTGGTCTACGGCATCAAGGCGGCGACGGCCTCCGGGGAGCTCTTCCAGGGTCTGCTCAGCGCGGCCTTCGGCGTGCTGGCCGGTGTGCTGTTCGTCCGGCGCCAGGCGGTCCTGGCGCACCCGATGCTGGACCTCGGCCTGTTCCGGCACCCGGGCTTCCGCGGCGGCGTCACCGTCAACGTGCTCGGCAACGTGGGGCTCTACGGGTTCCTGTTCATGCTGACCCAGTACCTGCAGCTCGTGGTCGGTCTGGATCCGATGACCGCGGGGCTCACCATGGTCCCGGGCCTGGTCCTCACGGTCCTCGCCGGCTTCGTGGCCGTGCGCGCCGTGCAGTGGCTGAGCCCCCGGACCGTGATCACGGCGGGGATCCTCCTGTCCTCGACCGGCTTCCTCGTGGTCACCCTCGCGGACCTCTCCGCGACCGCCGGCGCTGTGGTGGTCCTCGTGGCCTTCTGCCTGGTGGGCACCGGCATCGGGCTCGCCGAGACGCTGTCCAACGACCTCGTCCTCACGGCGGCCCCGCCGCACAAGGCCGGCGCGGCCTCGGCGATCTCGGAGACCGGCTACGAGGTCGGTGCGGTGCTGGGCACGGCCGTGCTCGGCGGACTGATGACCGCCTTCTACCAGCGCCACCTCGACCTGCCCACGGCCCTGGACGCCGGCTCCTCGGCCGCGGCGCACGAGACCCTCGGCGGAGCCGTCGAGGTCGCGGAGGGCGCCGGGGCGCTCGGTCCGGCGGTGCAGGAGGCGGCGGTCGCCGCGTTCACGGCGGGCATGCACTGGACGGCGCTGGTCATGACGGCCGTGGTGGTCCTGGCGGCGTTCACGGTCGCCCGCATGCTGCGGCCGGCCGTGCGCTGACCCGCCCGCCCCCGGGCCGTCACTTCATCGGGACCCGGCGCCACGGCCCCTGGGGGACGTAGGCTCGGCGGCAGGGGCCGGCCCGGCCCCGGCGAGGAAGGAATGGTCGCGATGACGCCGCAGGAACTGTTCGAGGACGCCGCCCGCCGCCCGTCCGAGGTGGCGGAGCACGTGCTCGAGGGCATCTCTGCGGAGGTGCTGCACACCATGCCGGGCGGGACCGCGAACTCCGTGGCCTGGCTGGTGTGGCACGCGTCCCGCCAGCAGGACGCACAGGTGGCCCAGCTCGCCGGCACGGAGGAGGTGTGGACCGCCGAGGGATGGAGCGGGCGGTTCGGCCTCGACGTCCCCGACTCCTCCATGGGCTTCGGAGACGGGCCGGAGGACGTCGCGCGGATCCGGGTGGCGTCCCCCGACCTGCTGCGCGGCTACCTCGACGCGGTGGTCGAGCGCACCGTGACGTACGTGCACGGACTCACGGAGGCTCAGCTGGACGACGTGGTGGACCGGTCGTGGACCCCGCCCGTCACCCGGGGCGCCCGCCTGGTGAGCACGGTCGACGACGCCGCGCAGCACCTCGGCCAGGCCGCCTACGCCCGCGGTCTGCTCGAGGACGGGTGGTCGGGGCCCTACTGACCGTCCGACCCGAGGCGTTTGCGTTTGCATCAAGTCGTCGCATGACAAGGCGCTGATGTGGGGACGGGAGTTTCCTCGGTGGTCAGACTCCGTTCGCTTAAGCTGATCACGCTGGGTCCCAGCACCTCGAACTCCTGCACGATCTTCACGTCGCTCGTCGCGACATCCTGGGGGAAACACCGTCATGCCCCGCGACTCCTCTCGCCGTCCCGCCCGCCCCGGTCTGCGCCAGCGCGCGTCCTCGCCGGTGACCGCGCTCACCGCGTTCTCGGCGCTGGTGGCCGTCAGCGTGGCGGTCAGCTCCGGCATCAGCCCGGACACCGGGCAGGGCCGGGGCTCGGCCTTCGGCGCCCCGGCGGCCTCCGCGGAGCGGACGGAGCAGAGGGACAGCGGATGGAGCCTGCTCGCGGCCGGGCAGGAGCGGCCCGCTCCGCCGGCCGGGCCGCTGCGGGACGACCGCACGACCTCGCCCGTGCGGGACGGCGGAGCGGGCAAGGGCTCCTGGCGGGCCGGGACGGGCCGCGGTGACGGGGGGCGCGAGT
Source organism: Kocuria sp. CPCC 205231 (assembly GCF_040980965.1). Taxonomy (NCBI): domain Bacteria; kingdom Bacillati; phylum Actinomycetota; class Actinomycetes; order Micrococcales; family Micrococcaceae; genus Kocuria; species Kocuria sp. CPCC 205231. Next base: position 64 of record NZ_JAVKPP010000002.1, on the reverse strand, counting down.
CGGCCTCGACCGTGCGCCCGGGCCGGCAGGCGCCGAAGCTGTACCAGGGCGAGCTGCCCGTCAA